>NZ_CP012371.1:1605056-1926067 GCF_000619905.2 Nitrosospira briensis C-128 | reverse complement strand
CCACGGCGTGCAGGTGGAGGTTCACTGCCGCATAGGCAGCTCAGAAACGCTCGGAATAACCGAGGTGCCGGAGCAATTGGTTCACTGCCGCATAGGCAGCTCAGAAAGCGTGGTATTTGCTGGACACCACTAAACCGGTGTTCACTGCCGCATAGGCAGCTCAGAAAACTTAGCCCAGATGCCTGCGCCGACAAAGTAAGTTCACTGCCGCATAGGCAGCTCAGAAACAACACAGGCTCATTTACGGCAAAGGTCGGAGGTTCACTGCCGCATAGGCAGCTCAGAAATTGTCAGCCGCCGCAGTCGTTTCCACGACCACGTTCACTGCCGCATAGGCAGCTCAGAAAAGGATGAGCGCAGCCTGCGCATGCCGGTCATAGTTCACTGCCGCATAGGCAACTCAGAAAAATTTGCTACGTCCGCCCTTATCAATTGGAGCGAATCCCTGGATCAATATATTGCCTGGTGAATTCACTTTCCAACCGCACATGCATAGGGCGGCTCTGCCACAATCAGCATCAGCTTTTCTTTCTTGTCCATTTGCTTGATTTCGTACTCGCGTTTGCTTGCTGCCGAGCGCGTATCGCATTTTTCCTGGTACACAAGCATCACCGGACGTCTGGCGCGGGTATATCTGGCGGCAAGCACATCATTCGTATTGTGCTCAACCACGCGTCGCGCCACATCCATGGCAATACCGGTATATAAGCTGCCGTCTGAACAGCGCACCATGTAGACGTTCCATTTACCCATTAATTAGATTACATCACTTTAGGTCATATTCCGGCCCCTTGAAGTCAGGGAGATTTAACTGCATCCGGGGAATAAGCGCTATGGTATCCCTGCCCTCATGCTAAATATGAGAATCTCCGCAACTGACTCCGGAAGACGAAAACGCCTTGAAGAAAACAGCGATATTCAACAATAGCGAGTGGGCAATAAAAAAGCTGCGGGCGTCGATCCCGGAAGACCCATTCGAAGTCCTGATCGATGGTAAATCGATGGGGATGACAAAGCTCCTGGCCTTTGCGAAGCGCGTACCCGATATAAACCGTTTCCCTCAGATCCTTGTCATCTACTCTTCCGGTTATCTGCGGCTTAAGGCCGGGGCTGATCCAGCGCCGCCGCTGCCGTTCGGCCAGAGCCTTATCCTCGGCCCGGCAATCTCCGGCACATCGTCTTCGTATCCGACGAGAACGTTATTCTTCCATCCCCAGTTGCAGCGCGTCGCCATTGACACATCCCTGCTCAATCAGGATGGTATGGGCAGGATGCTGATCCGGATTACGAGCTCCCATTCAAATCTTTCCCCCGGCAGAGCCACGACTAATCAAATCATGAATCTTGCCTGGACACTGACCCTGGAAGAGCCGTGTGCCCTGTCGACTACCCTCCATGTGGCGGGAACGTTTGAATTCACAGAGGATGTGACCCCGGACCCCGTGCAGACAGAAAAGCTCGAGTCGATGCGGCTCCTCCAGATTTCCACCATGTTTATTGATCATGTCCGGCATGATGTTAACGCGCTTCGCTTTAAGACGGGTGGCGATATCGTGACGTTATCCTACGATCCTTCCTTGGCAAATCTGCTGCTGCCTGTGACTCCCAGCTCACTGGATTCCGCAATGCCGATGTTCGACTCTATCCATACAGATGATGTTGGACGGCCCAATGGGAGGACACCAAGCTACAGAATCAGGATAAGCTCAACTACAGGCCCGACGACCGGCCCCATTATGGTTCGAGCATTTTTCAACAGCAGCCAGAACCTGCACCATGACAACCTTGGATTATGGGCCTTTCAGCAAGCCCCTGCGTCTATAAAGAAGGGAGCAACCGGAAACATCAATTACACCGCCATCGCGAGTATAAATCCTCATTCCCTGTGAGAGTTTACGAGCCGCGAGAGTTAGAAGTGGTCCCAACAATTTGAACCAGGGCGCGCTCAAAAACCACGTGCAACATTTTTGGGAGAAAATGTTGTATGGGAAAGATCTATCAGCAGTTAAGTATTGAAGAGCGAATGATGATCCAAACGCAACTGGAGATGGGAATCAAACCGGCGGTGATTGCCTTGGGGTTGAATCGTTCGGCATCCGATTCCCATCCTGTAACCGGCACGGTATGATCCGGTTTCCCGAAATTCCCCACTTTATGGATTTACGATGAACCCGATCCAGTCTCCCGCGAGTGTAAAACGAGGCCTTCCCTATTGGGGGGTCGTCTGCTGTGCCCTGTTTGTCGCCGCGTCTCAGGTTTTCTTGAAAATGGGGGTGGGCGACACGCAAACTTTTCATAGCGGGCTAAGCTGGCTGGAGATTCAGGGACTTGTGTCAGGTTGGATCCTGGCGGGAATTCTCTGTTACATCATCAGCTTTGTCTTCTGGTTAAAGGTACTCAAAGTCCTTCCCCTCAACATCGCTTTCAATCTGATTAATATCGAGCACATCTTCGTCCCTCTGGCCAGCTATCTTTTTCTGGGCGAAATGATCAGTCCGATGCGCGCTGCCGGAATAGCCGTGGTGCTCCTTGGGGTCCTGGTGATTGCAGAATCCTATTGCCGGGTCGAGGAGCGCGCATGAGCAGCTGGTTTCCGGTTCTCATCATTGTTTCCCAGGCTTTCATGGTAGGGGGACAGATTTTTCTCAAGCATGCAATGAATGGCACGGCAGGCGAATCGGAAGCCGCCAGGTGGAAGCAGGCTGTTCCATTCGCCTGCGGCATCGGCCTGCTGACGCTCTGGTTTTTCCTGTGGCTGGAGTTGCTGTCGCAGGTCGAGCTGAGTTATCTCTACCCGTTCGATGCCCTGAGTCCGCTTTTCATGGCGTTTGGGGCCAGCTTGGCGCTCAAGGAAAAGATGACGCCCCGACTGTGGTGCGGGGTCCTCCTGATTGTGGGCGGACTTATGATCGTGAGCATCAGCCAGTAACCAGCCCCAGCTTCAGCACAGCTTCAGCACAGCTTCAGAATCGCCCATTGATTGTTCCGGACAGCTCCGGAAATTGGATTGGGAGGCAAATGAAGGGATTCCGCGTAAAAGGGGTGCTGCGTCAAGCGGGCATGGACCGGAAGGGCAGGCGCCGCAGATGTCGCCTCCGATCCGACGGGCACCATACGAGGCTCCAGAGAAGCGCAGAGTTTCAGGGAGTCTTTATTGCTGGCCCCGGCCGGACGGTGTGCAGGATGAATCATCGCTAGTGCTCCCGGTTCCAGCCTTGTGTTCCTCCCTTCTCTTGGGGCAGGCTCATGAATCCGCCAATACGGCGGTCTTTCACGGGATCAGAGTCCCATTAAGTTCAGGTATTTCATATTTGTAATTTCCCGCTCTTAATATATAAATAATAAATGGTTCCAGATAATAGTAGTCCTTTATGTTCGATATCGAATCGAGGCTGGGCCTGAGCAAGAGGTGGTCAAGAGTGTCAAGAGAGGTAGAGTCATTCGGTAAACAGGCTTTACAAGAATCGCCAAAAACTTCCATGATAACAATCAATTATATACTTGAACGAAAGCTGATTGGCATACTGGAGTGATGTCCACACATATGAAAATGAGCGTTTATTTTTCCTGATACATATGGTCCTGCTTTTTCGGGACATGAACATCAACGGAAGGAGTAGACAATGGGCTGGGCACCGAATTGGGTTGGCGTCAGCGGCGGCGTTGCGGCACCGTCGACTTCCATCACCTCGGTTGCGAGGTATCCGCAGCATCTCGATATCTTTTGCGTGGGCACGGACCACGGAATTTACAGCGCGTGGTGGGATATCTCCACGGGATGGTCGAACTGGTTCCAGGTTGCCGGCGGCATCGCAGCGCCGGGGACGACAGTCACTGTGGTCGCCCGTAATCCCGACCACCTCGATCTTTTCGTTGTGGGATCGGACCACAAGATCTACAGCATCTGGTGGGATGCCAATGGCGGCTGGGCCAATAGCTGGTTCCATGTTTCTAACCTGACCGCGGCGCCGGGGACTGCCGTCGCGGCCATTGCCCGCAACCCCAACCACCTGGATTTGTTCGTGGTGAGATCGGACCACAAAATCAGCAGCATCTGGTGGGACGCCAACGGCGGCTGGGCGGCGAACTGGTTCGTTGTCAGCGGTGGCGTGGCCGCAGCCGGAACGTCAATCACGGCGGTGACCCGCAACCCCAACCATATCGACCTTTTTGCGGTCGGGTCCAATCACGGCATCTTCAGCACCTGGTGGGACGCGAGCACCGGGTGGGCAAGCTGGTTCCAGGTTGCAGGCGGGTTCGCCGCCCCGAGCAGTTCGGTTGCGGCCGTGGCGCGTTATCCGACTCACCTGGACCTCTTCATCGTCGGCACAGATCATAGGATCTACAGCATCTGGTGGGACGCCAATGGCGGCTGGGCCCAGAACTGGTTTGTGGTGGCCAACGGCGCAGCGGCTCCCAACACGTCCATCAGCGTCGTGTCGCGCTATCCCAATCATCTCGATGTCTTCGCCGTGGGCACAAACCACGGCGCCTTCAGCATCTGGTGGGACGCCAGCACCGGCTGGGGCTCCTGGTTCCAGATCGCCGCAGGCGCCGTCGCGCCGGAGCTCAATGCATCGAGCCCCTGGGACCGGCACGGTATGATTCGGGGTTTGCCGGTCGTCGCGCCGGGAACCTCGATCAATGCATTGAGCCGCTACCCCGACATACTCGATGTCTTTGTCGTGGGAACCGATCAGCACATCGACGAACTCAATGCCCTTGTCGTGGGAATCGAGCGCCACATCGATACGATCTGGTGGCTCGATGAAATGTACTTCTTCATGCAGCCCCAGCAGCAATCGAACTGGTGCTGGGCGGCAACCGCGACCAGCGTCGCCCTGTTCTATCAACCGGGGAGCGACTGGCAGCAGTGCGCCGTGGCCAATGGCGAACTGGCACGAACCGACTGTTGCGGCGCAGGTGCGTCCGGCCCCTGCAACGTCTACGGCTTTCTCGACCAGGCACTTACGGTGGTGGGCCACTTCGACCACTGGGTGGGCGGCATCGCCACCACCGCCCAGATCGAGAACGAGGTAACCTTCGCTCGTCCGCTGGGCATCCGGGTGGCCTGGTCGGGCGGCGGTGCCCATTTCCTGGTCATCAAGGGGCAATATAGCGCGGGCGGTATCGACTATGTGTCGGTCGACGATCCGATCTACGGCCGCTCGGATGTCAATTACGCGACCCTGCAGACTGCCTATAAAGGGTCGGGAACATGGACCCATACTTACTACACCAAATACTGAGGAGTTTCCGATGGCCTTTATCGCTCCAAAACCTCCGCAACAGGCGCTGGATGCCATGCATTCCACTTTCCTGGATTTGAGCAGGAACCGCGCCTTCAGAACCCCCGCGTTGCGCAATGCTACCGGGCCGCTGCAGCTCACCGAGCCGCAGCAGGTATTCACGTTGGGCCTCTCCGACCTCGTGGCGGGAAAAGGTCTCGATGCGGCCAGGCCGACCGGCTGGCGCTATCTGGTGCAGGAGGGCGACAATGTCCTCGCCTCCGCCGAGACGGTTGCCGGACCCCGGGGAGAGCAGGTTTTCTCGGCTTTTAACGAAAGCCGCTTCGTCGACTCGAGCGCGAGGGCGCTGCGCGCGGTGGCGGACTTTCCGGAAGTGGCGCAAGGCGGCTTTGAACTGCGGCTTCTCAACGTTCCCGGACTCTATGTTCAGGCTCTCTGGTTTCACGAAACGCAGGGAAAAGGCGATCTCCTGCAGCCGCTGGCGCCTTCTCCGGTGGAAACGCCGGGAGATAAACCGGCCCCGGCCGCCGTGCTGCTCAAGGAGCTTGCCGCCAAGGCCCGCGTACCGATGGAGGCTGCCGACAGGACCGGGGGATGAGGCGCTGAGTTCGCGTGAAGATAAGACGGCTGGAGCGCGGCACCTGTTCTGCTTGCGGCGTACCAAGAGTTGCGCCGTTGCTTCAACTTGAGAGCCTTTCATGCGCACCCGATACGCTGCTGGCTTGCGCCGCTACAGCACCCACTGTCGATCTATGACCAGATGATGAGAGTGATCACACGAATATCACCCACGAACGCATCACCGAACTCTGCGCATAGCTGAAACTGACCACCGTATCTGATACCTTGCCGCATCCGGCGCAAGCACAATATTCAATTGCCGATGCCGGAAAAACTGTATCGGTTTTAAATTACCGTTGACAGCAGCTATCAGTTTTATGACAATGGCGATAGATCAGCCTGTCAATAGCCGAAAATCTTCGAAATTCGGCACCGTAATGCACTCTTCGATCTCAAAATCAGCAACGTCAGCACAGAATTCATTCATCGCTTGTATGGTAATTTTTCCTTGAAAGTAGTGGGTGGGTCGGTGGTCGGCCTGCAATACGTCGCCATCGCCTCTCCCGAAACCACCAATAGAGCCTGGGGAATGTGAAGGGAATGCATGCCACCCTGCTACACGACAAGCCTGAGCGATGTGTCCGTCGCTCAGGCGCGCTAAAGAACAAGCCAGGGAATCCGTAGAGCTATTTCGTCATCTCCATGAGGGAATGCCGTAAACTTGATTAACCAATACTGAAAATGGAGTTCTCGAATATGAATAAGACTGAGTTCATTGAAGCAATAGCCACCAAGACCGGCTGCAGCAAAGCCGACGCGAACCGCACCGTTGGGGCGCTGATAGAAATTATTTCGGATACGCTACAAAAAGGGGATTCACTCTCATTGCCGGGGTTCGGGTCTTTCGAAGTACGCGAGCGTGCTGCACGCACCGGCCGCAACCCCAGGACGGGTGGGGAGCTGAAGATTGCCGCGTCCAGGATTCCGGCATTCAAACCGGGCGCGGCGCTCAAGGCTGCGGTCAACGGCGACGGAAAGAAGTAAGTTCAACGACAAAATATTTTCGCACCCGCGAAAATCCATTCCTCGGTGTTGGATGGACTCCGGCCATGTCTTTGCCGGGATACGGGTGCCACCGTGCGGCGGGGCTACCGCCCCGGTTTGTACCGCGCAACTACCTAAGCGTGGCTGCGGGGCTCCTTGCGCGTAGCGCAACATCCCCCTACGTTGTCCGATCCCGCTTCGCGAGGTCCCTCGGGCGACGCTTCGGGGCACCATTCCAAGGCAAAGTAGGTCGGGCTCCGCCCGAGGATCATAAAAACGATACCGGGCATAGCCCGGCCTACTTTAGGGTTTAAAATATCGTTTATGGGAAATTGAACATCTGAAAAAACTTAGCGCGGCATTCCCTGCGTTGTCAGATCCGCTTGGTGGGGCCTCTCGGGCGGCGCTTCAGGGCACCGTTCAAGGAACTGCAAAGTAGGTCGGGCTCCGCCCGACGGTCGTAAAACGATACCGGGCATAGCCCGGCCTACTTTTTGAAGTTCACGGGAAGGAGAACATCCACTTCTGGCCTTCATAAATCGGCCTGATGGGATCTTCGTTATGATCAGCTCATGCTATGGCGCTTGCGGACTCGGCTTGTGGAGTTTCCAGACGGACGCGCAG
This sequence comes from Nitrosospira briensis C-128, assembly GCF_000619905.2. NCBI lineage: Bacteria > Pseudomonadati > Pseudomonadota > Betaproteobacteria > Nitrosomonadales > Nitrosomonadaceae > Nitrosospira > Nitrosospira briensis. The sequence continues at coordinate 1,918,589 of NZ_CP012371.1, read as the reverse complement.
CAGGCGCGCCGCTTCGACCATTCTTTCCAATGCCGTGGTAACTTCCGGCCAGTTTCGCGTCTTCAGGCCGCAGTCGGGGTTCACCCAAAGTTGCTCTGGATTGATCACCAGGCAGGCTTTTTCCAGCAGTTCCAGCATTTCCGCGGTTTGAGGAATCCGCGGTGAATGGATGTCGTAGACGCCGGGACCGATCTCATTGGGATACTTGAAATGGCCGAACCCATCGAGCAGCTCCATGCGTGAGCGTGAGGTTTCGATGGTAATCACATCCGCATCCATGTCGGCAATGGCGGGCAGGATATCGTTGAACTCCGAATAGCACATATGGGTGTGTATCTGCGTATCGTCTCTTACACCCGAGCTGGCGACGCGGAATGCTTCCACTGCCCATTGAAAATATCCGTTCCAGTCGCGTTTTTTCAATGGCAACCCCTCGCGAAAAGCGGGTTCGTCGATTTGAATAATGCCTATGCCGCCCTGCTCCAGGTCGACAACTTCATCCCGGATGGCGAGCGCGAGCTGGAGGGCCGTGAGCGAACGCGGTTGGTCGTCACGCACGAACGACCACATCAGCATCGTTATCGGGCCGGTCAACATGCCTTTGACGGGCTTTTCGGTCTGGCTCTGCGCGTATTGAATCCACTCCAGCGTCATCGGCTCGGGCCGGTAGATATCGCCATATAGGACAGGTGGCTTCACGCAACGGGAACCGTAGCTCTGCACCCAGCCATTCTCGGTAAAAGCGTAGCCCCACAATTGCTCGCCGAAATACTCCACCATGTCGTTGCGCTCTGGCTCCCCATGCACGAGTACATCCAGTCCGATTTCCTCCTGTTTTTTTACCGCCAAGCGTATCTCATTACGCATCGCTTCCAGATACTGCAAATTGCCGAGTTCACCTTTTTTAAACGCAGCACGAGCCTGGCGAATCTCCGTCGTCTGGGGAAATGAGCCAATGGTCGTAGTGGGTAGCGGAGGAAGCTTGAAACGTTGCCGTTGCAGTGCTTGCCGCACTGGGAATGGACTCCCGCGTCCGATATCATCCCGCACCAGACGTTGCAGGCGCTCCTGCATTACCGGGCTATGTATGCGTGGCGATTCGGCGCGCGCTTGTCTGGCCTTGGTAGAGGCATCCAATACATCGCGTATCGCGTTTTCCCCCTGATTCAACCCGCGGCCGAGTATCGACACCTCGCTCAATTTCTGCGCGGAAAATGCCAGCCAGCTCTTGATTTCCTCATCCAACCGGGTTTCCAGCTCAAGATCCACCGGGCAATGCAGAAGGGAACAACTGGGCGCAACCCATAGCCGCTCACCCAGGACGGATTGCGCACGTGACAGAATCGAGAATACCGGCGCAAGATCGGCACGCCACACATTGCGGCCGTCGATGACACCTAGCGACAGTACCTTGTCGGCAGGGTAACCTTCAAGAAAGGTATCGAGCTGACCCGGTGCACGGCACAAATCGATATGCAAGCCATCGACTGGCAGCTTTTTCAAGCGCGCAGCATGATTGTCCACGGCTTCAAAATACGTCGCCAGCAGTAGCTTGGGTAACTTCCGCGCGCTGCTATCCGTTTCCTGCAAGGTGGCATAGGCCTGGTCCAAACTACGCAACCAATCGTCATCCAGGTCGAGTGCCAGCAATGGCTCGTCGATTTGCACCCATTCCACGCCCAGGGAAGCAAGCTGGGCAAGAATGTCGCGATAAACCGGCAACAGATGAGGCAGCAGATCCAGGCGATTGAATCCAGGCTTGGTTTCCTTGCCAAGATACAGATAGGTTAGCGGCCCGATCAGCACCACTTTGGGTGAAATGCCGAGAGCCTTGGCCTCGGCCACTTCGCTGAAGAGCTGCGGCGAAGCGATACGGAATGTGGTCTGTGCATCGAATTCCGGGACAATGTAGTGATAGTTGGTATCGAACCACTTGGTCATCTCCATCGCCGGTTGATCCGCCGTGCCCCGCGCCATTGCGAAATACAGGTCCAGGCCGATTTCGTTGCTGCCCGCGTTAAACCGGGCAGGTATCGCGCCGAGCAATGCCGTCATATTCAGCATTTGATCATACAGTGCGAAATCGCCGGCCGGGATGAGATCGATGCCGGCTTCGCGCTGCAGCAGCCAGTGCTGCTTCCTCATGTCGGCTGCCGTGGTTTTTAACTGTTCATCACTGATATCGCCGCGCCAGTAGGCTTCGAGTGCCTGCTTCAGTTCGCGCCGCGCGCCAATGCGCGGAAAACCCAGATTATGTGTCAGTGCCATTGTTTATTCCCCCCACGTAAGTTGCCGGTTGCAGTAAGGGATGATTGTGTGGCAGACTAAACTATGAATCAAATGAAATATAATTAAATATTAATGAATAATATTCATACCTATGTCACTTGTATCCATTCTTGAATTACGCCATCTTCGCACGCTCGCAGCGTTGCACGAGACAGGCAGTGTTTCACGCGCTGCCAAGCGCGTACACCTTACCCAATCTGCATTATCACATCAGATCAAGGCTTTGCAGACCCACTATGGACTGTCGATAGTACAGCGGCGCGGGCAAACCGTCGAACTCACCGATGCCGGCAAGCATCTGGTTTCACTTGCGGGAAAAGTACTGGAGGACATCCAGGCAACCGAACGGAGTCTCGCCACCATGTCGCAGCAGGCGACAGGCAGTTTGCGCATCGCGCTGGAATGCCACACCTGTTTCGATTGGCTGATGCCACTCATGGATGCCTTCCGCCAGCATTGGCCGGAGGTGGAGCTGGACCTGGTTTCCGGATTTCACAGCGATCCGGTCAAACTCCTGGAGGAGGGCGGCGCCGATGTGGTGATCGGATCCGAGCATAAGCGGCGGCGCGGCATTATTCATCATCCGCTATTCAGCTTTGAGATCCTGGCGGTACTGGCGCCAGAACACCCCTTACGGGCAAAACGGATATTGAACGCGGCGGACTTCGCCGACGAAACCCTTATTACCTATCCGGTACCGGAGGACCGTATCGACCTGATTCTCAACGTGCTGAAGCCCGCCGGCGTCCAGCCGCAGCGGCGCACCGCAGAACTGACCGTGGCTATTCTGCAACTGGTAGCCAGCCGGCGCGGTGTCGCAGCATTGCCCAGTTGGGGAATCAAGAACTACGTCGATCATGATTATGTTATCGCCCGCCGCATTGGCGCGCACGGATTATGGAGCGACCTATATGCGTCCACGCTCACAGAAACCGCTTCCCGCCCCTATTTGCGGGATTTTCTGGTAACCGCGAAGAATACCTGTTTCGCTACGCTGGATGGAATTGTGCCGGTGGATTGAATACCGACCGGCGAAAGCAGGAAGATAAGGAGAAAAGCAAGCAACGGTTATGAAACAAACCCACTGGTGAGCAAACGTGCAACAAACGAGCTATTGTCTGCTCACCAGTGCAGGGAGTTAATGCAAGGTAACGGCAGTCCTGTCTTCGCAGGCCAGGTCTGAGCAGTAATTCTCATACACGCCATCGAGAAAACCCCAGAGCGCGTCACACGCCCGGATAGTTGCCGCCACTACCTCAGCCTGTTTCTCCGCCGTATCGGCAAAGCGTTCAATCAACGTCCATTCCGCTTGCGAATGATATACGTCGGCTTCCTGGTGTACGGAAAAGAATTCATAACTGTCCGGGTCATCCATTCCGTAGAACTTGATCAGCCCGTCAATTTTTACGGCAGCGATTGACGGCACTTGGGATTCAAAAGCATGCATTGCGGCGAGGCCTGCATAAAACGGCTGGTTCAGGCAGATGTCGCGGAATGTCGATACCAGTCTGGCCGTGTCCGGCAAAGCTGCCGCACGAGCCAGGTCCTTGTCGCTCGAACCCAGGGCCAGCGCAAAATTCTTCCATAAGGCGGGATGATTTTTTTCTCCGTGCTCTTCGCTGATCAGGTTTTTCAGTACTTCCTGGCGGACACTGATGTCGCCGCTATTTGCTTCACTGTGAAAATGCGGTGTATTGAAATGTACTGCGCTCAGATAGGTCGGCTCGGCCAGTACGTTATGAAAATATTGTTCCGCGTACCCACGCAATTGCTCCTTGGAGAGCTTGCCTTCCGTCCAGGCCACATAAAAAGGATGCTTGAGCAGGTGCTTGGCGTTAATGATGGAATCGATCTTTTGCTTGAGAGATACGGTGGTCGTCATGATTTTCCTCTTGAAAAGGGGGTGGGTAATTAGCATCCTATCATCACTCAGATAATACCGTTAAGTCAAATTTTAACGATTGGTTAACGGACAATGTCAATTAATTGCAAAAACTATCGAGACACGTCCTCCTGCACTACATCAAGCAACACCGGGGGCATTCGTAGAACCCTTCTTTGGCAGCTAAGCTGTTAAAATCGAAGTAATACAAACGAAACGTGCCGCAGCGGGCGGCGGAGATCGCTTGCGCCGCGCCGGGATAATGACGGCACTAACGCGCAGCACCGCAGGGGTGTACTTTGCCGCAACCCTAAGAATGGGTAGGTACTGAAATGCCCCGGCGACCGGTTTTGCGAGATATTAATCAGGCCCATGCCCGAGAAATCGCCCGGGTGCGTTGCCGTCCCTGGTCCGTTGCGGTTTCCATCCCACCCATGTTACTGCCTGCGGCTTCCGCGCCTGCATGAGAATTGTTCATGGGTTTTATAGTTACCGAAGCTCTATTTTTTAGAAACTGTTATGGATGAGCAATCGAGTCTGTTCGCCTTATTCATCAGCAGTTTCCTTGCTGCCACCTTGCTCCCCGGCGGTTCGGAAGCGGTATTGTTTGGCGTTTTAACTGGCTACCCCGAGCTATATTGGCCTGCCTTGAGCGTCGCCTCGCTGGGCAACACTTTGGGCGGCATGAGTTCCTACGCGATCGGGTTATTTTTACCCGATGAAAAAACACTCCTGAAAAATGCCGGCGGGAGTATGCGGGCCCTACAGTGGGTACGTACTCATGGCAGCCCGGTATTACTGCTGGCTTGGGTGCCGATAATTGGCGATCTGCTGTGTGTCGCCGCAGGTTGGCTTCGAGTTAACTGGATATTGGCCATGCTGTTCATGGCGGCCGGAAAGTTCGCGCGTTACTGGGCAATCGCGGCAGCGATTACCCCATGATCCGATCAATTGCGCAATTCGTCATGTGCATTACCCAACAAAAAGCCGGCTGTCGTTTATCGCCGGCTCATTGTTCATTGAATCAAACCCTCCAATTTAATTCAATCTTTTTTTCCCTGAAGCAACTTCTGCAATTCGCCGCTCTGGTACATTTCGCCAACGATATCGGAACCGCCCACGAATTCCCCATTTATGTAGAGTTGAGGAATGGTCGGCCAGTTTGAGTATTCCTTGATACCTTGCCTTATTTGGGGTTCGGCAAGCACATCCACGGCAAAAATATCATTGACGCCGCAGGTATGGAGAATCTTGACGGCATGAGCGGAAAAACCGCATTGAGGGGCATCGGGCGTGCCCTTCATATAGAGCACAACGGGGTGAGTAGTGACTTGCTGCTTGATGACTTCTTGTGTATTCATATCGACTCCTTCTTTTCCTTAAAAAAACAAACCGTAAATTAGCTTAGGGGAAACCCGGGTCCTTTACAAGCGATTTGATTTGTCCGGGCAATATTCCCCGCTTCCATATCGGCAACATGCCACGTTATGCAATATCAAGGGCTCCGCCACTGACTCGCATGATGCCCGCGAGATCGGGGCGGGAAAACACCCTTTTGAAACCCGCTTCGCTCAATAATCGCCTGCACGCTTCCGCCTGATCATAGCCATGTTCCAGCAATAGCGCTCCATCTTCGACCAGGTGGGCGGGGGCGGCGGCGATGATCGAGCGTATGCAATCAAGGCCTTCGCCTTCCGCCGCCAGCGCCATGCGCGGTTCAAAGCGCAGATCCCCCCGCGTGAGATGTGGGTCACCATCTGCAATATAAGGGGGGTTCGACACAATGAGATTGAATCTTTCACCATTAACGCCATCGAACCAGTCGGCTTCGATGAAGTGCACATTATCAACACCGAGTTGGCGGGCATTTGTTTTGGCGACTGCCAGGGCATTCGCAGAGAAATCCACCGCGGAAATATCCGCCAGGGGGCGGTGTTTTGCTATGGCCAGCGCGATAGCGCCGCTGCCGGTTCCAAGATCAAGAATTTTCCAGGGAAGATCCGGCGGAATTCGCGCCAGCGCCATATCCACCAGTAATTCCGTTTCAGGGCGAGGAATGAGAACTGCCGGGGTGACCGTAAACTCCAGGCTATAAAACTCTCGTTTGCCTGTGAGATACGCAACAGGTTCGCCTCGAGCGCGCCGTGCCGTCAACAGCCGAAAGGATTGCGCCTGTTTCAAATCAAGCGCCTGCTCGGCGTGAGCAATGAGGTGAGCGTGGCTGACATCGAGCGCGTACTGCAGCAGAATACGCGCGTCGATATCGTCAATGTCGCGGCCCGATTGCTGTAGCGCGTCTCGAATAGTGATCTGCTGCATGGGTGGAATCAACCTCAAACCGTGTCCTGGCCTTGCGATCCATCTGTCATGAAACCAGGGGAGAGCCGCGAGGGCACAAAGGGTAGCGGCAGGAGAAACAAAAAATGTGTCGCTCTACTCCCCCATCGCCGCCAATTGCTCCGCCTGATGTTCGGACATTAGCGCAGAGCACAGGTCGCTCAAATCGCCATCCATGATCTGTTCGATCTTGTAGAGCGTGAGGTTGATACGGTGGTCGGTTATTCGCCCCTGGGGAAAATTATAGGTACGAATGCGCCCTGAACGATCGCCGCTGCCGATCAGCGACTTGCGCGTAGCAGCCTGCTTGTCCTGTTGTTCCCGCATCTGCTTGTCGCGAATCCGCGCCGCAAGGACGCTCATTGCTTGCGCCTTGTTTTTGTGTTGCGAGCGGCCATCCTGGCATTCGACCACGATACCCGTCGGCAGATGCGTGACGCGCACCGCGGAGTCGGTCTTGTTGATATGCTGACCGCCCGCGCCGGAAGCGCGGTAAGTATCGATCCGTAATTCAGCCGGGTTGAGGGCTACCTCCATGACCTCGTCCGCCTCGGGCATGACCGCGACGGTACAGGCGGAAGTATGAATACGGCCCTGGGTCTCGGTGGCGGGAACACGCTGGACCCGGTGACCGCCTGATTCAAACTTGAGCTTGGAGTAGGCGCCGTTACCGATGATCTTGGCAATGATCTCCTTATAACCGCCGGCCTCGGATGGACTTTGCGAGATTATCTCTACCTGCCAGCGCTGGCGTTCCGCGAAGCGTGCATACATCCGGAACAGATCGCCGGCGAATAATGCGGATTCGTCTCCACCCGTTCCGGCGCGGATTTCAAGAAAGATATTGCGCTCGTCGTTGGGGTCTTTAGGCAGTAGTTGCTTCTGCAATTCCGCGCTGAATCGCACAAGCTTCTCTTTACCGTCACGTATTTCGGCATCGGCAAACTCGCGCATGGCGGCATCGCCGCACATTCCCTGCGCGGTGTGGATATCGCGCTCACTTTGCAGATAAGCATCATAAAGCTCGACCACCGGCGCAATCTCCGCACGTTCCCGCGTCAGCTTGCGATAGTTATCGAGATTGGAGATGATCGTTTCGCTGCTCAGCAGGCGATTCAGCTCCTCCAGGCGCACGCTGAGCTGCGTGAGCTTGGCAGTCATGCTTTTGTTCATTCTGGACGGTGGAGGTGGTACAGTCGGTTGATCAGATCGACCAGATCGTCACGCTCGTCCGCTGCGGCGTGATTGAGTGCATAGGAAGGCAGATGCAAGAATTTATTGGTCAGGCCATTACTCAAGGATTCCAATATTTTTTGCGGGTCTTCGCCCTTGGCCAGAAGCTTCGTCGCCCGCTCCATTTCATGGCGCCGGTACCGTTCGGCCTGGTCACGCAGCGCACGTATGGTGGGTACCATTTCGCGCGATTCCAGCCAGTGCATGAAGTTGACCACGTTTGAATCGATGATTGCCTCGGCCTGCGCTACCGCGCCCAGGCGGGAATCCAGCCCTTCCTTGACGATATCGGCAAGATCGTCCACGGAATAAAGAAATACGTCATCCAGTTCCGCCACCTCTGGTTCAACGTCTCGCGGCACGGCCAGATCCACCATGAAAATCGGACGATGCTTGCGGGCTTTTATCGCGCGCTCCAACATGCCTTTGCCGAGTATGGGCAGGGTACTCGCGGTGCAGGTCACCACAATGTCGTGCAGCGCCAGTTGTTCAGGCAGCTCATTCAAGGCAATGACCTGCGCGTTGAAGCGATGCGCCAGGGCTTGCGCGCGCTCGCTGGTGCGATTGGCGACGGTGATGCGCTTCGGATGGCGCGCGGCAAAATGGCTGGCACATAACTCGATCATTTCGCCCGCGCCGATAAACAACACGCGCTGCTCGCTGATGTCGCCAAAAATCCGCTCCGCCAGCCGCGTGGCGGCCGCAGCCATGGAAACCGAGTTCGCACCGATCTCGGTGGAACTGCGAACCTCCTTGGCGACGAAAAACGTGCGCTGGAACAGCTTGTGCAACAACATGCCGAGCGTACCGGCGTGTTCAGCGGATTTCACCGCATTTTTCAACTGTCCGAGTATCTGCGGCTCGCCCAGCACCATGGAATCCAGTCCGCTGGCGACGCGAAATGCGTGCTTCACGGCCTTTTCGCGAGGCAACTTGTAGAGATACGGCTCCAGTTCCCGCGTCTGCAAATGATGAAAATTCGCCAGCCAGTGCGTGGCTTCCTCCGGCTTTTCGGTGCTGCAATAAATCTCGGTACGATTGCAGGTCGAAACAATTGCCGCCTCGCCCACCGGATGATGGGCCACCAGGTCGTGCAAGGCATGCTCCATGGCATCTTCCGGAAAAGAAACCTGCTCGCGCACATCGAGCGGCGCGGTTTGATGGTTAATGCCGAAGGCAAATAACTGCATGGAGGACAATGTGAGTAACCGGTGACGAAATTGAAAATTTGCTGATTATAGTATTACAATCATTTGAATACCATCACTTAGAAGAGTTTCAGGTTTGCAGAAAAATAGCGGGGTTTTGAGAATATCAAGGTTGGGTTTAATGCGCTCATGGTCAAGTGCACATTATCGCAGCTCTGGGGCCGATAACGAAACCAATCTGGTCCAGTACGCGGACCATGAGCAATGGGAGGTAGTGCAGAGGTAATTTCGATAAAACTTCGAAGCTTAGAAGATATGCGTATAAATCCTGTAACAAGTCTTCAGTACAATCGAACTGTGAATCATTATTATTGGAGATTTGCAAATGGCTAAATATGTTCCCTATATACGAACCAAGGAAGGCTATATAGAGCGGAAATCTTACGCGATCTTCAATGCGTCCGATAATTGCCTGGTGCCTTACGTGCATGAGGAATCGCTCGTCGGGTGGCCTGAATCCAAGGTGTACTGGGCAAGCCAGGCTGGGCCGAGCGTGGGTCTGGCTCCCCTCAACTTCCATTCCTATCGCATTTCCGCTACCGAAAAAGAACCCGCCGAATTATCGGTGAGTTGATATTTCCCTGTCATCCTGCCAAATTAAAATGACCTGCTCGGATCAGGCTGCTCACTACCGCGGGGTTGCCAGATGAGATATCAGCTGTAGTCGTTTCCACGGAACAGCAGCTCTTCAAGCGGACAACAGCATGAAATGTAGCGCCAGGGTGGGTAGTTGTTCATGAACTTGTTGAGAACTTTTTGCACAGCTCATCAAGGAAGCCGCGCTGCCCCGGAAGAATGCGCCGTGTTGCTTCCGATATTTCGAACCACTCGGCGCGATCCACCTCCGGAAACGCCTGCATTTTCCCAGACCCTTTTGGCCATTCCATGCTGAAAGTATTCGAGACGAGCCTGGAAGAATCCCAATCAGTCTCGGTAGCCCATGCATCAATAAGTTTCCCACCAGGTTGCTTCCGCTGTGCTAGCGGCAAAAGCGGCCCGGCTGGCTGGTGTCCGGTTTCTTCCATGAATTCCCGTAACGCGGCCTGAAGGGGATCTTCGCCTTCCTCATACTCGCCCTTTGCTATCGACCAGGACCCGAGGTCCTTCTTCGCCCAGAAGGGTCCCCCGGGATGGACAAGCAAGACCTCCAGCCGGCCGTCTCGGCTGCGATAGGGCAAAATGCCGGCGCTTGTTTTAGGCATATGTGCCTACTGTCTGTTTTCAGGGAAAACAACGGCTGATTCTGACACCTTTATTCCTTGGCGAAGTCGTAAATCGACACTGGGCAGACGTTTACACATACTCAGCCAACAGATCAGAATACCCTTGATGCGTAAAAGCGGGATCAGGTCTGGAGCCTACCGTAGCTTCCTCTTATTCGGCCAGTTAGGTGGAACGGACTATAGCCCGGACTCCGCCACGCTTCATCCGGACTGCAGAATCCAATTTTCAGTTAGATAGTTTGGCAGCAAGCACATCCACATGCTCGATCTGCGGCGGTTCCGAAAGCAATTCGGCGGCATTAGCCATCAGAGCCGCTGCAATCGGACCCGCCAAATGTGCTGAGCGCCCTGTTTCGTCAGCAAAGGCGTCGAAGATCCCGAAAGTAGATTGTCCCAACCGTAGCGCAAACCAGACCGGGGTGGTGGTTTCCTGATTCGCCAGGGCGAGGGCGCTTTCGAGAAAGCTGGCGACGGTAGCTTCTTTCCCGGGTTTGGCTTGCAAACGTACAAACAGGGCAACTTTTACCATGGTGATTTCTCCTTCCTGAAGTTGAATTACGAGAGGCAGACTTTAATGAAGATACAGATTCCTGCTAAGTGGCAATATTGACAATTATGGTATTATTTCTGCCATGCGCATCTACATCCTTGCCCTCGATGAAGTTTTTGATACAGGTCTAGCTACCCTTCTCGATACCTTCAGCATCGCGAACGATCTGGCAGAGTCTGCCGGCACACCTTCGATTCATTTCGAGGTAACTGTCGTCGGTGTCCGCCGCCGGGTACACACCAGTCAGGGACTGTTAGTACCCGTAGTACTGGCGGCACAGCTGGCGCGCCCCGACATTGTGCTGATTCCCGCGCTTGGGGCAAAAATGCCCGCAACACTGCAGTTGGCGCTTGAACGGCGGGATGTAGGGGATATAGAGGAACTGTTGCGGGAATGGTCTGACGGCGGCACTCTGGTGAGTGCCGCCTGCACCGGAACCTTTGTCCTTGCAAACACATCGCTGCTTGATGGGCAGAGCGCCACCACCTCATGGTGGCTGGCGCCGCTGTTCCGCGAGCGTTATCCTCTTGTCATTTTAGAAGAATCACGCATGATCGTGGATTCATCCCGTTTCGTGACCGCAGGGGCGGCCCTGGCACATATTGATCTGGCGCTATGGCTGGTAAGGCGCAGCAGTCCGGCGCTGGCATCATTGACTGCGCGTTTTCTCGTAATCGATCCGCGCCCTTCGCAGGCGGTTTTCATGATTCCAGACCACCTCATGCATACGGATCCATTGATCGAACGATTTGAACAGTGGGCGCGGAACCGGCTAACCGATGGTTTCTCGCTCAGCGCAGCGGCAAATGCAGCCGGAACCAGTGAGAGAACCCTCGCGCGTCGTCTAAAGACCGTGCTGGGCAAGACACCCCTCTCCTATTTTCAGGATCTGCGCGTCGAGCGCGCGGTACACCTGCTGCAAACGAGCAATGACAGCATTGATTTGATTGCCGCCCAGGTTGGCTATGAAAATGGGGTGACGTTACGCACCCTCCTCCGCCGTAGGATTGGTCGGTCTGTGAGTGAGCTACGTGCAGGTAAGTGACAGGTTCGCGAGCCTCTGGTAAGTATGTTAATTGCCTGCCAGGTTGAAGTTTCATGAATTGAACAGGAAATCCATGCTGGGCGCACATGAAAAGAGCGTCCACTTGGGACGCTCTAATGTGTGAAGTGTAAAGGCTTTAACCTAAATCCGGTAGTTGGACGGGGTGAAGTGTACGGTTTTTGGGGTGCAGGGCAAGGCGCAACGACGCGGAATGGTCGTTCCATTCCAAGGAGTTGCAACACTGCCATGTGCCGCAAAAACTGTGCAATTCCCTCGTAGCGCCCTCACCCGGAAGGTGAGCGTCAAATAATATGAAATATTGTTATTAATCATAATACTGATCTATTAAATGAGCGGTCAACTACCGGATTTAGGTTTAATCTATCACTTCGTAGAATTGAAATTACCCAGCAGGATCAGGTCGCCCGGCACCCCGCAGCTACTGAATGTGATGTAATTATTCGCGGGAAACAGCAGGTTCTTCAACGCAAACACTGAAACTGCCTCAAACTGGATCGATAGTTTCTGCACGATCTGCTGCGGCACCTGACTCTGGATCTGCTGATTGACTTGCGCCGCCAGGTCGTCGGAACCACTGGGACCCCCTCCGGACAAGTGGCCGCCGACAACGACGCCCTGACTGGTAGTCTTGATCTGAATAGTCTGGTTGCGCCCGCTGCCATCCACGCCCAATGGCAGTGAAGCCCTCACCTCGATCGTTACGTCGGTCGCAAGCATGGAGTCTCTGCAACTAGTGCAACCACCAAAATAGCAGGGGTAAGACGTTGTGCAGGAATGCTGATTATATTGAAGAGATTGCCCGCGGCTGCCGCTGTAATACATTTGCCCGTTAGCCTGCGCCGTGATGGTGGTATCCACCAGCGACCACGACACATCTTTGCCTCCAGGGATCGAATAAGTGTACTCGGTAAATGAGCCGCCGCCTCGCCCGCCACCGTTCGATGAGGTGTGATTGAGCTTGCTCAAATCTACGGTGCCAATGACACTCGCACCAGTGAACTTGCCCGACCAGGCTTTGGTGGTGCTGCCCGGGTTCACGCCCTGCAGCGCCCAACCATTGTTTCTCAGGCTTTGCGGCAGGATCTCCTTGAATATCAACTCGGAGCGCACCATCATGCTGTTGCTCTGGCCTTGCGGCAGTGGTTCCGGAATATTGTTCAGGAACGCCTGCGAATAATTCGGCATCGCCCGACCCCCGGTCATGATGAACAGTTGCAGCATCTGGTTGCTGGCCGGCGTCTGGAGCGGTTTGAAAATGAAATCACTGGGCTTTAGCGCATCCAGCGTCGGAATTGCGGTCAGGTCGAGCTGGTTGATCAGGTAGATGACGGGGTTGCTGACGAAATACTCCTTGACCGCCTTGTTGAATTCCACCTTGGTGGCATCGCTCAGGTCGATATTGCTGATGGAGAATGCGCCTTCCTTCATGTCCAACTGTACTTTCAGGACGTTGTGATTAACGTTGTCGATCTTGACCGTACCCGCAACCTTTGCCAGCTGAATCACTGCCGTGAGGGTTTCGCCGGTGATCGATTCAGGTGTACCGCATTGTTCCGGCAACGACCCCACCTGGGAACAGCGCTCTACCGAGCCGCTCAGTATTTCCATTTTCAGTGTGGCTGAATTGTTGTTGTTGATGCTGAAGCTCAATAGGGGATACCCGTAATCGATTGTGAAGCGGTTGATCACGGTAACGCCACCCGGATATTTTTCCGAAGTGTTGACGGTAATACGGTTCTTGTAGACGGTATCTTTTTTCAGGGTTTCGTATTGATCCAGCAGCGCACTGTTGATTCCTTTCAGATCCATGTTGAACACCACGTCCCAGCCATTGGTGCAACTGCCCTGTGCATTCATCTGGGCCAGCAGCGTCTCGGTGGACGGCAAGTTGGCCGCGGCAGCCAAGACCATATCGCTTGCAGCCAATAACCCTGGCAATTGGCGCGGCTGAGCGAATGCGAGCAGCCGGTTGGCGGCACGCTGCTGCATGATCTTCAGCGGGTCGGCGATTCTTGCTTCCAGCACGAAGGACAGCCGTACTGTCAGGCTGTCCCGTGCAAAGCTCAGACCCTTGTTCGTGCTTGTGTTCGGCAGCGAGATTTCCCATGTGGAGAAGGGCGTCACGCGGCTGACGCCTTCGGACCAGGATTCGCCGCCATCGGAGAAGTTCGGCGAGTTGTCATGCGCGCTGTAGCTGTAAATCCGCTCGCGCCAGGGGGTACGAAACGCCAAGGGATCGCGGTGAAGGTTGCGGTCATGAAACGGCGTGCCGTTATAGGCAAGACGAAGCAGATAGGTCCCGCTGGCGGTGGATTTGATGCCTTCCACTACCGCAACCACAGAAATTATTCGTGCGTTGACATATTGATAGAATTCCGGCGCATCCAGAAAAATCGTACTGAGAAAAACATTGCCGCCGGTCAGTTCCTCCGGCTTGACGCCTTCGATGACATATTCGATCGGCCTCGTTCTACTGGCCTGATAATGGGCCAGCAGGGATTTGGCTTCCAGCGTAGTGGCTTGTTGCTGGACCACCGCAGCACTGAATTTCAGCAGGCTGAACGCCAGCACCGGCGTGGCTGGCTGGAGGTTGGCGTATTGGAGCGCCAGATCCTGCATCAGGAACGCCTTGGCGAGAATGGTGAGCATCTGGTTCTGGATGAACGTCAGATGGCCGGTCAGCGCCACCAGATCAATAGCCGACCGGTCGAGATCCTCGACCCTGGCGGGATGCAGCTTCTGCTGCAACGCCTCCAGCCGCGCTGCCTGACGGCTGTTGATCTCTTTTTGTTTCTGGTTGGTGTAAATATCCCGCTGCAGTGCGTGCAGCGAGGACTCGGCGCCCGCCACGGCCTTGCCGCGCAGCACCATGGTAGCAAAAGCCGCTTGCAGACTTGCTTTTTCCGGCTTGATATCCGGGCCGGACGCCATGATCTGGTTGAACTGGATCGACATTTCATCCCAGGATAACGTCGAGGGATTACCAAATTGTGCGCCATCCAGATCGTCGAGCGCGCGCTGCGCGTTTTCCAATCCTTTGGCACCGGTGCTGATGCCGGTATACAGCTTTGACATCGCGTTCAGGACATTGAAGGTCTTCTGGATCCTTTGTACGGCAAGGCCAAGGTCTTTGACGGCAGAGATGGATGAGGCAGGAATGGCGATACTGGTGCCGAGGCTGAACAGGTTGGGGGCGACTTCCAGCCCGAACTTGATCGCTTCCATGGTCTCCCATTGCTGCACGGCGGATTTGTATTTCTGCACAGCCAAATCCACGTCTCCCCGGGCTTCGAACAGCGATGCGTTCAGGTTGTTGATCTTGGCCTGCTGCTGCTCTGCTTCTGCCTTACCCTGGACGATCATCGAATCGTAAAATCCTTCCAGGTCTTTTTGCTGCGCTGCATTGGCTTCGATTACCCCACCGATCAGTTCGCCTGACGCGATGATGTTCTGGTTGAGCGTCTTGGCCACGTCGATCACCAGTTCCTGCTGGCGCCGATTGGCCATGCGCTGTTCATTCTGTGCGACCTGCAGCTGTATCCTATCCAAATGGCTGAGAATGCTTTGCACGTATTGTTCATAATCGCCATATGGCAGGATCGGGACAAAACCCCCATATTCCGGGTTGGTCGTGTAGTTGGCCAGGTCCATCGCGCGCACGCGCAACGCCATCAATTCTTCACTATCGCCCGCAAGTGGCATTTCCGCTACCCATGTCAGGTAATTGCGCACAAACTGCTGGATATGACCATTTGCATGAGTAGACTGATCGCTGATTACCGCTTCGGCGAATGTCATTGAAAACTGCAGGCTGTCTGTCAGTAGCGGGATCGCATTTGCCGGCGGCACTGTGCGAACATCGTCTGCGATAACTGGCATGGCCGCTGGCCCGCTTCCATCCAGGCCGAATCGGAGTCCATCCACAATCACGCTATAGCGGGAGCCGGAGCGGTTCTGGATTGCCAGCGCGCCGAGAAATTCATCGCACCCCAACTGCAGCGATTCGAACGCCTCGTCAGCCAGGCTGATCGATTTAGGTTGGCCCTGCACGCGCATGTCCAGTACCTGGCCGAACAGATGCACCTTTTTTCCGGGAACTTGTATGGTCGTGTTGGCGCCGGCAGATAGTACATTCGTGAACAGGACGAAATCCTGCACTTCCCCGGCTGCGACGAGCTGCACATCCGCAAGATCCAGCCGCGCCTTATAGACGTTGACCGTGGACGTAGCGATAAAAGAGGTAATGCCGGCAGTATCCTGCGGCAGCATGCGCACGAAATCGCGCTGATCGTAAATGGAAAAGTTCGGCTGTATCGTGGTACGGTATTTCTGCGCCATCGCACCCTTGAAGATTCGCTGCCAGATCAGCCCCCGTTTCTGTTCTATCATTACGCTCAGGCTTGCGAGGTGGACGGCTATTACCGCCTGTTCGGTAAATTCCTGCTGCAGGTTGACAAGCGATAACCGGGAGTTGACGTTGAAGAGGGAAAACACGCTGTTCTTGTGCGACCACAGCGTATCCCGCCAGTCGCCGTCGCGCAGCGTCGAGTTGAAGAGGGTCGAATTGCTCAGGCAAATGACGCCACCATACTGTTCCACATAGCCGTAGATGCCGGTAGCCCGGTCGGTAGTGAATTGGACGAAATTTTGCGATCCCGGCCCGGAAAGGGGATTATTTCCATCCGCATAGGCCAGCTTGAGTTTGGCAAACTGTTCCGGCAGATACGCAAATACCTGCAGAATGGTGTCACCCAGTTCCACGGCAGAAACATAATGGGTGCCGAATTCGCGGAAAGAATCCAGCACTTTGCTGGCGTCGTCCTTGTTCAACTGATCGCCATAGTCCTGGAGACGGCTGCGGCCGGCATGGCGCAACCTGGTCGAAGCCGAAGTGAACTCGGTACTCAGCCCATATTCCGGATCAGGCTGCCGTGGCCGCGCATGCACCAGAATGCCGCCAACTGCCGAAGCGTGATTATCGGCGCCATCTACTCTCTCCAGTTTAACCAGTGCATAGCGTAGATCCGTCCGGGCCAGGTCGACACCTATGGTTTTCGACAACATCTCCAATGATGGGCGGCTGCCAATAGCGCCACCCAGTAAGGCGCCTGCGCCGAACGATGGAGCGTCAATGTCGCTGGAAGGGTTGATGATCTGGTACGGGATCAATTCATCCAACAGGTCCAGTGCATTTTCATGCAGCGTGATGACCGGATGCGTCCAGCTGCCGAGCTGCGCTATCGGCTGGACCGGCCTCAAGGTCATCGCCTGTTGTTTGGCGGGATAGAGAATGTTCAGCAGGCCCACCTGCGGCTGCCAGTTGGGGTTGAGGCCGTTGACCAGATTGGTGGAGAAGCCGATGCTGAAGTCTGAATCGATCATTTACGTATCCTTGGTTGACTGTTGAGCTAGCCCAAGGATATACGCGCTGCTTTCGCTTCAATACTGAGAGATACAGGCAAATTTAGCCGGTGTTCGACGTTTTGCTGAATTGGCGTTAAGCGGCTGACTTTTGTGGCGATGGCGCGATTGTGAAGTCAAGGACCAAACAAGCGCGACCACTTCTATGTATCAAGCCTGGAATGGATTACAAATATGCAACTGATGGTCGATCAGTAGCCCGTCCTGCATGTCCTCTGAATATAATGTCTTGCATCCTGCAAGAATTGCAGCCGCTACGATCATTGCATCATATACGCTTAGCCCATATCGCTCAGCGACAAGCCTACCTCGATCATGGGTCTCGATAGTCAACGGCTCGGTTGGACATATCGACCGGATCAGGCCTAACACTTCATTGATTTCCACCCACGACATGGCGAGCTTACGACGTGCTACATTCGTTATCTCGTTTAACACCTGTACGCTGATTAGCCCGCCTGCCCGCACAATTTCCTCAGCCCGATTGGCCTTATCAGCATCAGCCGATAAAAGGTACAGCAAAATATTGCTGTCAATAAAGGCTTTAGGGGCGGGCATTTGCTTCGTCGCGGTCAAACTTGAAATCAACAGGGAGCTTCCCCCTGAATTCTCGTAATCGCATCAGAAAGGCATCGTTGCCGGGTTTCTTTTTCACTTGGAAAACCCGTTCATCAGCAATCACCACTTCAATGTCGTCGCCTTCGTGTAGTTCCAGTGCTTCAACCACTGAGGCAGGCAATCGAATTGCCAAGCTATTACCCCACTTTGAGACTTGCATGATCCACTCCTTATAGATATACATTTTGTAAAGTATATCATATGATTCTGTTGATAAACACATGCTTATCTCCCGGCGACGGATGATCTTGTCCATGGCTAGCAGCTCAATTGGGAGAGTGCTTTGCATACCATTGGCAACCGACTGCCTCGAAACTAATTACCCGCGATTCTTTGCTTCTTGCTTGAATAGCTTGCGGGCATCGTCGCACGCTGCCTGGCTTGAGCCAGTGATACATCGGAATAGATACCCAGGAAGAGCAATTTTTCCTTTCCGCCGAAACGATACTTAAACCTCCAGCAGTATTTAGAGCCGTTGGAATGGATCCACAGGAACAGCCCTTTTCATCGGCGCGGTTTGCGCGACTTGGCATTGCGAACTGCTGTATCGATCAATGGCATTTTGGGGGTATAAGGTGCGGGGGTACACCGACGTACCCTATTTATGCCCCCGATACCCCGATACAGGATGCAATAGAACCTAGCGGGATGTGACAGGACAGAGAACCAATGAAAAAGCCCGTGAGGAGCGGGCTTTCTGGACTTCTTGGGACGGGGTGAAACAATCATTTGGTGGCCAAGGGCGGAATCGAACCACCGACACAAGGATTTTCAGTCCTCTGCTCTACCGACTGAGCTACTTGGCCTTTCTTTGAAACGCCGACCTCATACACGCTGAAGCGCTATCCATGCAGCGAGCACAGGGCACAGTATTTTTAGTCGCGCAATTTTAGCACAGCGCTAAACTCATTGGAACAAAAGACCTTATTCGTATTGTTCACGGAATGATGAGGTCGAGCCGTTTTACCTCGGTTAGGCAGAGGTTCGGTGAAGCTGGCACCGGGTTCGCATACCAGAAAATCCATATTTAGCGCCATGATATGTTCGTTATACTGAATAAACCAGCCTGAAACAGATATAATTCAGCGTTTTAGCAGTCGCAAGCCATGCGTGTTTCTCGCGGTATTCCCGCTCAGGCAGAAGCGCCCGTTGCGCTCACCATAGGCAATTTTGATGGGGTGCATCTAGGCCACCAGGCTATGCTTGCCCGCTTGAAGGAAGCCGCCACGAGGCTTGGCCTGACGTCTTGCGTGATGATCTTCGAGCCGCACCCGCGCGAATTTTTTGCGCCGGACAAGGCCCCTACCCGGCTCACCAGCCTGCGGGAAAAGCTGGAGTTGCTGGCGGCGGCAGGCGTGGAACGGGTGCAGGTGTGCCGCTTCGATTTCGATTTTGCGAGAATCAGCGCGGAAGAGTTTATTGTCGGTATTTTGCAACAAGGCCTTGCCGTGCGCTGGATGCTGGTAGGCGATGATTTTCGCTTTGGCGCCCGCCGGGCCGGGGATTTTGCCATGCTTGAGGCATTTTCCGCTCGGTGTGGTTTTGAAGTGGAAGAAATGCCGGGCTATGTCGTGGATGGTGTGAGGGTTTCGAGCACGGCGGTTCGTAAAGCGTTGGCTGCGGGCGACCTGGACCTTGTGAAGCGCCTGCTGGGGCGGCCCTATAGCATCAGCGGGCGGGTGGTGAGCGGCGCCAAGCTCGGCAGGCAGATCGGGTTCCCCACTGCCAACATCGAGTTCAAGCACAACCGGCCGCCGCTGTCGGGAATTTTCGCGGTAGAAGTCGAGATAAAGACCAGGGGAATGGCAGGTTTATTCTCTCCAGATTCGATTCGGGGGGTAGCCAGCCTGGGCGTACGCCCGACAGTGCATGAACATGGCAAGCCGGTGCTGGAAGTTCACCTTTTCGATTTCGATCAGGAAATATACGGCTGCCACCTGCGAGTGCATTTTCTTCATAAGCTCCGGGATGAAGAAAAATATCCCGACCTTATTACGCTTACCACGCAGATTGGACGAGATGTGGAGAATGCCAGAGACTACTTTAGCTCGGCGCCCCTGGTATCTTCTACTGACGCCGCAAAAAGCCTTCTGCACAGATCGAACTGATGTCCGCTATATATTGCAGATGATATGACCGACTATAAAAAAACACTGAACCTGCCGGATACGCCCTTCCCCATGCGCGGTGACCTTGCCAAGCGCGAGCCTGTGATGCTCAAGGCATGGCAGGAAAAGAATCTCTACCAGAAGATTCGGGCGGTTTCCAAAGGCCGCCCCAAATTCTTGCTGCACGACGGCCCGCCGTATGCCAATGGCGACATACATATTGGCCATGCGGTGAACAAGATCCTCAAAGATATTATTATCAAGTCAAAGACTCTCGCTGGCTTTGATGCGCCCTATGTGCCGGGTTGGGACTGCCATGGCTTGCCGATCGAGCATCAGGTGGAGAAGAAATATGGCAAGAATTTACCTGCGGACAAGGTGCGTGAGCTATGTCGTGATTTTGCGACGCAGCAGGTTGCGCGGCAGAAAGCGGATTTTATCCGGCTAGGCGTGCTGTCGGATTGGGACCATCCTTATCTCACCATGAATTACAGCACCGAGGCGGGCATTATCCGTGCATTCGGAAAAATCCTTCGCAAGAGATATGTCTATCAGGGACAGAAGCCCGTTAACTGGTGCATAGACTGCGGCTCCGCATTGGCGGAAGCGGAAGTGGAATATGAAGACAAGACGTCTTCGGCGATCGATGTGAAATTCAGGGTGATCGATACCGGGCAGTTCTGGAAAAAGGTTGGTGGTTCGCGGGATTCTGCTCCAGAGAATTTAGCTGCTAAACAGGTGTATGTGGTGATATGGACGACAACGCCCTGGACGTTGCCCGCTAATCAAGCGGTGAGCCTGAATCCTGACGAGTATTACGTTGTGGCAGATGTCGGTAGTGAGTATTTACTTATTGCCGAGGCATTGATGGATAGTGCGCTTGAGCGCTACGGCATTGATAGGACTGGGGTCAGCATAGCGGGAAAGTGTACCGGGGCAGACCTTGAAAACATGCTGCTGCAGCATCCATTTTATGAGCGGCAGGTCCCGATAATCCTGGGCGAGCATGTCACCATGGAAACCGGTACAGGTGCCGTACACACAGCCCCCGCGCATGGCGTCGATGATTATGTCGTGGGCCAGAAATATGGCTTGCCGGTTGAGAACCCGGTTGGCGGTGATGGCCGGTTCTTCGAGAATGTGCCGCTTGTTGGCGGTCTTTCGGTATGGAAGGCCAATGATGTGGTGATCGAGGTGCTGGAGAAAAACGGTCTTTTATTGAAAGCGGATAAACTTCAGCACAGTTACCCGCACTGCTGGCGGCACAGGACCCCTATTATCTTCCGCGCTACGCCTCAGTGGTTTATTGCCATGGACAAGCAGGTGAGCGATACGGATCAGGATGGGGCTGGCCGGACATTGCGGGAATCGGCCATGGCTGCGGTGGAAGCGACAGCGTTTTATCCTTCCTGGGGCCGTGCTCGTCTGGATGCGATGGTGAAGAATCGGCCCGACTGGTGTGTTTCGCGCCAGCGCACCTGGGGCGTGCCGATGGCGCTCTTCGTGAATAAGGAAACCGATGAACTGCATCCCCGCACGGATGAGTTATTGGAACAGGTGGCACAGCGCGTGGAGCGAGAGGGAATTGAAGCATGGTTTAGCCTGGATGCGGCAGAACTGCTGGGTGAAGAGGCACAGAAATACAGGAAGCTGACGGATACACTGGACGTGTGGTTTGATTCGGGCACGACCCATGAAACGGTACTCAAGCAAAATGCTCAGCTCGGGTATCCTGCCGACCTTTATCTGGAGGGTTCCGACCAGCACCGGGGCTGGTTTCAATCCTCCCTCTTGACAGGTTGTGCTATCAACGGGCGCGCGCCTTACGACGCATTGCTCACGCATGGTTTTGTGGTGGATGGCCATGGCCGCAAGATGAGCAAGTCGAAAGGAAATGTCATTGCGCCGCAGAAGGTAATGGATACCTCGGGGGCGGATATTCTTCGCCTTTGGGTGGCTTCTACCGACTATTCCGGCGAGTTGTCGATATCCGATGAGATTTTGAAACGGGTGGTGGAAAGCTATCGGCGCATACGCAATACGTTGCGTTTTCTGCTTGCGAATCTGGCTGATTTCGACCCGGCGGTGGACACGGTGGCGGTAGAGCAATGGCTGGAGATAGATCGCTATATGCTGGCGTTTTCCCGCAAACTTCAGGATGACCTGACCGAAAGCTACCGGGATTACGATTTTCACCTGATCGTACATCGTCTGCATAATTTCTGTTCGGAAGATTTGGGTGGTTTCTACCTGGACATTCTCAAGGATCGGCTTTATACCGCAGCCGCCAAGGGTATTCCGCGCCGTTCGGCGCAAAGTGCGCTTCACCAGATTGCGCATAGCCTGGTGCGCTTGTTTGCGCCTGTTCTCAGCTTTACCGCGGAAGAGGTATGGAGCCATCTGACAGGCGACATGCGAGACAGCGAGGACAGTGTGCTGCTGCATACATGGCATGAATTTCCTTTGCAACCGGATGAAGGTGCATTGATGCAACGCTGGGCGAGAATTCGCGAACTGCGCTCTCAGGTACAAGGGCGCTTGGAAGATTCGCGTGGCCAAGGGAAGATTGGCTCGTCGCTTGCTGCCGAGGTTGAAATTCATGCCGTTGGGGATGATTTCGCGTTGCTGGACTCGCTAGGCGACGATATGCGACTGATATTCGTCACATCTGCGGCGCGGGTGGTGCGTGTAGAGAATGCAGGGAAAGAAGGGGTTTTTGTCACACCATGCGTCCACCCGAAATGCGAACGCTGCTGGCATTATCGTGCGGATGTTGGCGCCGATGTCGATCACCCGACAATATGCGGTCGATGTGTATCAAATCTGTATGGCTCAGGGGAGATACGGCATCATGCCTGAGCATACTGCGCTCATGATGGCGCGGCGGGTATGATGAAGCTGCAGCATAGCCTGATCCTGACGTCGATCGTGCTGGTGCTGGATCTGGCGACCAAGCATTGGGTGGAGTCCGCGTTGGTTCACGGGCAGCAGATTCCGCTGACGAGCTTTTTTAACCTGGTGCTGACTTATAATGCGGGTGCGGCGTTCAGTTTTCTTAGTGATGCCGGTGGTTGGCAACGTTGGTTTTTTACCGGGATTTCGGCGGTCGCTTCGCTGCTGATCATTTATCTGCTGCGCAAACATGCTGCAGACAGACTTTTCTGTATCGCGCTAAGCCTGATACTCGGCGGCGCACTCGGTAATTTGTGGGATCGGATCACTCTGGGCCATGTGGTCGATTTCCTGGATTTTCATGTGGGCGGCAACCATTGGCCTGCATTTAATGTAGCGGATTCCGCAATTTTTATCGGTGCGGTATTAATGGTGATCGAAAGTTTCCGCCATAAGGAACTGGGCACGGGAAAAAGTAGAGGATAGTGCTAGAGCGTATTGGAACCGAAGTTTTTTCGAGGTTGCCACATCACATCTTCCACGCCGTTCTGGCGGTTCAATACGCGGCATAGCACAAATAAGAAATCGGATAAGCGGTTGAGGTATCGAACGTGGTATGGCACCGCTGTTTCGGTTCGATATAGCTTTACCACGCATCTCTCGGCGCGGCGACAGACGGCGCGGGCAACGTGGCATAAAGCAGCGGCTCGGGTTCCACCGGGAAGTATGAATTCTTTCAGCGCGGTCAGTGGGGCGTTATAGTCATCAAGCTGTTTTTCCAGACGACTGACTTGCGCTTCGCTCATCGTCACGCGTCCGGGAATACTCAGGTCGCCGCCCAGATCGAACAGGTCATGCTGGATGTCTTCCAGGTTGTTGCGCACTTCCTCCTCGAGATTTTCTGCAAGCAGAACACCCATGAAGCTGTTGAGTTCATCGACGGTGCCGATAGCCTCGATGCGCAAACCATCCTTAAGGGATCGCGCGCCGTCACCGAGTCCAGTTGTGCCGTCGTCGCCGGTGCGGGTATAGATTTTTGTCAGGCGTTTTGCCATGCTTCAGGTTATCCGCTAATAGACATTGATAGGCGTCCGCGGATTGGAACGGTTAGGTCGAGATGGAGCCCTGGGCGTAACTGCTAGTGATCTTGCTCGGGTTTGCTTGGCGATCTCGGCATAAATAGTGCGGCCAAGCGCTTACCCTGCTGTCCATGGGGCGAATGATCTGGTTGGTTGTTCCGCGAGGACGCCGCTTCTGGGTTATCGGCGTGCTGGGCTGCGGGCGTACGAGGTATATAAGGTTGGCTGAATAATGGATCCTCGGGCACCGTGGAGCCCCGCCGCTGTGGGCTCGCGTGGTCTCTGGGGCGCTTGGCGTCTTTGCCATTTCTGGGATGCAATGCGGAGTGCGCGTCATCGGGCCGATCAGCGCGTTTGATCGCATTTCGCTGTTCTGGCCGTGCCGATTTGTTGCGATCGAATGTGCGATGTTTACCTTCAGATTCTGTGGATTCCGCGGGATGGCCGTGGGCTTCCGACTCGAATCCCGCGATTACCGTGGAATTGAGCTTGAATTTCAGGAGCTTTTCGATACCTTGGACCAACTCGGCCTCATCCTCGCATACCAGTGAAATTGCGTCTCCTTTTGTGCCCGCGCGGCCGGTTCGGCCAATCCGATGGATATAGTCCTCGGGCGTGGTGGGCAATTCGAAGTTGACCACATGCGGCAGATCCTCAATGTCCAACCCCCGCGCAGCAACGTCGGTCGCCACCAATACGCGAACTATGCCTTCCTTGAATTCCGCCAGCGCCTGAGTGCGTTGAGGCTGAGTCTTGTCGCCGTGAATTGCCGTCGCAGTGATTCCATCCCGTTCCAACTGCTCAGCCAGCCGGCTGGCGCCGTGCTTGGTGCGGACGAATACCAGAACCTGTTTCAAGTCTGCCGATTTGATGAGGTGAGCCAGCAATTCACGCTTGCGCGTCCTGGACACAGGGTGCACCACGTGAGTGATCAGTTCCGCGATGGAATTACGCCTTGCTACCTCGATCAATTCCGGATCTCTTAAAAGCGTGTTTGCCAGCTTCTTGATCTCTTCAGAGAAAGTTGCGGAGAACATCAGACTTTGGCGCTGCTGCGGCAGCAACGCCAGAATGCGCTTGATATCGGGCAGGAAACCCATATCCAGCATGCGGTCGGCTTCATCCAGTATCAGGATCTCGACCTTCGACAGGCTCATAGTCTTCTGCTGGATATGATCCAGCAGGCGGCCGGGCGTCGCAACGAGAATTTCTACGCCAGCGCGCAAATCCTTCGTCTGGGGCTGCATATCCATACCCCCGTAAACGACGGCACACCTGAGGGGCAGATATTTACCATAGGTTTTTACGCTTTCGTATACCTGGACAGCCAGTTCACGCGTGGGTACCAGGATCAACGAACGAATCGGATGTCTTGCGGGCGAGGCGCTGGTGCTGGCCCCGGGTTGCAGTCGGCTCAGCATGGGCAATGTAAAGCCTGCGGTTTTGCCAGTGCCTGTCTGGGCCGCTCCCATGATATCTTTTCCCTCGAGTATGAGCGGAATTGCCTGGGCTTGAATCGGTGTAGGTTCGGTGTAGCCTTGATCGGCTATGGCGCGTAGGATTTCGGACGAAAGATTGAGTTGAGTGAACGACATATCCATTATTGCTTGCCCATCCGGCAATCGCTACTAGGACAGTTCAGATGGAGTAGTTTAAAAAAGAAGATTGAAAACAGGAAAAAGTGATAACAAAAGATGTTGGTGGTGCCCAGAGTCTCCGGAATCCCGGCTTTACCAGATGCTTCACCAAGTAAGCATAAATTAGACCTGTCGAAACTTGAAAAATTCATCTAATCATTTCTCGCACCCTGCCGGATATTTTTGGGCTTCTCCGCTTTAAACCACTCGCCGCTCTTTTTGAATCCGTTCAATAACGCGGGTGCGGCCCCGATGGCCACGGCATCGACCAGGCAATACCAGGCTGCAACGCCGCTAGGCGGATTTCCCTGCGATAACCCGAGAACAGGTTCTATCGTTGCCCATCTCCAGGTTCCCACTGCCGTACCGATCAGTTCCAGCCAGGTGGTGATAAAGAAGGCCGCCAGATAAACCATTGGCGAGCGGCCTTTGAACAGGTATATCAGAAAAACGCAAAACAGTAGTGCACCGACTTGATCTCCCTGCGAGGGATAACCACTGATTCCCCAGACTGACCATGCGCCACAGGTCAATACGACAAACATCGCTATTTTGCGCGCGTGGGACAGAAAGAAACCGGAGCGGGCAAGTGCAACAGCCGTCAGGTATACCATTCCGTGACCCGGCGGAACATAGGCCGGCACGTTGCCAAACCGATAAGTGTAGCCTTGCATATAGATGGAGGCGAAGTGCTCGCCAAGCGTAGCGAACGCGACCGCAATGATGACCTGCATCCGTACTTCCTTATTCTCTCCCAATAGCAAGCCGAACAGGAATGTCCAGGCGAGAAGGCCCATGTTTCTTTGTTGTTCCAGGCTCCCGCTGGCGTCCAGGTTCAAGCTGATCGCCACGCACACGAATGTTAGGGTCGCGATGAAATAATCGCGTATCCGATGGGAACAGTTCGTATTCGGGGGGGGGAAATTACGTAGCATTCTTTTCTTACTCAGATAGATGTCCCGGCTTTAAATTGATTTGGTGCGGGACGGGGATCACTTTTGAAGTTTTTAAGCGATCAGACTATCAC
Source organism: Nitrosospira briensis C-128 (assembly GCF_000619905.2). Classification (NCBI taxonomy): domain Bacteria; kingdom Pseudomonadati; phylum Pseudomonadota; class Betaproteobacteria; order Nitrosomonadales; family Nitrosomonadaceae; genus Nitrosospira; species Nitrosospira briensis. The sequence continues at coordinate 1,892,019 of NZ_CP012371.1, read as the reverse complement.
ACATCCAGCCTGGAGATGGAATCAAGCCTTTCCATCGAATTCTGTCTGGGAAACCGGCACTATTGCTTGATGCAAGTAAAACCGCTGCTCCCTCGCGCGGACGCGGGAAACAGCGGTTCGGGTGAATGGATGAGGTGTGCCAGGTGCTGTAGCCGGTGTGATCCGACTCACTCCTCCTCATCCTCCTCGTCGTCATCCTTCTTTTCGGGTTTGAGGACCAGTTTGCCCTGTTTCTTGCTCTCGTTCAAGTCGGTCTCGGGGGCCTCCTTGTGCACCAGGTTCTGGTGGCAGTCGATGCAGGTCGCCCCTTCAGTCTCCATCTTCTTGTGCGCAGCCTTGGCATCAGCGCCGGGCGGTTGCGGATTCTTGTGGCATTCACGACAGGTGCGGCTGTCCCACTTCTTCAGGTTCATGCGTGCATCGTGCGCCATGATCAGCCGGCGCTCGTTGAACTTCTCCAGGGTGGAGTAATCCTCGGCAAACTCCATGTACAGCTCGCGCGCCCCATCCACCACGTGGGTGGCCACCGCCAGGTGGAAGTTCTTGAAGCCCTGCGGGATATGGCAGTCCTTGCAGCCGGGGTTGGCCCCCAGCGCGCCATAGTGCGAGGAGGTCTTGAGCTCCTCCGCGGGATAACTCATGGAATGGCAACTGGTGCAGAATTCGGTGGTGGAGACGGCGGCCTCGCCGCCGAATACCACCGCCACCATCACGATTCCCAGTACGGCACCTGTGAGCAGGGTGCCGCCTGCTTTCATTCCCGCCATCAGTCCTCCGAACCTTTCACACCCACTTTGGCCTTGGCCTGGAAGTCGTCATGGTACTTGAACTTCGGCTCGCCAGTGAAGGTGCCGTCCAGTTTGTAGTGCTCGTGCATGGCCTTGGTGTCCTTGACGTACTTGTCAAAGTCGAAGGTGTACTTCTTGTCCACCGCGGGGGTGAAGGGGGTGTAGGGCTTCTTGGCGCCCTTCCACGGGCTGCCTTCGTAGTTCATGTGGCAGGCGTTGCAGCTTTCTTCAAAGCTGAAGTCCTGTCCGGCATCGGCCAAGGTCTGGCGCGGGGCGGTCTTCTTCGATTTCTCGAAGGCAGCACCGGCCTTGCGGTGGGTGCCGCGATACTTGGAGCCGGGACCATGGCACGATTCGCAGCCCACGCCGGTGGTGAACTTGCTCGGGTCTTCGACGGTGTAGCCGCCTTCCTTGCCCCAACCGTCGACGTGACAGCCTACGCAGTCCTTGTCCTTGGTGTAGTCCTTGGTCGGGTCGAGCTTGGCCTTCTTCTTGGCCTCGGCTTTGGTGTTGGGCTTCAGGGAGTCCATGGCTTTGGCGTGCGCGGTGTCGCCCCACGATTCGGCCTGGCTCTTGTGACAGGAACTGCACTTCTTGCGGCCTTCATACGATTGCGCGGTAGCACTGCCTGCAACTACCGCCAGCATGGCGGCTGCGGCGAGGACTAATGTCATGCGATGGCTCATGGTTTCTCCTTTTTTTCTGGCGAGACAAAATTATCCGGGTGTTATTAAAACTTTTTTTATCCTGAATCCGACGCTTGCAGCGTGCCCCTGAAAGCGAAGCGCACGGGAAACGTAAAATCCTTTGTATTATAACGCTTAAGCGATAAATGCGCGGTCTACTACCGGATTCCGGATTTTGCCCATACTGTATCTCCGGTTTCTGTAAACGGGTAGCACCAGTACCATGACTCTTTCTGGTACCACTGGTACCGCCAGCCCGCCGCAGGCGGGTGGGCCGGGGCGGTGGTCTGGTGGGTCTTCGGGTCTGGGGTCTGCTCGCTTGTATCTGTCGCGGTGTCTGCGCTGTGTCTGCGTTATATCGCCGGAATCAGGTGCCTTCGGGGAGGTCGGCGCCGCTTGCGCCGTCGCCGGGGGCGGGGATCTTGTAGACCCAGTAGCCGCCTTGCTGGTAGATGAGCTGGAGGGCTTGCAGTTCCAGGGGCTGGGATTCGGTGAAGGGCAGCATCTGGGCGATGAGGCTCTCGCTGTTGGGGCCTTTGTGCAGGAAGTAGGCGCGCACCATTTTGTCGGAAATGGATTGCAGGGTGTAGGTGTCGAACTGGTTGCTCTGCATCCAGGTCTTGAGGTAGCCGATCAGGCCGTGCATGTTGCCTTCCATGGGGAAGTTCTTGTAGGTGATGTCAAACTGGGGGCGCATGAGCCCCAGTTTGTAGAGGTCGTTGACGTGGATGGCAATGTAGGCTTCGCGGTTGCCTGCCAGTTCGCGCAGCAGGGCGGCGCCGGTCTCGGGCGGGGCCAGGAGGGCGTCGGCGAAGCGCTGGAAGGTGGCGCGTTCCTGTTCGCCGGCGGGCGCGCCCCAGAATTCGCTCTCGTAGCGTTTGATGGCGTCGGTGCGCTCAAGCCACGGGGTGGGGACGATCAGGGGTTCGCCGATGCGGGTGGTGAACAGGGTGTCGCGTCCGGCCAGGAGGTTGACCTGGCGCGAGGTGTCCCACCAGGCGAGGATGAGCGCGTCCTTGGGCGCATGCTTGGCGATGGCAACAGACAGGGCGGCAAGTTCGCTGAGTTTGTTGTCGACGGTGACGAGCAGTTCGCTGGTGTGGTTTTCCCAGTCGAGCCGCACGGGTGGGTGGTCGCCCAGCCTGGCGGTGTGGGTGAGTGCCAGGGGCTGGTCGACGCCTTCGGCATAGACTTCGTATTGGGCCAGCTTGAGGGCGGGGTCGATGTCTGCCGGCAGGCCCAGTTGCGGAAACTGGTCGATGCCGCCTTCGGTGACGAGCTGGTAGCGATAGGGGGCGGGGCCGGGGTTGAACCAGAGCCAGCCAAACCAGAGGAGTAAAAGAATTCCTCCCGCCACCAGGAGGATGCCCAGTGAGGGGAGGAGTTTGGTGTTACGCCGCGCCACGGGGGCGCGGGTTGAAGTTGAGGTGCTCAAATGTTAGCGTTCGCTTTTTTCACGGCGGCGCCAGCCAGCCAGAGCCAGGGTGCCGGCCAGGAGCATGCCGCCGCCCAGGCCGCCCAGGGAGAGCTTGTCATCGGTGCTCTGGATGTCAAGCAGGCTGGAGCGTCGGCTGGATTCCATTTTGGCGACCCGTGCCTGCAAGGCGGCCATTTCGCGAATCTTGGTGTTTTCGTCCATGACTTCGACGTAGTCGCGGTTCATGGGTCCCCAGCCTTCGGTGTAGGTCCAGCCGCCCGGGTTGACGTGGGCTAAGCCTACGTGCAGTTTGGGCAGGTTGTTCTCACCCATTTCCAGGACTTTGAGCTCGATGGCGGCAGGGTTGTTGTCCTTGGACCAGTAGAGCTGGGTGAAGCCGGCAAACATTTCTTTGTCGGGTGCCAGGGGGGCGGGACGGTTGGTCTTCTGGCCGGTGAGCAGGCCATCCTTGTAGAGTTTCTCGGCTACGCCGTGGGCTTCCTTGAATTTGGCCAGGCCATGCAGGGTGCCTTTGTCCATGAATTCGAGGTAGGAGCGGGCGAAGCGTTCGGAGTGGCACTGGGTGCAGGTCTTGACCCAGGAGTCAAGCCGCTCTTCGGACCATTCGCTGGTGATGTTCTCGGCTATGCCGGGAACGGCGGGGTAGTTGGCCCAGCGTATCTTTCTGACGACGTTGTGGGCGTATTTGCCTTCATACTCGAAGTGGCAGCCGGCACAGGTGGGGGCGGTCTGTCCGCCTTTGGCGTAGGCGTCCTTCAGGGGGACTTCCCAGTTCCATTTGTCGCCCATGAGGGACACGATCTTGCCGTGCTTGCTCATGGAGTAGGCTTCCCAGTTGTTGTGGTCTACGCCGCTGTGGCAGGTGGCGCACGCTTCGGGCTGACGCGATTCGGCCGCGGAGAATTCGTGCCGGGTGTGGCACATGTCGCATTTGTTCTGGTTGGTGTGGCACATGCTGCAGCCTTCGGCAATCTCGCGCTGGGGCATGGCGGCAAATACGGCGACTTCGACGTTGGCTTTCCAGTCAAGGGCGTGCGAGGGGCGTCCCTGCGGCCATTGCTTGTTGGGCCAGATCAAGGTGTCGCGCTCGGATTCGCGTTCGGCAAATTCCTGCAGGTGGCAGGTGCCGCAGACGTCTGCGGTGGGCATGCGCAGGTCTTTCATGTGGTCGGCTTTGCCTTTGGCGTTGATGTCGACGTGGCAGTCGATGCAACCAACTTCCTTGAGCTTTTCGGTGGCGCCGAGCCGGTTCATGGAGCGAAGGTTCTTCTCGACGTCTTCCAGTTTGGCTTTCTTGTAGTAAATGGGGTCGTCAGGCTTTAAGTTGCGGATCTTGTCCAGGTTGGCGTGGGTGCTCTTTTTCCAGGCGTTGACCCAGACCGGCGATTCGTCGGTGTGGCATTTGACGCATTCGTCGCGCGCAGCCACTTCTTTCATGGAGGTGGGCGGCTTGTAGAAGGAGGCAGGGTCAAAGTACATGCTCATGGGAATGGGCTCCCAGTATTTGGCCAGGGTGCCACGGCCCGCACCTTGTGCCGGGTCTTTGTAGCGCTTGACCAGCGCCTGGTGCAATTCTTTCGGTGAGGCCGATTGCTGCAGGTTCAGCGCTTTGTACGTTTCTTTGGGGACGCTGGGAAAGTCCGCGTACGCAGACGCCGCCAATAAGGCGCCGCATGCGAGCGTGACCAGCTTCAGCCAAGGTTTGACAACCATTTTTCTCTCCTTACTCCGTGTTGATTTGTTGTGTCCGATATCCAGACTCGAAACCCGGATCGCCAGGCAATCAGGGCCTCTCCCTAGTCCGATATCTGTCTTTTCTGTAAAACCCCCAGGGCTATCCCCAAGGCCTCCCTAAAACACCGCGTAGCCTAAACGTACAACTACTTCATGTCAAGAAAATTGAGCTGTGCAGTAAAAATTGAAACAGGCCGATCCGACTGCAGAAGTGGCTTATCAAGGGAACCGCCGGCAGATGCGACAGTTCAATCGCCTCTATTGGGCCAGGCGACGCAAAACTTGAATTGATGAGTGTTACGGGTAAACCAGGTGGGGAGGTGAAGGCAATACTGAGCAAGCAGGTATAAGCTGATCCCCACCTGCTCGGTATTGCTATGTTGCAAAACGGCCGATTTTATCTGCGGCAAAACGATTGACTATAACCAGATTGACCATAATCATCGAATGGCTCCATCGCGAAACGTACCATGGTTCCTTTACGGCGCTGTCCGGGTAACGTTATGTACGGACTTCTCGTCGGTAACCGGGGGAGACGGTTTGTAGCAATAATGCAACAACAGGCCCGTGAATACGGCGCCTCCGACGATGTTACCCAATGTGACGGGGATCTGGTTCCAAAACAGCCATTGCCCGACAGTGATGTCAGCGCCGAGAAGCATAGCGGTTGGCATAACGAACATATTTACTATCGAGTGCTCAAACGCCAAGGCGAAAAATGTGGATACCGGCAACCAGATGGAGGCTATTTTGCCGAATGCGGATGTTGACACCATACCCAGAATGGTTCCAAGCGCGACCATCCAATTGCAAAGTATACCTTTGACGAATGCGGTCAACCAACCATTCGCCCCGGCATGTTCATAGACGAGCGTTTTGGAGATCGCGACCGCGATGATTTTATCGCCGAGCGCCCCGTGAGGCTCGATAAAAGCCTCGGTTAGGGCAATTGCAATTAAAAAACCGACAAACACACAGCCGAAGAAATTTCCCAGGTATACCCAGCCCCAATTGCGAAACATCTGGTTAACCGTTACCTTGCCGCGTACAACGCCAACCGGCAGTACAGCGAAGTTGCCGGTCGCAAGTTCCATGCCGAGCAATATGATCATGGCGAAACCTACCGGGAAAACGGCTCCTGAGACGAGGGCGGCGGCGCCTTCGGAAAAGCCGGTAGAACACTTGAAAGCAAGCGCGGTTCCATACGCGAGAAGCGCGCCAGACAGGAAGCCTTTAACCAGCATTCCGCCAGCGGGCAGACCCGCTTTCTTTTTGCTGGCAGCTTCAACCTCTTCCATGAGTTTATACGGCGGATGATAGTCCATGCTTTTTCCTATTCCCCTAATACAATGTCTCTCGATCTTACGCGAGCGTCGTACCCGAACCGTTACCACCCGGCTTATTCGGGCCAACCCCGCTACCAATAAATAAGGTGGCAAGCCACCACACGAAAAGCAGAATCGAACCTATGACCATATACCAGCCAGCGTGCTCCTGGTCATTCACCAGATAGCTGTTGCAAACCCGGACGGGCGCAACGATATATAACCAGCCAAGCACTGCCAGCATACTAATAAAATTTGTCCAGACAAAGCCCCGGCCAATCAGGGTCAGACGCCTCCAGGCAAGGACTAGAGGAAACCCGACGAGCAGCGGCAGGCTGAGGAATTTTCCAACCTCGGCCAGAGGATCCGTCAGCGCCGCATCCAGCGCGCGAGGGAGCATCCAGTAGCTTGAGGCAAATAATGCAACCACTACACAGGGCACTGATCCGCCTACTCCAGCCAGAACGGCATTCTGCCAGTGCACTGGAAGCAATCGACACGCGATAATTCCCAATATAACAAGCAACGGCATTTGCACCAGCATGTGACGGCTCATGGTTGCTTCCAGCCAATCGCGCGCCATGGGTGTTCCGAGAAGCAAATATAATATGCCCAGGCCAAGCCCGTATTTGACATTACGGGATAAAGCGGGATTACTCATAGCAACGACACCACTTGCTCGGCAAATGGTGCCGCTTTATCGATATCGGTAATCAGCCTCAGGCGCCCGTCGCGGCCGACGAGATGAAGCGCCGTATTATGCTCATATCCCCCGAATTCATCGGGGATCACAACGATGCCGAACGCGTCGAGCAGGGATTTGAGTTCCGCCTTGTCAGGCACCCTCGCAATACGCCAGATTTTTCCGTCAGCGCCGTAGGCCTGGCCATATTTTTTCAAACTGGCCGTATCATCATGATCCGGGTCGAAACTGATACTGATCAGTGCAAAATCGCGCCCCAGGGATTCCTTCGGTATGAGGTCGCGGATCTGCTTGAAGATCATACCCATACTTTGGCACAGCGTAGTGCAGCTTGTGTAGATGAAGTCTACTGCGAGTAGTCTTCCTTCATAATCCTGCAGGCTGAATTTGTTTCCATCCTGGTCTTCGAGCATCACCGCTGGCAATGGACGCGGTGAGTGCAGAATTTCCACTCTCCGCGCCGTTTCAGCAGTGAACGCGGTAAATCCGTCCGTACCCCACCAAAAAAACCATGAACCCAGTGAAATCACCAGCGTTGTTGTCACTACGCTGCGTTTCACCGGGTTCATGGGTTATATGGGCTGCATCATGTAGCGGCCAGACTTCGCGCCTGAGATGCGCGCTGATAATCGCGACCAGCGAAACCCAACCGTGAGAAGAAGCGGAATATGAACACCAGCACGGCAGCAAGTAACAACATTACGAAATACGAAGCAAGACGATCGTAGGGCACCCATTCCGGAAGATGCTCCGCGTAACGGCGCGGTACACTTATTTTTCCGGAGTAGAGAAACGACATGGTGAAACCCATGGTGCCGATAACGAATGCCCAGAAAGCCGCGACATCGATAGGGCTGTCTTTGGCATTTTCATTCGGCTTCCCGAGGTAGTACATGAACCCGAATACCATTGCGACCATGCCAAGCAGCAGATAGGTATGAAAATGCCCCGGTACCCATAGCGTGTTATGCATTACATAATTAACCGTGATTGTGCCGTCGATAAATGCGGGCATGGCGCCCACAGCCCAACCAAACAATGACACAAACAGCAGTCGTGAGCACATGTCCCAGCGAATGCCCGAACGGTACACGATCATCATGGCGCCGTAGCCGGTCACTATTAAAATTGGAAAGGTGTTGAGATAACCAATTATATGGCCAACGATCAGAAACCACTTGGGATAGGCGTAGTCCATCAGCAAATGATGCGGAAAGATGAACATGACCATGATGGTGGAAGCCGTCCAGGAAGCAAGAAATACCTTGTTCGATTTCCAGGGACGCTGCGTGTAGCGCGGCAGAATCTCATAAACGGCAATCACTGCCATGTAGATAACCGCGTTGATGAACACATGGCCAAAGAAATAGATCATGCCCTTGGCAAGCAGCGGATCAATTTCAAAGCTCGGCACATAGAGATTCACCAGCATCATCACCAGGATACTGGCGCCGACTACCAAGCCCACGAGGTTGACGATCGTCACCATTGTGCTGGCCACTACGGTTGGCGGTGGCGCGTTACCATCGTCATGACCAAAAAGTTGTGGCCAACCAAGCCCGCGGCCGAGCCCGCCGTAGCGAACGATGATGGCGCGCGCGATATCCAGATGCAGCAGCACGAAACCCACGCCGATTACCAGCAGGCCACCCATGAACAGGGCAGCGGCGCCCGTGCTCCACAAGCCCATCGAGTTTCCAGGCAAGGGAAACAGAAACGTCCAGGCGGCATGAAAATCACCCAGCAGGACACTGGCCAGGATCATCACCACGCCGATCAGGAATAGCGCCAGATTGGCCATGAATATGCCGTTGGAGAGATCCACATACAGCCGCAGGAAATGCCACATGATAGCCGCGCCGGCCAGCGCGACGATACCTACCATACCGGCGCCATGCAATGTCATGATCTTGTAAAACCAGAGCCCCCCGATGGAGGTGATTTGCGCTTGCTCCAGTCTCATGAGCAGACCGAAAACCATCATCAGCAGTAGTACAACAGCTGAGACGACTAAATAGGCCAGTACGCCGGCCTTTGCCCCTGTATCAGGAACTGGGGTATAGGTATAGCTTGCCATGCTTATTCCTCTCTAAGATTTGCCAACTTTGATTTCAGTCATCATATTGTGATGCGCAACCCCGCAATACTCCATGCACAGCACTTTGTATATGCCTTCCTTTTTGAAAGTGTGATAGATTACATTGGTGTAGTGGGGCATGGCCTGTGCCTGTGCCACCAGACGCAAATCAGTGTCATAAATGCCGAAACCATGATTAACATCCGCGCTGGTAATACGGATTTCAACCGGTTGCCCCACTTCGACTTGGTCGCGATCCATTTCCCAGTACCACATGTGCCCAATTACATTGATGACCTGTGCCGGACCAAGTTTTGAATCCGCGCGGCTTTCGCTATACGGCAAAGGCAGGCCAACCAGGTTATAAATCATCGCCGGGAAAAACAACAATGCCACCGCCCAGAATAACTTCGTGCGAAAACCATATGCACTCTTTACCAACGGCCCGTAGTCCTCTTCCCGCTTGCCGGAATTGATGGCAACGTAAACAACGCCGAATGCAATCAGCGACATCAATACAAGGGAAACCTGCCACGCGGTTTCTTGCATTTATACTCTCCTTCTTTCTATGTATTTCATCGGTAGTGCCCGGTAAATTACAGCGGTGCCGGGCGATAACTCTAGCGGGGTTTGAAAAGTCTCTAAATGCCGATTTGAAATGGTTGCCTATATTCAGATGAATTTTCCAAGCCTGCGAGACTGGAAATCCACCAGATATGCAAACAACCGGGAGAAAATATTGTTCATGGCGGATCTACAACGCATCCGAGAACTGCTTATATTCAACGGTCATTTTGAGCGGTTATTTCGAACCGCTTTTTATCCATCATGCCGGAAACAATCTTTTTCAATCCCACTAGTAATACCCACACTTTCCACGCAGGTATGCATTTTGATTACTGTGTGAGGGCTGGATTATGCTTTATGAGGACCTTGGTGTCAAGCGCAGACTGTGCGGATTCAACACGAAAATCGGCTTGTCAATACCGTTCGTTATCCCCTCGCGCCATTCACGTAAGCGGCAGTAAGTTCGTGTGCGGGAGACTCGAAAATTTGCCGGCAATGGCCAAATTCAACCAGGCTACCGGCCTGGCCTCTGACCCAGAAAAACGCGGCGTAGTTAGCGATCCGCCGCGCCTGCGCCAGATTATGGGTGACAATGACGATCGTGTAGCGACCGCGCAGACGGCTGATCAGGTCTTCGACTATACCCGAGGCGATGGGATCAAGCGCGCTACAGGGTTCGTCCATCAGCAGAATCCGTGGATTCAAAGCCAGCGCGCGAGCAATGCAAAGGCGCTGCTGCTGCCCGCCAGAGAGATTTAGCGCAGATGAATGCAGCCGATCATGCACTTCGTCCCACAGCCCGACATCCCGCAATACCTGCTCGATAACGGCTGCTGTGTCGACACGACGCTTGACGCCATGCTCGTGCAAAGGCAGTTCGATATTACGATAGATCGAGAGCGGAAATGGCGTTGGCTTCTGGAACACCATGCCGATCTGCCGCCGCAATGCTTGTACATCGCAGGCAGGGTCATGGATGTCACCACCATCGATGCAAATGCGGCCACTTACTCCGCAACCGGGAATCAGGTCGGTAAGCCGATTGATGGAAGAGAGAAAACTTGTTTTTCCGCATCCCGAAGGCCCGATCAGCGCCGTAATGCAGCCGCGGTAAATATCCAGTGTAACGTTAGCCAAGGCGGTCTTGGGGCCGTAACGAAGGGAAAAATTTTCAACCTGGATCAAGGGTTGAGGGTCGCAACACGCTGGGCCCACCTGCATTGGCCCCAGCGTATAGCCATTATCGGCCTTGCCCAGCGGGTCATCAGCCGCTTTGGCGGGTTCTATGGGCGTGGGTTCAGGCTCGCGGTACATCGGTATTGGAGTATCCGTTTGAGTTCTGCGACATTATCTTCCGGCGCTGCCAGCCGGCAGTCAGGCGCATGGCTATCATATTGATGAGTAGCAGCGCTGTTATCAGCACCAGTGCGGACGCATAAGCCGCAGCATCGCCGCCGGGAACATTCATGGATAGATCGAAAATATGTACTGCCAGAGTCCGCCCTGAATCAAGCAGCGAACCCGGCGTGCGATCGACATAGCCGCTGGTAAACAGTAGCGCCGCGGTTTCGGCAATGGCGCGGCCGATCCCCAGCAGCAGTCCTGCAGCCAGCGATGGCGCGGCAATTGGCAATAACAAACGAAACAACGTCGAAGTGCGCGACATGCCCAACGCAGCGGCAGACAGGCGATACGCATCAGGTACGGTACGCAAGCCCGACTCTGCGGTGCTGACGAGAATGGGCAGCAGCATGCAAGCCAAGGTCAGGCCGCCCGAGAGGATGGAAAATCCCATACCCAGATAAATGCTGAAAAAGGCATTGCCGAACAGGCCAAAAACGATGGAGGGAACTGCGGTGAGCACCTGCAGACTGTAGCGTACCGCACCGCCGAAGCCGCTGCCTGCGGAAACATGATTGGCGAGTAACGCAGCCGTGGCCCATCCCAGCGGCAGGGCTGCCATCAGGGCAATCGCAAGCACAAGCGCAGTGGAAACGAGGATAGAGCCGATACCCCCGGCACGGCCAGCCTCGCGCGGCGAACCTATGACAAAGTCCAGGGAAAGATGCGCCATGCCACCGCGCACGATATCGCTCAATATCCATGTAAACGCAGCACAAATCAGTAACGCGGCACAGTAAACCGCTAATTGCGCGAACCAATCGCGAAGAGTTCGCGTCGATTTCGTGAAAACCATTTCAGCCATCGCCATTTCTCGCCAGCCGGGCTGCAACGCTCCAGAGCGACATCACGAGCACCATGAGCGTCAAGCCCGACACGAACAGAGCAGCCCGATGGTCGTCCATGGCATAGGGCATCTCCAGCGCAATATTGGCGGCCAGAGTACGTATCGGCTCGAACAGGCTGGAGGGGTTCTGCACGACGTTACCCGTGACCATCAATAAAGCCATGGTTTCGCCGATAGCGCGACCGGCCGCGAGAATGACACCTGCGGCGATACCCGTTTTTGCAGCCGGTAGCGCGACGCCCCGGATCATCCCCCAGCGGGACAGGCCCAGCGCTGCTGCACCGATCATATATTCGTCGGGCACGGCCAATAGCGCGGCGTACGCCGTGAGCGCGACGGTAGGCAGAATCATCAGCGTCAGCACCAGAATCCCGGCCAGCAGGCTGGCGCCGGGTGGATGCAGTTGGTTGATCAGGGGCACCAGGGTAGTCAGGCCCCAGAAACCGTAGACCACGGAGGGAATACCTGCCAGCAACTCGACCAGATGCCGGTAGGTGCTCGCCGCATGCGGAGATGCATAATAGGCGATAAACAGCGCCGAGGCGATGCCCAGCGGGGTTGCCAGTAATAGTGCCCCGGCTGCGGCGTAGAGGGTACCCGACAGCATGGGCGCTAAGTTGTATAAGTTTTCTCCGGGATTCCAGGAGGGGTCGGTGAGAAAACGCTCGATCGATATATGCCGCAGCGCTGGCCAGGATTCCATCGCGAGGAATAACAGGATCAGCATCACCACGCCCATCGCGGCGCCTGCTGCACCGCGCAGCAGCCAGAGCGTCAGCGTATCAACGGAAGCCAATGGGGACAAAATATTGTGCCTCAACCAGATCATGTACCTGCTCCGAACGGGCAAACGCGATGAAATCCCGGGCCAGCCCTTCAGGTTCAGTCCGCGTTACCAGGTTGAGCGGCCGCGATAGCGGAAACGTACCATTACGTACATTCGCTACGGTAGCCGCGATACCATCAAGCGGCAGTAGTTTGATCGGCGTACCGTGCCGTGCTTCGTATTCCGCCGCGCCTATCGATACATAACCGATGGCGTTCGGGTTGCCGGCTACCGTCTTGATTCCCTGCGCGTTGTCGCCGATGATCACGTGCGGCTTGATATCGCTGTTCTTCAGCTTTAAATAGCCCAGAAACAGCTCAAGTGTCGATCGGCCTTCAGCCTTGTTAATGGCGGTGATGGGTGCGTCTCGCCCGCCTAGTGTCTTCCAGTTGACGATTTTGCCGGTATAGATATCGATAACCTGCTGCCGGCTTAACCCGGAGACCCGGTTACTCGCGTGCAGAATAAGCCCAACACCATCCAGGGCAATGGTATGTGCTTGTAAATCCCGCTCGGCCGGTTTCAAGGCGCGGGATACCATACCGATCCCGGCCGTTCCGTTACGCGTGTCATTAATGCCGCGCGAAGAACCGCCAGTCTGCACATCTATCCGCATACCGGGGTGTTGCAACTCGAAGCGCCGGGCGATTTCCGCTGCCAGCGGGGCGATAGTGCTGGCGCCGGTTAAAACCAGTTTCTCCGCAGCAGCATTGCCAGGTTGAGCCCAGCCATATCCCAATAATGATGCCACAATAAATATGGCATATCTGGCATATTTCTTTATCGAAAATATCCTCATTCTCTTAGCCCGGATGTTTCATAAATTCGCGTGATGATTGCGCAGGATTTTTGTTTTGTAGGGAGATTTTGTGAAAGAGTGGCGTAGTTATTCATACGCCCGACTGAACGAAATCTTCATACGAAACAAAAGACCAGCGAGGGCGCGCGAATTTATGAAACATCCGGGCTAGCCTCGCCGCCAAGCATGGTACTTTTCCACCCAATCCAGCAGGCGATACGGTATGTGTGCACGCCTCCACTCCCCGGCCGCATATTTGTTGGCCTCCGACCAGGTTGGATAAGTGTGAATGGTACCGAGTATCTTTTTGAGACCGAGGTTGTGTTTCATCGCTAGCACAAATTCCGCCAGCAAGTCGCTGGCATGGTCACTCACAATAGTTGCACCCAGGATACGGTCGCTGCCCGGTGGACTGAGCACCTTGATAAACCCGCGCGCTGCTTCATCCGTGATGGCGCGATCCAGCCCTTCCAGATGATAGCGGGTCACTTCGAACTTAATGCCGCGCTTGTTTGCTTCGGCCTCCGATAAGCCGACGCGGGCAACCTCCGGATGGGTGAACGTAGCCCATGGAATTACCGAGTAATCCACCTTGAAACGTTTGAGACCGCCAAACAATGCGTTGACGGATGCATACCATGCCTGGTGAGCGGCGACGTGCGTAAACTGATATGGCCCGGCCACGTCGCCGCACGCATAGATGTTGGGATAGAGCGTCTGCAACCACGCATCCGCTTCAATCGTCCCTTTTGGCGAATTCGGAATTCCCAGTTCTTCGAGACCGAAGCCTTCGGTATTAGCCGTTCTTCCCACTGCGCACAGCATCGCGTCAAATGGAATGGCTTCCTCCTTTCCGTTATGGTGCACAATCAATCGTTGCTCACCGGTTCCGCTTTCGCAACGAATAGCATCGGTTTGGGTCAGCAGGCGCACGCCATCGGCGCGCAACGCAGATTCGATCAGCACAACGGCATCCGTATCCTCCCTTTCCAGTAGCCTTGATCTCACTACCTGCGTGACTTGGCAATCCAGAAGCGCAAAAGCTTGCGCCAACTCGCAGCCGATAGGCCCGCCGCCTAGAACGACGAGCCGGCCGGGTCGCTCGGTAAGCGACCAGATGGTGTCGGAGGTATAGTAGCGCACCTGCTCCAGCCCCGGAATCGGGGGAATTGCGGGACGGGAACCTGTAGCGATGACAATCGAACGCGTACTGATGATCTGCCCGTTGACCTCCACCGTCCAGGGCGAGGTAATGCGCGCTTTGCCATGGATCACCTCCACCCCCAGCTTTGTATAACGCTCTACCGAATCATGCGGCTCGATCATTTTTATGATGCGATGTACACGCGCCATTACCTCACCAAAACGGTAATCGACGGTTGCGCCACGAAAACCCAGGTCTTTTGCATGTTGCGCCTCCCGCAGGAAAGTAGCCGAACGGATCAGCGTTTTGGAGGGCACGCAGCCAAAATTAAGGCAATCCCCGCCCATTCTATTCGCTTCAATCAGCGTAACCCTGGCGCGGGTAGCGGCGGCAAGGTAGGACGTCACCAGACCCGCCGAGCCTGCGCCGATAACCACCAGATTACGATCGAACCGGATGGGTTTAGCCCAGCGTGCATGTATATTTCCCGCCCCCCTCATCCTCACACGCGCCACTGCCCATCGTGCCAGCCAGGGGAATATGGCGAGCAACGCGAAAGACCCTATCAGCGCAGGTGAGAAAATATCGGAAAGACTGGCGATCGAGGCTAACTGCGTGCCGGCGTTGACATAAATTGCCGTCCCTGGCAGCATGCCCAGCAGGCTGGTCCAGAAGAAGGTGCCGGTCGGTATGGCCGTCAGCCCCATCAACAAATTGATTATGAAGAAAGGAAATACCGGCACCAGGCGCAAAGTGAAAAGATAAAATGCGCCGTCACGCTTGATGCCTGCGTCGATCGCCGTCATGCGGTCGCCGAAACGTTGCTGCACGAACTCCCGAAAGACGTAGCGCGCCATCCATAATGCGACCGTCGCGCCAATGCCGGCGGAAATGACAGCCAGTGGAATGCCGACCCAGACCCCAAAGATGGCGCCGCCCGCCAACGTCATCACAGCGGCGCCGGGCAGGGAGAGCGCGGCTATGACAATATAGGTGCCAACATACAGGCCTATCATTTGCAGCGGCCGTGCCTGATAAGCCTGTTGCAGCCCATCACGACCGCTCTTGAGCGTTTCCAGGCTGAGGAAGCGCCCGAGATCAAACGCCAGGAACAAAATAATCAACAATACCAGCAATACGAGCAGCCACCAATGCTTCATCCCGGGCGCCTCTAATCTGATTTGCAAGTACTGTTTAAAGGTGGGTTACCGGGTGCCTGCCTTGGTACCCCATGAGTTTATGAAAATTGTTTCTCAGCTACCGTTCAAGGTGAAAGCTGACGCTGCCTTGATAAACGGACTACCGCATACGTTGAATTTTTCGGAACACCATTTTATCTTCAAGCCACTTCATTTCCATGCTCTTCATTTATTTGAAAGATCATCCCTGAAAACGATCATTCAGATGCCTCGTTTCATTTCGCTGCATGAGGCGCCGTACCTGAAACAACTGTAACAGCGGTGGTGTTTCATGCTCACGGGCGTTTGCATGGCTTCCGTCAGCGTTTCCCCCAGAATATAGTCTGGATCGTCATC
The DNA here is from genome assembly GCF_000619905.2 of Nitrosospira briensis C-128. Lineage (NCBI taxonomy): Bacteria > Pseudomonadati > Pseudomonadota > Betaproteobacteria > Nitrosomonadales > Nitrosomonadaceae > Nitrosospira > Nitrosospira briensis. The sequence goes on along the minus strand of NZ_CP012371.1, from coordinate 1,876,149 downwards.
CACGAGAGTACAGGCATAAACCTGTAATCGTCCGTCGCTTTTCGCGATCATCTTGCTGAACGCACACATGAACGAGTGGCGAGCCTCTTCGGTATGGAACCCTGTCATGCAGCGTTCCGTGATATGCGGCGATTTCACCTGCGCACCCGGCGGGTGAAATTCGGGAAATTCGATACGCGGCAAATCCTCAGGTAAGCCTGCGGTACGGAAAACCTCGCTGAAGCGCGCCGAAACCACTTCCGGTGTGAGCGTAGGCAAAAGCTGATTTGCCACCGAAACATTGAATTCCAGTTCATGGAGTGCTCGCAATCCTTCCAGCGCACGAGCGAACATGCCTTCACCACGCCCGGCGTCATGCCGGGCGGCATCGGGATAATCCAGGCTCACACGGAAACTGAGCGTATACGGCCGGTCGCGCAGCGGTTCGAGTTGCTTCAGGCGCTTGATCAACGCTTCGGTTGCGTTGGTCAGCACCAGGCACGGCCTATACTGCAACGCATAATCGAGGATACGAACGATATCCTTATTGATGAATGGTTCGCCCCCGGTGAAGGAAAACTGTTTGACGCCAAGCTCGAGCGCCTCGTCCACAAACGGAACGACTTCTTCAAAGCGCAACAACTGTAAGCGATCGTCTCCCGGTTTCGAGCCCTCGAGGCAAAAGGGACAGGCAAGATTACACGCGGTGCCGGTATGAAACCACAATTCATCCAGCGCGTGCGGCCGAATAAAGCCGCGTGGCTGATCGTCAGGCGTGCGCCGCCAGTTTTCGGAACGACTGGATCGCTCGCTACCGATGGGGATGATCTCTCCGCCGCCGATGCCCATGGGCTAGCAACATCCGCCCGAATGGTTGTCCGCGCCGCCACGGAGTGTGTCGTCGAAAGGTAGCCCCGTACCGCAACCGGGGAAAATACCGTAGTGCCGGTCAAAGTTACCGTAGAAGTCAAAATGCGCGGCGAACCGGGTATCATGCAGCATGCGCCAGGAGTTGCCGCAGATAAGGAAGAACTTGCCGGTTTCGATACGATGGTGCTTGTCGAGCTCGAACACATGAGGATGATGCGGTACCGTGCCGCGATAAACCACCGCCTGACCATAGTCTTCACAGGCGGATTCCAGGTTGCCCAACTTGAATAATCGATAAGTGGCAGAGTAAAAACGGATGTTCCCGGTGCGCGCAGCCAGCTCCGCGTTGCCAATGGTAATGCCGCGATCGTCAACCAGTCGCGGATCGGCAAAACCATGCGTGCGGGCCAGGCCGAGAAAATCGTTCCAGTACAACGCCCCGCTCAGGCATTCGCCATACAATACCGGGTCGGCGGTAAGTTCCGCGGGCACCCTCCGATCAGCATACACATCTGAAAAATACAGCTCCCCTCCGGGCTTGAGTACCCGCCACGCTTCGCTCAATACCGCCGCCTTGTCGGGGGCAAGATTGAGCACGCAATTGGATACGATGACATCCACGCTGGCATCCGCCAGTTGAAGTTCAGATAACCGCTCGATATAGCCATGCAGGAAACGCACGTTGCTCTCTGCATGCCCAAATGCCTTACGGTGATATTCCTCATGCCTGGACGCAACCGCAAGTTGCTCTTCCGTCATATCCACCCCAATTACCCGGCCATGCTCTCCCACGAGCTTCGATAGTACGTAAACGTCGCGCCCGGCGCCGCACCCAAGGTCGAGTACGGTCAAGCCATCGAGCGATTCGGGTAGTACCAGGCCACAGCCGTAGTAGCGAGCCAGTACCTCGTCGTGTACCTTCGCCAATATGGGCTTTACATATTCGGGCAAGCCTGCATCCGTCCGGCACGCGTTGGTCTGAAGATCGAGTGAAGAGCCCAGAGTTTCTCCATAGTATTGCTGGATAGTGTCATGCATGGCATTTACCTCATGATCGGAATGATCGGAATTAAATCGTTTTGGAACGATAGCGAGCCGCCAGCCTTTCGGGCGCAACGCCGCGCGCAAAAGCCAGCGCCAGATTGCGATTTGCCCAGGTACGCCGCCACCACCCGTCGCGATGCCAGCGGCGCGGATCGATAAAGACCGGTTCGCGCAAAGGTAAAAAGCGTCCTATCCGGCGTAACCCTCGAACCAGAGACACTTCCTCGAACAGGGGCCAGGGGGAGTGGCCGCCCGCCTCCACATAGGCCTGCCGCGTCATGAAAAGACCCTGGTCACCATATGGAATGCCGAAACGGCAACGAAAAGCGATAGCCGGCTCCAGCAGTAGTGCTGGCCAGGCACGCGGTGCATCGAAACGAAAGCGAAAATAGCCTCCTACCGCACCTTGCGCCAATGCGCGGCCCATTGCCTTCAAGGGATCGGACGGCAACCGGGTGTCGGCATGCAGAAACCATAAGGTGTCACCTTGCGCCAGCGCAGCACCCGAGAGTAATTGCCCTCCCCTGCAGGGTTCGCCGGCTATCCAGCGTGCGTCGTATCGATGGCAGATGTTGCGGCATGACGGGCTGTCGGCACCATCCACCACGATGATCTCCAGCGCCCCTTGAAACAGGTCATGCGGCAAATTTCGCAACTGGCCGAGCAGATCGGCCAGCTTGTCTTCGTCATGATAGCAAGGAATAATCGCACTAAAACCGGACATGACTTCGTTCCCTCCAACGGGCCAGATCGCAAGCCAACCCATGCAGCGCGCGCCGCGCCGGTCGCTGATCCGTATTCAACGCTTCGATCAGCCGAATGACATCATCTTCTTCATCCACGTCGAAACTTTGTGCCAGGTTAACGACCGATTGTCCCGCAGATCGGCAACAGTTGGCCAGTGCCGCGCCCAGGCGCGCCGTGCTCCACGGCAAGCTGCTCAGCGCCGGCCATCGCTGCCGGCTCGCCATCAACACCACACCGCCATCCGCTGCCGGCTTCAACACGGTATCATAATTCGTCAAGGCTTCGTAAACCGCTGCATAATCGGGTGCCGCAAGCAGCGGAGCATCACTGCCGATATACACCAACTGTTCCAGCCCGCCGGCGCGCAGTTTATGATCCAGTGCGTTAAGCCTCTGTCCGAGATTGCCTTCCGCCTGGAGCGCCACACGTATTTCCAGCCGTACCTGCGCTTGCGACAATAGCGCGGATGCCCAAGCGTGATCCGCCGGATCCGCAGGCGCGATTACCACCGGACCAGGCCAGGTACGCGCATCTTCCAGCGCGCAGGCGAGCAGTGCCTCGGCGATGCGGTTCGCCGCCTCCCCACCTACGCTTGCAGCCAGCCGTTGCTTGCCGATGCCCGATGCCGGCCGTTTGCATACCAACACCAGCGCGGCTTCGGTCATGGGCGGCCGCTTGCCGGGGATGCTAATGCAAATCGCATGATCGATGTTGGCATGAGTTGCTCATCGGCTTCTTTTATCGATATGTTGATGATGCAGCGGCCATATGTGTAGCCTGACTGATCAGGCTACCTGGAGACCGGGTTTCTTACATCATAGCGAGCATTTGGCGATGGGACATGGAAATTTTCAAAGGTATCGTTCGTCCGCTCCGGTAGCTGAGCGCCATACTCAACGGGAAACCGACGCTTTACCTGTGGCGAATGCTAAAAACTTGTATCCGCAAACCTTACCGCTGCCTGTACCATTGTTCCAGCATCATCAATACCCAAACCATGGTGCCATGATATCCCGCGTGCTCATTCAGATGCTGTCCCACCAGCTTATCGATAAAATCAGAGCGAACGATGCGCCGGGACTTGAGATCGCTCAGGCTATCCGAAGCCAGGGCCTGCAGTGGCTTGTGCTGTTGGAGCCACACACCGAAAGGTAAACCGAACCCGTGTTTTTGCTTGGTGATGATATCGTCGGGCAAGAATCCCCGTAGCGCTTCCTTGAAGAAATAGCGTAATTTTGTACCCTTGAGCTTCAGGTGGGGTTCGAGTTGCAAGGAGAAAGCCACAATTTCATCGCTGATCAGGGGAAACGCCACTTCCATTCCGGCTAATTCGCACGCCATGGCGACTTTGGGCAGGTCGTTGTCGGCGAGCGTAAACTTTCGATCAAAAGCAAGCATGCGATTTATCAGGCTCGCGGCGTTGCTGTCATGATAGATTTCATTGAGAAGGTTGGCCGGATTGCCCGGATTAACCGTGCTCAGAAATTCCGGCGTAAAAACTTCTTTGGATCCATAGCGCTCCAGCAGATTATAGGTCTCTGTCCGCGCCGGCATCGGGATCGAGGCCTGTTCGATATAACTGCGCGCCTTCCGTACCAGTGGCAACGCAGCTCCACCGGGAATGCCGAAAACCAGCGGTTCGATAATTCCCTTGCGCACGACGGAGGGCGTTTGCCCATACAAGGAGAAGAGATGTTGCTTGGCATAGCGGACATTGCCGCCGAAGAGTTCGTCCCCTCCGTCTCCTCCCAATATCCTGCTCAGGCCGTCAGCCTTAGCCATGTGCGCGCAATAGTATGCGGGGATGGCGGACGCGTTGCCAAAAGGTTGATCGAAAATCGCTGCGACTTGGGGAATGGCGCTTACTATGTCATCCGGAGTGACGTAGTACTCATGATGCCGCGTGGAAAAATGTTTCGCGGCAATGCGCGCATATTCCATTTCATCATAGCCGGAAGCATCGAAGCCAATGGAATAAGTATGGGCCGGTTGACCGGAGACCTCGCCCAATAATCCCGCGATGGTCGAGCTGTCGGTTCCTCCGCTCAGGAAAGCGCCAACCTGCTGATCCCCGACCGCTTCGCGGACGCTTGACCGCAATACCCCCATGAAATCCTGCTTGAGCTCCTGGAAGGGGCGTTTCTCGTTCTCCTGAAATCGCATCTCCCAGTACTTGCGTGTTTCAACGCTCCCCTTTCGATAAATCAGGTATTCGCCGGGCAAGAGACGTTTCTGTCCCTGGTAAATCGTATCCGGCCCGGGCACCATATGAAAATAGAGATAGTTATACAGACCTTGTGGAGCGATATCCGGCTTGGCCTGTGAATGCAGGTTTACGGCATCTGCCGATGAACCAAAAACCAGCCGTCCTCCATCATTGCGGTAGACGAGCGGGCATATGCCCATACGATCGATTGCCAGAATCGCCTCGCCGGTATTTTCGTCCAGGATGCAGAAAGAAAATGCCCCTGTCAGATTTTCGAGTGCCTTTTCTCCTCTTTCCCGCCAATCGTCCGCCAGCGTTTTTGCCACGCCCTCGGCGCGCGCAAGCTGGCTCAAGCGCGGCTCAAGAAAATTCGAGCGCCCCCATAATGCCAGGAGAAACCCATTCTTTTGATAAATGTGCTTGTTATCACCGCTTGCAGCAATGGCAAGACCGCTGTTTCGTCCCGCAACCGCCTCGACGACACTGCCATCGAAACGGGCAAGCGGTCCAGCCATTCGCCTGGCAAGCTGGAGATTCTCGGTAACCGAGCCATCCTGGCCTATCCAGCCGCACAACCCGCTCATGGTAGATCTCCGGTTTTCTTGAACATCATCTTTCCATCGTTTCGTTTAGTGATTGCTTACTGGCATAGGACATTGTTGTTGCGGTGGTTTTTAAACCAGCACTTCGGCAGGTGGCGGATGGCTGAGAAATGCCGTCGGGCTTGCGGTCAAGCCGTAAGCACCGGATTGCAAAACGACAATCAAATCCCCGGCCTCCGCCTTGCTCATTTCCATGCGGTCCGCCAGCAGATCCAGGGGTGTACAGAGCGGTCCCACTACCGAGACAACCTCCCTTTCGGCACCATTCATCTTGTTGCCGACGACCACGGGATAATTCTTGCGGATAACCTGGCCGAAATTTCCGGAAGCGGCAAGATGATGGTGCAATCCACCATCCGTTACCAGGAATATTTGTCCTCTCGATTCTTTTCGCTCCAGTACACGGCACACATAAATGCCTGCCTCCGCTATCAGATAGCGTCCAAGTTCGATCACCACCCGCGCGTCGGGAAGTTGCCGTCTCGCCTCAGGCATCAGGTGCCGTAAATTTTCGCCGACTGCCGCCACATCCAATGGCGCGTCGCCAGGAAAATAAGGCACACCGAAGCCGCCGCCTATATTCAGTAAGCGAACCGGGCCGGGTGCATGCCTGGCAAGGGCGACCCCCAGTTGCAAGGTCTTTTCGTGGGATTCCTGGATTGCCGCCACTTTCAGATTTTGCGAACCGCTGAAAATATGGAACCCTTCGAAATCGAGCTCAAGCTTAGCCATTCTGGCCAGCATCGCCGGAACGCGCTCTGCATCGACGCCAAACGGCTTTGGTCCTCCGCCCATTTTCATGCTGGAGGATTTGAGTTCAAAATCCGGATTGACACGAACCGCTACTTTCGGACGGATGCCAAGGTGATTGCCCAGATTGGCGATACGCTCCATTTCCTGCTCGGATTCCATATTCACGATAATGCCTGCGGCGATCGCGCAGGAAAGTTCCTGGTCGGCCTTCCCTGGCCCGGCAAAACTGACCTGACACGGCGACATGGGGGTATCCAGAGCGATTTTCATTTCGCCCGCCGACGCCACATCCAACCCATCCACCAGACCAGCCATATGCTGCACAACCGCAGGCATGGGATTAGCCTTCATCGCGTAGTGGAGGTGAACCTCGGCAGGCAGGTGTTGGCGCAGAAGGGCAACCCTATCCGTAATGCGCTGCCGGTCATAAGCATAGAACGGGGTTCTGCCTACCCGCTGCACCAACCGCGTGAGGGACATGCCTCCAATCTGGAGGCAGTCGTCTCGACTCGAGAATTGAACCATGGACGCATGTTTGGGCCGAACATTATTCACGCACCGGTCTCCATGAAAGTATTCTGCAATTCCTGGGCGAGGAATTTCCGGTCAATTTTGCCGTTGGGGTTGCGCGGCAAATTGCCTTCTCTGCACTTGATCGAACTGGGCAGCATGAAAGCGGGAAGCTGCAGCTTGCAAGCCGCCAGCAACCCATCCCGGTCAATTTTCGAGTCTGCCCGCGCCGTAACGATCAAGACAATGGCCTGCCCCAATATGGGGTGAGGAACGCCGATGGCCGCAGCTTCTCCCACAAGCTCCGTGCCATAGATCACCTCTTCGATCTCGGTAGGGCTGACGCGATAGCCGGATGTCTTGATCATTTCATCGCGGCGGCCGATGAAATACAGAAAACCTTCTTCATCCATGCGTACGGTATCGCCCGACCACACCGCCAACTCCGGAATAGTCAACCCGGACTGGCGCGAGGGAACGGGTTTGAAACGCTCGGCGGTTTTCTCATGGTCGTTCCAGTATCCCATGGAGACGAGCGCGCCCCGATGTACCAGCTCTCCCGGCTCCCCCGCCGCGCAGAGCGACCCATCCTCCCGTACCACCAGCACCTCCGCGTTCGGGATGGCTTTCCCGATGGAGTCGGGACGTGCGGCCATTTCCTCGGGTGGAAGAAAGGTCGAACGGAACGCCTCGGTGAGGCCATACATGAGAAATACCTCAGTATGAGGGAGAATGTTGCGCAGCAAATCGAGCGTCGCCCGCGGCATCGCCCCCCCGGAATTGGTGATATAACGCAATGAACTATCCGTTGGCCAATTCAATTGGGCCAGTTGAATCCACAATGGCGGCACTGCGGCAAGACCCGTGATTTTTTCGCCCTCAACCGTGTGGATGATATCCCGCGGCAGCAAATAATTCATCAGTACAGCGGTAGCTCCAACTTGAAATGCCGTGGTGAGTTGATTGAGCCCGTAATCGAAACTCAACGGCAGTACCGACAGAATGCGGTCATCCGGCGTATTCTTCAGGTACTGAACTACGCTCGTTGCTCCCGCCACCAGGTTTCGGTGGGAAAGGACTACACCTTTTGGCTTGCCGGTGCTTCCGGAAGTGTAAAGAATCGCGGCCATATCGCCATCGATACTATGGTGTGCCTTGGCATGGCCGGGTGCCGCCAACGCATCGTTCCATGAGATGACACCAATGCCGGAAACGACGGGTGGAAGCTCAGCCGAACCCACTACCATGATAGCGTGCAGATCATGACATTGCGGCAAAACGGGGGTAAGCAGCTTCAACCGGTCGGCTGAGGTGACGAGGACTCTAACATTGCAGTCGCGAAGAATATAGGCCACCTGCTCCGGCTTCAGCAGCGGATTGACGGGTACGAATACGCCCCCCGCGGCTGCGGCGCCATATATGGCGGTGACAGTTTCCAGGCGTTTTTCGAGATAAACAGCGACACGTTCGCCTCGCCCAAGCCCCAAAGCGAGCATGGCCGCCCGGGCTGAGTCGATATCCTCAGCCAAAGTGGCATAGCTTGTTCGATTTCCCTGATGAACCAGCGCTTCTTTATCGGAAACATGCTCAGCGGTCTTGAAAATGAGCTCGTGGAGGAGATCTGCCATCTAAAATATCCTGTATGTAAAAAGGAAGGGGCGGCGAATGTTATAAGACCTAGCTATTTCAGCCGGTGGCGGTTCATTAAATCATAAATGGTGGGACGGCTGACGCCTAGTAGCTCCGCCGCCTTGACAACGTTCCCATCCACTCTCGCCAGTGCTTTCATCAAGGCATCACGTTCCGCCCTGTCGCGCACCTGGCGGAGGTTGACCGGTTCCGCCAGGCTGGTTGAAACCTGCAGCCCGAGATCGTCGATGCTGATTATGGGACCGTCGGCCATGATAACCACGCGTTTAATGCAGTTCTCCATTTCTCGCACGTTGCCGGGCCAAGGGTAGTTTTCAATCGCAGCGAGCGCCTCCTGGCTGAAATTCAGGGAAGAACGCTTCTCCTGTGCACAGAACTTATTCTTGAAGTGATGTGCAAGCAACGCTGGGTCTCCCATCCGCTCTCGCAGCGGTGGAATTGTGATGACAATTTCGCTCAGGCGATAATACAGGTCTTCCCGAAAACGGCCTTCCTCGATCAGTTTCTTTAAATTCTGATGCGTTGCGCAGACAACGCGGACGTCAACGGGGATTTCCTTACGCCCTCCGACTCTTTCGATCACCCTTTCCTGCAAGAAACGGAGAAGTTTTGCCTGTAACGGCATGGGCAGATCACCGACCTCATCAAGAAAAAAAGTACCTTCATTAGCCAGCTCGATTTTACCGGGGGTCTGCTTGACCGCCCCGGTATATGCGCCTTTTTCGTAGCCGAATAATTCGCTTTCCAGAAGCGTTTCCGGAATCGCGGCGCAATTGATTGCCATGAATCGTTTTTCTCTTCTGGCACTTGCCTGATGCAGCGCTCTTGCCAGGATTTCCTTACCTGTACCGCTATCACCCAGCAGTATAACCGTGGCATCGGATGGGGCCACTTTCTCCACATTGCGGCATACCTTGATCAGCGCGGGATCGCGGGTAATAATGCCCGCTATGACGGGGGATGCCTGGGATTGCGATAACCTGCGGTTCTCCTGCTGCAATGCGTGCAGGTAATATGCTCTTTCTACCACCAACCCCAGCATCTCCGGATCGAAAGGTTTTTGATGAAAATCGTAAGCGCCCGCCGCGATAGCCTTTAGCGCGTTCCCATGATCCTGGTTGCCGGTTAGAACGATCACCTTGATGTCCGGCGCGAGTTCAAGTATCTGTGCCAGCGTGGCGAGGCCTTCCGAGGCCCCATCCGGATCGGGCGGAAGCCCCAGATCCATCGTGACGACAGCAGGCTCATGTCGCCGGACCAGGGCAAGCGCGCTTTCACGATCACCCGCCACCGATACTTCATAAGCGTCGAAACTCCAGCGCAACTGCTTCTGCAGGCCTGGATCATCCTCGATTACCAATAAACTTTTTTTATCCTGACTCACTGATGCCCTCTTACCTTGACTCGAACTGGATCAATCTAACTCTTGTATCGTTACTTTTGGTGAAACATTTCTCATTTGCATGGGTGTCGGGTCTTTCCAATCTGTCGCACTATTATCCACTGAAGCTTTCGACCGTCTGCCAGATCTCCGAAACGAATCTTGCATCTCAAGCCACTACTTTAACGATGGAAGCGCCTTGATGAAGCGGCAGGATGATGCGGAAAACCGTGCCATTCGATTCGCTGCTGGTAACCTCCAATTCCCCACCCAACTCAGACACATATTCCTTGCTTTCAAACACACCTATGCCCATACCTGCGGATTTGGTGGATTCGAAAGGTTTAAAAAGTTTTTCGCGAATGAATTCTTCGCTCATGCCATGGCCGGTATCCTTTATTTCAACTATCGCGCAATCCTGCTCTCTTCTCAGCCGAACCCGAACCTGCCCGTTCTTTGAGGTCGCCTCGATTGCGTTCTGGATGAGATGTCCCATGACTCTTTCGAGGCGGGACGAGTTTGCGCACACCGCAAGGCTCGTATCCTGTATTTCAAGAATCGGCGCCGGTTCGGCGACGGATTTGCTCTTTACCGCTTCCTGCAACAATGGCGCAATAAAAAGGGGAGCCGAATTCTCAGGCGCGTCGACACTGCTTAGCTTCTCCAGCAGCCGCTTCATTTTTTGAACGGAGAGATATACCGTTTCGATCATGTCTATCTGGAATTGCGGGTTATTTTTATGCTTCTCAGCATTGGAAAGCAAAAGCGATAGCTGCGAAACGAGATTTTTCAAGTCATGCACTACGAACGTCGACATACGATTAAAGGATTCAAACTGACGCGCCACCATAAGCGCGTTGGCCGCCTCTTGCTGCGCCAGGTAACTTGCAGCCTGATTGCCGGCGACCTTGAGCAGATCACTCACCTCCCAATTCAGCTTGACCCTGCTTCTTGGCTGCGCCAGCACTACAAAACCAAACAATTTCCGATGTTGAATCAGCGGTACCACAAGCCATGCCCTGGCTATGGTTTGCAACCATTGTGGCAGAGCGAGTGCTGAGTATTTTTCAGGATTTACGGCGTATTCCTGTAAATCGATCACCCACTCCTTGTTTCCCAAAAACTGACAGAAAGGGCTGGCCAGGGGCTCGAACCCACCAGTCGGCGGCATATTCCAGTGCGTTACCGGCTCGCAATTACCGGATTCCCGGCATATCCACAGGCTCCCGGCCGGGCTTTCCACCAATTGTGCCAAAGCCTGGATCACGCGCTCTCCCAGCACGTGCCCACCGTCGGAGAGCGTGCGCGTAAAACGCAGCCATTCTTCCCGGTAGTCGTAGTTGTAGCTGAAAAAGTGTTTACTGATGAAGACTCTGAGCCAGGAACGCAAAGTGCCCGAAAACAGCACGGCCAATAGCAGAACCACTGCGCCGAATAAAAAACTCACTTGCATGACAATGCCCCAGCTTCCCCCAAAAAAACGGAGGTAGTAGCCGGCAGCAGCCATTGCCAATAGATATGCAGCGGTACCGAACAATGCTGCCGAATAAAAAAGAATACGACGCGATACCGTGATGCCGACCGACCATTGGGGGTTGCGTGCAGCCGAAACAGCGATAAGCGGAACAACGAACGCATTGACTATCCCGCGTGCCGCCCATATTTCCGGGTTCACGTGCCTAAGCAGCAACGCATCGCTATATAAGTAAAAATCATAGGCAAAGATCCCGCCGATGCCGAGGCACGCGAATTTTATTCCCCAACGCTGCCTGACCGGCGTATTTCTGTAAAGCTGCTCCACCAGGATCATGCCGAGTATTGCCATTGCCAGGCTTCCAGCGATGTTATTGATGAAGTCGATCGTTTTATCCGATGAAAAATCAAAGTTGCCATTAGAGTACATCGCAACGATGAAGCACCCGATATACATCATCATTATCGCCACCAGGGCTGGACTGATCTTCATGATGGATGAATCATCTTTCCGGTACAGCCCCAGCGACATGATGAGAAAGGCAGTCCAGCCTCCGTTTCTGGCAATTTCGAGTACATCCGTCAGGAGCGAGAGGGGGAGATTCTGGTTAGCGTGATAGGCGAGCAACGACGCCCAGAATGCGGAAAGGAGGCAAGCTATCGGTAACACGATTCCGTGCAGACGACCTCGCCAGCTTGTTACCAATAGTAAAGCCAGGAAAAAATGCGCAGCTGCCGCTATGGCGTAGCTGGCCGTCGCTATATTCGTCAACATGCTGCTATATTGGCGCTCCCCTGGGAACCTTCAAACAGGTCCCCAAGGGAGCGCGTTGCGGCAAAAATCGGCGTGATCACAAGGTGCACGGCGAAGGCCGTGGTTTGCCTGGCATGCCAAGATGGGCAACGGCGTGAGTGCCCGATTTTGCCATTCATTTTCCAGTGGAGCGAACGGATGGTGGCTTTGCAGGTAACCCGCTTTGTCGAGGCGAGATCCCCTGAAGCGTTGCCTGAGAGATAGCGCGAAGCGGCGATCCGGCAGCACCGGGAATGTCGCGGTCGCGCTTGTGGCGCCGGTATCCCGCTCTGGCGTCGCACCTTCCCGAGGAAGGCGCCGCCCCGCCCTGAGCGGTTGCACCATTCGCGTCGCCGCCTTTCGCGCATTCCATCCCGCAACGCCGCCGTCGCGCTCGCGCTGGCCTTGCTCAGGGTGCTCCACATCATCTTCCACCCTTCCCCAGCACGACAACTTCAACGGTATCTATCAGGATAATTACATCAAGAAACAGGCTGTGGTTCTTCACATAATAAAGATCGTACTGTAGCTTTTCGATGGCGTCCTCTACCGACGCGCCATACTGGTAGCGCACTTGGGCCCACCCGGTTATGCCCGGCTTGATACTGTGCCTGACATTGTAATAGGGCACCTCCATGCAAAGCTGGTGTACAAAATAAGGCCTTTCCGGACGGGGGCCGACAAAACTCATGTCACCATTCAAGACATTCAATATCTGGGGAAGCTCATCGATTCTCAGTTTACGAATAATCCTGCCTACCCGTGTTATCCGCGGATCATCCGTTGCCGCCCATTGCGGCGTTCCTCCCTTCTCCGCATCGGCCCGCATGCTGCGGAATTTCAGAACCATAAATATTTTTCCGCCCTTTCCAACCCTTTCCTGCCGGTAAAAAACGGGGCCCCCATCCTCGAACAGAATGCATAGAGCGGCAATCAACATTACAGGTAGCGTAACAGCCAGAAGAACGCCGCTTGCGGCCAAGTCGAAAATGCGTTTAATACCGGATCTGAGCAGGCTTTGGTCGAATCCGCCGCCAAAAACCAGCCAGCTCGGGTAAAGGGTATTCACTCGAATTTGCCCTCGTTCACGCTCAAAAAAAGCGGCTGAGTCGGTCACTTTTATCCCGTTCAGCTTGCATTCCAGCAGGTCCTGAATAGGAAAACACCCGCCCCGACGTTCCTGAATCGCGATAATGATCTCCCCTGCCCCGTAGCGATTAGCAAGAGATACCAAGGAATCCACCTTCGGCAAAACGGCAGAAGCTGGCACATGAAGTTCTTCATCCGGCAGCGAGACAAAACCAATGATCTTGAATCCCCTGGGTCTCGACTCGTTTTCTTTAGTCTGTTCGACGAACTCCTTTGCTTTGCCACCTATGCCTAATACGATGGCCCGAGACTCCAGAATTCCCAGGCTGGACCATTTAAGAAAAGCCGCTCGTGTCAGCAGAATCCCGGACAGAGCAAAAAGCATTACCAGCCCCAATATGCCGCGGCCAAGATAGAGATCAGGCAGCAAATAAAAAATCAGCGTCGTTATTCCGAATCCAAGCATCATGGAAGGCATGAGCCGGAATAAGGTGTCCTTGATATCCAGGCGGGCATCCAGTTGATATAACCCCATGGCGGACATGCAGAGGATCATGACAAAGGTGAAAGTCGCCGCCTCGGGAAACAAGGACGAGAAAGAGGGGAAGGGGTCAGCATGATCAAAGAAACGAATAGTTGCGCCGAGATATACCATGAACATCAGCACCAGAATTTCAGCACTGATAAGCAGGATCACGGTTCTGGATATGAAGTGGTTATAAATCCGAAACAATTTTCATCCCTTATCGGTGTCTTGTGAGCTCTTGGGCACCCTCGCTCAACTGAAGATCAGTGAGGCCGCTAGTTTACTTCCAATCAATGTTTGCAGGCCTCCGATCAAAATGTCCACGCCGTGCCTTTGATATTATTACGCTGCACCGTAAATGTTGAAAAGATTATTAACGGTGGTTCACCGATCACCTGAGCAGTTTCTTGCCGCCGGGGGATAAGGCAGCAGGCTTTTCTAAAGACGAGTTATTTAAACAATCCCAAAATGATCAAGCACACCTTCAGTTCCGGGCACTGCCGGTAACGGCAAAATCGATGCGGATAAGCCCTGAATTTACGAAAATATCATAGCCAGCCAAACTCAAGTCCTATATGCATCATATCAAGTTCGCCGGCAAGAACAATTGGACTTTGGTACGCTAACGAGCAATTGGAGTGCTTTGCGGTTTTAAACAGTTAATGCTTCTCCGGAACTGAAAAGGCTTGGGCACCGCATGGATGTGTACGAACTAGACGCAATTCACCTCGTCAATTACGCGTTTGCGCAGCGAAAGTGAATGGAGAACTATAAAAGGAACAATGCTTTGAACCCAGGCTCAGCGATGCAAGTACAAGCGTAACACTTATTATTTATTGAATCCCCGTGAATTTGCTGCGCTGTAGCAGTGACCTGATCAGGATGAAACAGCAAACGCGAGAGCGAGAATATCTGGCTGCTAATGGCCGATCCGGGTCGAGTCATGTGACGACATGGAGCCCTTCACAATCAACGCCAGTTTGAGTCGATCGGCAATGTCCAGCTTGCGGAAGACCTCGGTCAAATGAGCCTTCACTGTACGCTCCGTGATAGCCAGCCGCCGCGCAATTTGTTTATTGGTTTCACCATTTCCGACAAGCGTGGCAATTTCATATTCGCGTCGGGTTAAATTCGCGAGTAATTCCCCAACAGCCTCTTTGATTTTGTTCTTTTCCCGCGTGATCGTCACAAGTTCATTCAGCAGATGCCAGCTATGTGATCTTCGAATCCACAGCTCGCCTTGCTGAACAGCCACAACGGCACTTTTGAGCTGCTCAGGTTTCACGTCGCGCTGGCAACATCCCCTTACTCCCGTTCTGAATAATGCCCACTCGATCTCGTCGGCAATCGGGTAGCTCAAAATAATGACTTTAGTCTCCGGGTTCAATTTCATGAGCGCCGCGATTCCGTTTGGCCCATCCAGTTTTGGTAAATCATGATCGAGCAAGAGGATTTGCGGTTTCAGGCGCACCAATTCGTCTCTGAGCGAGTCCAGATTGGTTGAACAGAAAACCGGAGCAATACCCCGCACCCCCTGCTCCCATCGATACAGGTCGTCTTGAAACTGACTAGCAAGCAAAATCAAGAATGTCTCCCCTCAAAACCTGGATTAATGCAATACCTTGTCCATAATTTTACCGAGCATTTTACGTGTTACCCAGATCTCGCCACGATCAACGACATGCACAGCCTTTAAAAAATAAAATGGGTCTGCCTCATGGCTCAAATACCCGCGCGCACCATTCGCCAACGCTTGTATTATCTGCTCCTCCCGGACCGATTTATCGGTTAATAACAATACGAGCGTCTCGGGGCATTCGCGATGCAATGCCTCCAGTAAAGCAAAATTTCCACCGATAGACTGATCCAGGTTGACAAAAACGATGCGGGGCTTCAGCTGGCTGATCCTGGCAACGACGTCGTCAATGGGTATAACGGCAGTATCGGGCTCGAGTTGATGCTTTATATCATTTTTAGCTGGCATGATATTTGCAAGCACCTTGATGCCCGGCCCGCCTTGCAAGTATTGTTCTAATTTTATGCGCCGCCCAGGGTCCGTATCGGCTATTGCCACGGTGACCATTTGCATCGTTCCTCCTTACAGCTCAGTCATCAGGTATTAAAGGTATGTAGCCCAGCTTCATTTGCGGTCAGCTTCCAGCGATATTGCATTATGCTCAAACTCTAAAGTTTTTCTCAACGTCTCCGCATGATATCCAGCTTATGCTCTGGCTTTTGGTGACAAACGGACCAGGCTGTGCCGGGGAACAGATTCGAACGCGTTTTCTGAACAGGATCTTGCTTATCTTTGTTATTTGCGCTGCTGCAGCAACTCGCGAATATAATTGCCGGGGATGGCATACGTGATGCCGCTCGGATTACTGAGCGCGGCCTCCTTTTTACCCTTTACAAATACCATATTGATCACGCCATATACCAGTCCGGTTTCGGGATCGTAGAGAGGGCTGCCGCTGCTACCGGGATAGGCGGTACCGTCAAGCTGAAATACTGCATAAGCAGATTTCTGCAACTGGCCGATCATCTTCGCGTTAAGCTGCCTCGAATTGTGTGCGGGCAAAATGATGGGCGTTATTGAAGAAACCATGGCACGATGAGTAACCGGATAAAATCCCAGGACCATCCCGATCGGGAATCCCGTAAAAATCAGATCCTGCCCTTCCCGAACTTTTTCTGCGTCTCCAAGCTTCATGGTGGGTAAAGCGGCGCCGCTGATTTTCAGCAGCGCCAGATCATGATCTTTGTCGATGGCAACGATAGTGGCAACCCGAAGTTCCGGCTGCTTGCCCTTGCCTGTAATCACGACGTAGGACTCCTTGTTCGCAATATCCAGGACTTCTGGAACAACATGGGCATTGGTAACCACGTGAAGGCCATCGTCCAGCACAAAGCCGGTCCCCAGGAAATTGACGGGGGGGGACCGGGTCATCTGAACAGTTCCGATTCCAACTATCGAGGGTTTGACCTGTTCGATAGTTTTGACGAGCTCGCTACCCCATAGCGAAGAACCAAACATAAGCCCGAAAATACCCAGGCTTTTCATACAGCCAGTGATGAAGGCCAGTAAAGCGCGCCGGGTATTCATCGTCTTTGAAATTCATCGACGGCTTTCACCGGCATGCTTCCTTGATGCTCATTCCATTTCTTCTCAGGTGCGAAATGCTCACCCGCACCCTTCCATCTTGTAAATGAAATACCCATCCTTGTTGATTGCGTCGGTGACATTTGGCGGCGCGCTTTGGCTGTGGCAAAAGCTGCACTCTTTACTGGTAACCGTCGCGTCGCCTTCGCCGATCGAGGTTAACCACTGTTTCGCATACTCGATTGCTTTTTTGTCGTCTTTTACGCCGGTAAATACGTCGAAGTGCATGGTGTGACCGTCTTTCGCCTTGACGTAGGTGTCGTATACATGAATTTCCATTGTTTTCCTCTCTAATGTTTAACGGATCTTAAGGGAAGTTTGAGGCGGTTTACCTGATAGTTCAAGTAACTCAGCACATAGACTATCACGGCAACAAGAAAAGTGGAACGCAGGGTGGTCTGCCGGAATAAAGCGTTGCGGTCCTCCATCCATTTAATAGGCCATGGACTCGCTTATCTCAAGTCATTTCCCCTCCTCTCTCCAAACGCATCATCTTTGTCATGAAACTGTTACAAAACTGCAATTAAACGGACATTTTCCTGCAGTACTCTCGCAACCGGTTTTGATAAATAACCGGGATGAGAAAAAACAAATGAAATTATCCAGACTTACGCTGGCAATCACAGCCATTTTAGGCTCAAGCCTATCCACCGCCGCACTTGCCATTGATCTCTATGTCGATACCAAGACCGAGCAGCTTTACGCCAAACCTGGACCTGGTCGCGTCCATATAGGTTCTTTCGTGAAAGAAGACACGCCTAAAACAGCAGATAAAACTCCGAATAACACGACTAATAGGACAGCAGATAATACCAGCGCCATAGCAGCGGAAAAAACGGAAACAGCTGATTTAACCGCGGTCCGCAGAGATATAGAATTAAAATCAAAGATGATGGGAGCGCGTCTTGCCAGTGATATCGCGTCGCTCGAAGAACGCGTCAAGGAAACAGAAAATGCTCACATCGAATTTATTGATAGTGCGCCGCACTTTGCAAGTAAAGACGGCAATTTTACATTTGCGATCAATGGGCGGATGCAGGTAGCTTCACAATACAATTTCATCAACGATGTTTTGCCCGCTACCGGCAGCAACCTGCCAAACGAATTGAATAGCGGCGCAACGCTCCGCCGTGCTCGCCTTGGCGTTGAAGGTACTTTTTTCAAGCTCTGGGATTACAAATTCGAGTATGACTTCAGTCGAGGTAACGGCTCTGTGGCGTCGGGCATTACTGACGCTTACACGCGGCTGAACGTGACCAAGCCGTTTTCAATCAAGGTTGGTTCATTTAAAGAACCCTTCAGCCTGGAAGAAGCGGCCAGTAACCGCTATCTTACGTTCATCGAACGTCATATGTCCGTCAACTCGTTTGTCGATAACCCAAATACCTACAAAACCGGTCTAGGGATCAATTATGCGGTACCGCGTTTTCAGTTTGGGGTCGCTTTTCAGACCGAACCCATCGGCGCCTGGTCCGCCGCTTCCACCTCGGTTAATACCGCAGGCAACGTTAGCCGCAACAATGGTTCAGGCGATTCCGGCTGGGAAGGCATCGGCCGGATAACAGGCCGGCCGTGGATGGAAGATGAAACCAGATTCCTGCATGTGGGAATTTCAGCTGGGCACACCGCTGTCAACACCCAATACCAGGCGAATGGCACAATTAATGTCGGCCCGAATCAAACTGGGGGAGGGGGCGGGATGGCATTCTTTGCCTTTCCGGGAACCAACGTAGATCGCACCAATATGCTGAATACCGGCAACTTGAGCGTAGGAAACAAGGGTGCACCCGGTTCGCGCCGAATAGACAGTTACGACCGCTTTGGCGCGGAGGGCTGGCTGGTACATGGTCCATTCTCGGCTCAAGGAGAATATTTGCGAACGAATATAAATGGGCTCGGTTATGACAACGAGCATTTTACCGGCTACTATGGTTTTGCCAGTTACTTTTTAACCGGCGAATCCAAAGCCTACCATGTCAAAAATGGTGCGGCGAACCGAATAAAACCCAGGCAGAATTTTCAATGGAACGGTTCAGGCTGGGGAGCTTGGGAAGTCGCCGCCGGTTATGATTATATCAACTTGAACAGCGGAGTAATCAAGGGGGGGCAAGCCGACATGGTGCGGTTCGCCCTGAACTGGTACCCTCACCCCAATATTAAAATACAGAACAACATTGTTCACGTTCTAAATGTGAACACGGCAGGATCCGCCATTCCTCGTACCGCCGGTTTTAACAAGGCTGACCTGAGTTCTTTCTTGACACAGGTTCAAGTCGAGTTTTAAGGCAGCAGGGTATAGGTCGAAGACAACATGGCCGCGAAGATTTCCGGGTAATTTTCGGGAATCTTCGCGGCCATGGCTGGGCAGCATTTACTTGAGCGAGAATTCTGCCCGGCTTCCCGATTTCTGGCTACTGGCTTCCGGCTCGACTTTCGGCGCAAGCACAAATACTCGCTCGTTTGGAACACCGCCTTGCCCAACGAGCCAGTCCCGCGCGGCTTCGGCCCGAAGCTCGGCAAGTTCGCGCATTTCGCTATCTCCAGCATCGATATTTGCCAGCATCAACTGCTCCATTTCCGGTACTGGCAGGCTCTTCGAAAGACCAATCATATTTTTCGGCTTCGCGAATTTCGAATCCTTATAGATCACCGTCAGGTATTTTTCATACTCATCGGGCTTGAGCTCAACGTCATCGAGCGATGCGACCGTTTCTCCTTTTTTGACGCTTTCCGATAGCTTCTGCGCTTTTACGGTACGCTCAAGTATCATGCGCTTCAAGGCATCCGGATCATGTGCTGGATCGGCTCGGCCTGTAATCTCGAGTTTGAGTGCGGGCCGGTCTATCAACGCCTTGGATAATAATTCAAGACGTTTTTCGGCTTCAGGCGTAACCTGCGCATAACCCGGCGAAAAATCTATCTCCGATAACTCTTCGCCACCGAAGAGCGAACCCAGCATAGCAAAAGGCGCGGTCGCAGCTTTTGTAATCAAATTAATGAAGACCTTGACGATCAACCCGCCTATGCTGAATTCCGGATCATTGATGGAGCCGCTTATCGGCAGGTGAACATCGATTTCTCCTCGCTGGTTTTTCAATAACGCCAGCGCCAGACTCACCGGGATCGACAGCGCATCCGGGCTTTCGACTTTTTCGCCAAGGGTTAATTGATCGAGGAAAACGTTGTTTTCCGCTGTCAACTCCCCTTTTTCAACGTGATAATGTATATCAACCGAAAGCTTGCCTTTTTCGATTGCGTAACCGATGTACTTACCGGAATAGGGACTGAAGGTCGGCATATCGATCCCCTTCGCGCTCGCCGTGAGGTCGAGGAAAAGTTCATTGCCAAGGGTATTGACCTTGCCCACGATTCTTAGCGGTGCGGTTTTGTCCACCGCTCCGCGGATATCGATTTCACCGGGCTTCCGCGGATCAAGGGGACCAACACGGCCGGCAAGTCCCGTCAGCTTGGCGCGGTAGTTGGGTTTGATGAACTGGTCATGGAAATTAACGTTGCCTCCGGTCATTACAATACGACCGATATAAACAGGCAGAGGCTTCTTGGTCGATGATTTGGAAGAATTCTCCGAAACGGTCTTTGCGGCGACGTTGGAAGTTGCTTGCTGTTGCGCTACAGGCGGCGTAATCGGGGCTGTTTGCCCGAATCGTTCTCCGCCATCGTTTTGAACGGCGATATGTTTGAAATTGAGTTCTCCTTGCGGAGTAAGCAACACGTGAGCGAGGAAGTCGGCAATCGCAATCGACTTGATATCGACACGAAGCGGATCACTGACGAACTGTATGCCGCCGATATCGAGGCTTCGCCATCGCAAAAGATCCGCCATGTTTGTCTTTTGTAGAACGTTAAAATTGGTGAAACGGCTTTCGCCGTTCAGTGCCACTTTCAGCGGTGACCCATCGGCCTTGACGTTGCCATCGAAGGATATCGAACCACTCGTCAGCAAGGCATTCCACTGATCGCCAGCCCAGCCTTGCAGCGCGACAAGATCAATATTCTTGGCATTTATAGCAAGATCAGCCATCAACGGCGCCCATGCCAAGGACCCATTTGTCTCGAGGCTCCCGTTTTTATTTACCTCGGCCTTCAATGCCAGCTTGAGCGGTGTTGCACCGTTCAAGTCGATATTGGATAGGGTTAAATCCAGAGGATTGACGACCATCGGCACCACGTTTGGCAGCGTGCGATCTTCAAAGCGCAGTGCCGCGGCTATCAATTGCAAGCTGCCAAGCTGAGCGGTCCATGGCTTGCTTTTCTTCGTGGTGGCAGGGGTCGCCTCCGGTTTCGACTCCGCTTTGCCCGGCGGTGCGGAAAAAAACTTGACGAGATCGAGCCGGCCATCCGCTTCACGACGCATAGAACCCTTGAAGTGATCGAGCGTCAACGCACCCAGCGCGACACTCTGGCGCCCGGTATCGATCGCGACCTTATCCAGGTTTAGCTTGGGCAGGCTCAGGACTGGTTCCGGATCTCCCTTGCGAATTAACGCGACTTCAGCCAACGCCAGTGCAATATGTGAAGGCTTCAGCCCGTTCAGATTGATCTCGGTCAATTTAAGGTCGAGCTGCTCGAGTTTCGCGGTATAGGGCACTTCCACCGCGCGATTCTCTATCTCAAACTTCCGCAGCGCGGCTTGGCCCGTCAATACCATATTTGGCGCTTGCCCATCGACCTGGGTAAACGTCAGCAATAAGTCGCTATCAAAATAGCCGGACAAGAGGCTGATGCCGAGTGGGACGGGCGAATATTCGTCTATTCGCGTCAAATCGACGTCTTTGAGCTTGAGTTCGAGTGTGGCTTCCCGATTTTGCGTGAAGGGACGCAGCTTTCCTCCCAGAGTGAGCGGAGCGCCATTGATCTTGGCGCTGAAGTGCGGTTCCACCCAGCTTTCCTCGTCATTTTCAAAATTCGCAATGAAGGGTATCCCAACAGTAATCTCGGATATGTCCTGATGGCTTTTCTTGAGCCGATCGACGAATTCGAAGTGGCCGCCGTCAATGACGATATTACTCACCGAAAACATGGTTTTACCGCCCTCCTCCGGCTTATTCATGAAGTCTTCTATCAGGTCCGTGATATTGAAGCGGTTTTCGTCTTCGCGAACCAGACGCAGCGCTGGCGCTTTTATTGATACGGAACTGATCACCGGCGCACGCCGCGCAATCGAAGCAGCGCTAAGATTGACGTACAGTTCGTCAACGGAAAAAAGTGCCTTCTCCGCATCGACATCCGTCTCCTTTTCACCCACGCGAAAACCGCGCACGGTTAATTCCAGCGTATAGGGTTGAATGTCGATTGACTGCACTGTCACAGGACGATGCACGGCTTCTGTCAACAAGGTTTCAAGCTTCGTCTTGGCGTACCCCGGCAGCCAGAAATAACCGAGCAGCCCGAATAGCACAATGATGGCAACTAAACTGCCCAGACCGATAACCAGGCGTCGGTGGCTTTTGAAACGGTGCAGCAGCGTTATCGGGGTCATGGTGGCGCGTTTATCCTGAGAGGCAATCTGGGCAGCAATTGCGCGGATTTTAAGAGTTGGATCAATCTTCCTCGCCAACTTTACCCTGCACGTAAAGTCCGGTCAATTATTGCAGTAAACCTGGACCAGGCTCATGGGTGACGTTTGCGAGGACGTGGCGGAAGCAACTTGAAAGTAATGATGACCAGAATCGCAAAAAGTATATAAATCATTGTCAGCATCCATTCCGGCACATCATAGAAAAGTATGCGGTGCAGCCAGCGCTGGATGAAATTACCGCCGCTTTCCGCTCCACGCAGCCTGTCTTCCAATAACGTAAGCGGACATACCATGCCGACGAAAGCCTCGACTACCACGAACAGGATGGCGGCCATGTGCGCAAGCCGAAACCGGAGATTTCGCACAAAATCCAGTCTCATCCATTGGCCTATCCATATCAACGGCAGGCTGCCGACAACAAACAACACGAACAGGAAATGAACGATAAGAACGATATCGGCTAACACGCACTATTCCATATTCTCGTGGCTCGGTATTTTCAAGGCTCGGTGCTTATTTGCGGCCATACCTGTAAAAGCAAAAGCATAACCATATTCCATTAGGTTATTTCTGCATATTTGCTCATGTCGGTATAGTGCGCAAATTGAAGAGGCAGAGGCACCGGACTTATGAAGATTCGCAACCTGGATCTGACGCGAAATCCAATAAACACGGAACACCAGCAATTTGGGCTTCCTCCTGTCGAGGAACCCATCTCTCATCCTGGCGCCCATCCTCTCCTCAAAGCCGGCGTATGGTTTATTGTTGCCGTGTTGATTGCGTTGGTCCTGTTTTTGACAGGCCGCTTTTTTATTTCCAATAACTGGTTTGGCGGTTGGCAAATCATTGGCGAGACAGTCAGCGGCAGGCTTTTCTGGACTGCGGTGATGGTCGGGTTTCTCGCACAGGTGGTGGATGGCGCGTTGGGCATGGCTTATGGCGTGACCGCCACTACATTTCTGTTGGCTACAGGAGCAACGCCGGGAGCGGCCAGCGCCAGCGTTCATATCGCGGAGATTTTCACCACTGGGGTTTCGGGTATCTCCCATGTCAAATTCGGCAATGTAAATAAGGAATTATTTGTACGTTTGCTGGTGCCTGGCATTCTCGGCGGCATATTAGGCGCGGTACTGGTTACCCAGGTCGACGGCACCATATTCAAGCCGTATATTTCCACTTATTTGCTGCTGCTGGGGTTATACATACTCAGTAAAGCGTTTCGCCCGCTGCGTTTGCGCAAGGACTCCCCGAGGCATGTCGGAAAATTGGCATTGTTTGGCGGATTCGTCGATGCGGCGGGTGGAGGCGGATGGGGACCGGTGGTGACATCCACTTTGGTCAGCTCAGGAAACGATCCCCGTACGACCATCGGTTCGGTCAATTTCGCTGAATTTTTTCTGACGCTGACGGGTGCCGCGGTTTTTACATTGCTGATGGAAACCAATACGTGGTCCATCATTATAGGGCTGGTATTCGGCGGCTTGTTTGCCGCTCCGTTTGCGGCAGTGCTGTGCAAGAAACTCCATGCACGAAC
Source organism: Nitrosospira briensis C-128 (assembly GCF_000619905.2). Taxonomy (NCBI): domain Bacteria; kingdom Pseudomonadati; phylum Pseudomonadota; class Betaproteobacteria; order Nitrosomonadales; family Nitrosomonadaceae; genus Nitrosospira; species Nitrosospira briensis. Next base: position 1,852,293 of record NZ_CP012371.1, on the reverse strand, counting down.
TTTACTGATACTGGTGGGAACGTTGATTGTCATCATGAGCTCCTATAATCTCTACCGGGCGCTAGGATAAAGCTCAGAATCAGGACGTCTCGCTTCCCGCAGCAAATGGAAACGTTATCATTTCGCTAAAACTCAATAGCTTCGGCGAACAGAGGAAGCTGCCGTTCTACAGCAAGGGCTTGAACATGGATTCAAGTTTTTCCTGACTGAGACGACCCAATTTCGTACCGATAATTTTTCCGTTACGATCGATAACGACCGTAAAAGGCAGCGCTCCCTGGCGATTTCCCGCTGCCTCCGCCAGTGCCATCGCTTTCATATCTCCCACTAGCACGGGATAATTTATACCGATCTCTTTGCTGAATGCGGCCGCTCTTTCTTTCTGATCCACTGCAATGCCGATAAAAACCAGGCCGTTTTCCCTGAATTTTTCCTGGAGTTCAATGAACTCGGGAATTTCCTGGCGACAGGGTTCGCACCAGCTTGCCCAGAAATTAACTACCATCACTTTACCGCGCCACTGTGATATTGCCTGACTTTCGTCCTGCAAATCAGGCAAGCTTGCGGCAAATATCGCTTCGGCTCCTCTACTCGCCACCGCAGCGTCAGTTGCTCCAGACTGGGCATCGCTGCTCATCAACTGACCACGCAGCAGAAATCCGGCAGTCACTGCAAGTACTGCGACACCTGTATACAATAATGCCTGTTGCAATTTCGTCATTTAATCGTTAGTCCAAAATATACCGCTTGCCGGCAATTGGCGAACGCCTCCTCTCTCGAACTCGAAGTGATGGCATTCAAATGAGTTGAACCGTTTCTGAAACGGCTAGACCAGGATTGCGTTGAGTATCTTCAGAAAGCTTTCCTTGTCCTGATATCCTATGAGCCTGATACCCGGAACCTCGCGCCCTTCCCGATCAAGGAACAGAATACCGGGAGGGCCGAAAAGCTTGAAGCGTTTGAGCAACGCCATGTCATCTGGCGTCCCGTCGGTAACATCGACCTGCAACAGTACCACATCTTTCAGGCGGGACTGTACCTGTGAATCGGAAAACGTGAAGCGCTCCATTTCCTTGCAGGAAATGCACCAGTCCGCTGAGAAATCCACCATCACGTATTTGTTCCTGGACTGAAGGACATGCCGCTCAAATTCGGCAACCGACTTCACTCTCTGAAAGGGCAAATGATCCGTTTGCGCGACATCCTGTTTTTTCCCGGATGCATCAACCGCAGCAATACTTATCTTTGAGAGGGGCTGTAAAATATCGCGGCTGCCGGACAAAACCCCAACCAGCAATGCAATCCCGGTCAGCAATGCAATCATGCCCAGGCCCTTCAGAAGCTTCTGGAGACCGGAAGCACCTGGACGCAATGGATCAACCGCGTGAAGATAGATGGCCGAGATGATCAATAAGGCCGCCCACAGCAGCATATGCACAACTGCGGAAATGACCGGCGATATCAGCCATATTGCAACTCCCAGCAGCAATACGCCAAAAAATTGCTTGATCGATTCCATCCATGGGCCCGCTTTTGGCAAAATTGCCCCTGCGGAGGCACCCAATATCAACAGCGGAACCCCCATGCCCAAGGCCATGACGAACAGCGCCGATCCACCCAGCACGATGTCGCGGGTCTGGCTGATATAAAGCAGTGCCCCAGCCAGCGGAGCAGCCACACACGGCCCGACAATCAATGCCGATAATGCCCCCATGCCAAATACACTGGTCAGATGCCCGCCTTTTAAATGCCCCGCTTCCTCGGAAAGCTTACTCTGGAGAAAGGAAGGTAATTGCAGCTCATAAAAACCGAACATGGACAGAGCAAGCGTTATAAAGACCAGTGCGAACGTGCCCAGCACCCAGGCATTTTGTAAAGCCGCGGAGAGCATTGCGCCCGAAAGCCCCGCCGCCACGCCGGCGATGGCGTATGTAATCGCCATCCCCATGACGTAGGCGAGCGACAAGAGAAATCCGTGAGTCTTGGTGACATTTGCACCGCCCCTGGCGATGATGCCGGACAGAATCGGGAACATCGGAAATACGCAGGGAGTAAACGAGAGCAGCAGGCCGATACCAAAGAAACCGGTCAGAATCAGCCAAAAATTACCGCTTTCGAACATCCGCTCTATTCGGTTCGATTCCGTCTCGATGGCAGGTGATCCTGCGGACGGGAACAGCTCTGCGGCCGCATCCGGCTTCAAAGCGGCCGATGGTGCCGCCACTGCGGGGCTACTCATGGCATCGGCCACTGCGCCGGCGGCGGCTTTCGCCACCGGCAGCGTCAGTTCGATTACCTTATTGATAGGCGCATAGCAAACGCCTACCGGCTCATTGCAGCCCTGATAGGTAGCGACGAGAGTCAGTTTACCGGTTGACGATGCGTCGCGTTTCAGGGAAATCAATGCTTCGAATGGCTGGTGAAAAACTTCTACCTGCCCGAAAGTAACATCGCTTTTTATTGATCCCGGCGGCAGCGAGATTTTTTCGATCGACGTCCCGGCATCCTGCGGCTTGAACGCAACCTTGTCTTTATAAAGATAATAGTTTTTTGCCGGTTCGAATTGGGCTACCAGCGTATTTGCATCCCGGACCTTGACCGTCAATTTGAAAGCCTGATCCGGCGGAAGCAATTCCTGTTCATTCTGCTCAAAACCCGAGCCAAGCTGCTGCAAGCCTGAAAGAAAACCAAAAGGCTTCCTCTCCTCTGCGAAGCTATTGATACTGCATAAACACAGCAACAACAAAAAATATTGACTCAGGCGCATGGCAATCCGTTCTAATCAATTGTGTCCGAGACCGAGGTTTCGTCCGCGATCCACTTCAAATAAGCAGGCAATCCGTTGCTTATTGGGACAGCAATGATTTCGGGTAGTTCGTAAGGGTGCATGGCGTTTATCACCTGCTCCAGCCGCGCATAATGCTGCGCAAGAGTTTTAATGAAGATCGGCACTTCGCGGGTACTTTCGTTTTTCCCCTGCCAGCGGTAGACAGAAGTGCATCCATCAAGCACGTTAACGCAGGCCGCCAACCGTTCATCGACCAGTTGGCGGGCAAGGGCCATGGCGCTCGCCTGATCGGGCAAATTGGTAACGACGAGTATGGGCTCCATTGCGATTGTGCTGATTGTGCTGGTGGCACTAAAATCATCCGTAGACCGGATTTTACCCATTTTCCGAAGTACTTGCTGCGCTCGGCGCGAAACACTCGACCACGGTGGGATAGCGAAGGTTTACGCGCAACTCGTGCTTTATACGGACATTTGCCAGCCGCCGCGATTCTTGCATGAACGATAGCATACCTGGGGATATAAAACTTTCCGCTTCGGTCCGGGAGATACGCGGCGGCCGCGGCAGATCGAACCGGTCCGCCACGAGATCGAAGTATTCTCCCATCTTCAGTCTCGAGTCGTCACAGGCATGATAAATCCTGCCTGGTTTTGCGTAGTGCAACGCTGCGGAGATAATGCGGGCGAGGTCGTCGGCGTGTATGTGGTTCGTATAGCTATCCTCTTCCGGCAATAACGCTGGCGCGCGCTCATGCAACCGGGCCAGCGGCAAGCGATCGCCGGCATAAATCCCAGGCACGCGAAGGATTGAAACACTCACGCCATTGCGCAGTCCCCAATAGCGCACCTGCGTCTCCGCATCGGCACGACGCACCGCGCGCGCGGTTTGAGGATTTATCAAACGGGTTTCATCCACCAGCGCGCCGTTGCAATCACCGTACACACCGCTGGTACTGATGTAGACAAGACGTTGTGGTAACATTGCCCCCTTCATCTTTGGCCGCTTTGTCAGCGCTGCCAGGAGGTTTGCGGTGCGGGTGTCTCGTTGGCCACGGCTCGGTGGCGGGGCCAGGTGAACAACTGCATGAGCCATTCCCGCCAGTTTGGCAAGGCTGCCCGGTATATCGAGATTCCCGGACACGGGCGTAATCCCATGCAAACGTAATGCGGCGCGGCTCTCAGGTCTCCGATGCAAGCCCAGTAGCCGGTAGTGCGCCTGTAACAGGGGCGCTGTGCGCAAGGCAATGTCGCCGCAACCAATAAATAAAAGCGTCCGTTTCGTCATGTTCATCTTCTTTGCCGTCAGTTAATCTGTCTTTATCGACTCATTTGTAACCAGATGCCGCATCAAATCACTATCAAGCCGAGCGGACACGTCTTTTTCGCTCAACCCGGCGAAACCGTGCTGCAAGCTGCGCTTCGTGAAGGTTTTCCGCTTCCTTATGGCTGCCGAAACGGTGCCTGTGGGACTTGCAAGGGCAAAATCATACAGGGAAAGGTAGATTTCGGCAGTTATAACGAAAGTGCGTTAACCGAAATGGAGAAACAGTCTGGAATGGCATTGTTTTGTTGTGCCGTGCCGCTATCGGAACTTATAATTGAATGTCGGGAAATTGGGGCGATAAAAGATATCAAAGTCAAAATACTGCCGTGCCGTGTCCAGCAACTGGCGCGAGTCGCACCTGATGTAATGGTTATTTCCCTGAAGCTGCCAACTAACGAGCGGTTGCAATTTCTTGCTGGGCAATATATTGATATTCTCATGAAAGATGGCAAGCGCCGGAGTTTTTCGCTGGCCAACGCGCCTCATGACGACGAATTGCTCCAATTGCACGTGCGCAACTATCGGGGGGGTACGTTCGCCGAGCACGTGTTCACCAAGATGAAAGAAAAGGATATTTTGCGCTTTGAGGGGCCGCTCGGCACATTCTTTCTGCGCGAAGATTCAGACAAACCGATCCTATTCGTTGCCAGCGGCACGGGTTTCGCCCCGGTCAAAAGCATACTCGAGCATATCTTCCACGTACAATATCTGCGCGCCAATGAACGACAGATCGTGCTTTATTGGGGTAACCGTACGAAGGCCGATCTATATATGGCGGACATGGCGGGAAACTGGCAGCGGGAGCATGACAACTTTACGTTTATTCCGGTGTTATCCGAGGCACTGCCTTCCGATAACTGGAGCGGAAGGACCGGCCTGGTGCATCAGGCCGTGCTGCAGGATTTTGACAACCTCGCCGGGTATCAGGTATACGCTTGCGGAACACCGGCAATGGTTGAAGCCGCCCACAAGGATTTCACGACGCTGCGCAGTCTTCCGGAAGAGGAATTCTTTTCCGACGCATTCACTGTTTCGCCACGCGAACCCCGATCCTGAACTTTTTACCCGCCCTCACCCGGCAATCCGCCGTTGTACGGCATAAGACAATTATCTTTTGACATACAGCGGGCTGGAATGAAACCAATCGGACCCTGCGGCCGATCCATTTCCGAGTTACTCCTGCTCTAGCGCGTCCAGTCGCCACAATGCAAGTTCCAATCCCTTGCTGTAGTGGTCCCTTGCCAGTTCGAGCCGTCCGAGTTTCTCGTTCAACTGCGCCAATGCAAGATGAGCGGGATAATCCGGGTCCACCGACAGGCTTGCCTCCAGATAGCTTTGCGCTTTGCCCCAAAGCTCGCAATAAACGCAAAGCTTGCCCAGCGCCAGCAGCAGGCAGGCGTCATTTGGATGAGATTCGAGCCACGCTTCGGCGTGCTCGATTTGGCTGATGGCGTCGCTTCCCAGACATTTCGCATATAATCCGGCTAATTCGGAATCCCACTGGGCATTTAAACTCTCCTCGATAATCTGATGAGCTGTGACACAATCGCCCATCGCTGCATAAGCCCGCGCTGCGGCAGCAGCTAATTTGCTGTCTTTCTTGTCGACCGAAGATATATTCTGCCAATATTCCTTCAGCGCCTGCGGATTCAGCATCCTGCTTTTGAGACTTTCCATGCGCGCCTGCAGCCGTAGTTGCTTCATCACGGTCTTGTCAACGGCATTACGCTGGTCCAGTTGCCCGAGCAGATCCAGTACGGCGTCCCAATTTTTTGATCGCTGCTGCGCTCTCAGTTCCAGCCGCAACGCCGCGGTATGCTTGCCCGCCCCGGTATGAGGAAGAGAATGCAATATTTTTAGCGCTTCTTCGGGCCGATGTTCATCCAGCAGCAACTCGGCTTGCGTCATTAGCAGCAAGGTCATTTCTTTCGGTGCGCTCGTTTTTGCCATTGCAATGAGCTCATCACGACGAGAATACTTTCTCAGCTCGTGCGCGGAACGGGCCGCAACCATTGCGTTGAGCGCGCTGACGGAGGGAGGTTCTTTCAATTCCAGAACGGCTGCGGAAGCTTTCTCAGCCTTGGCATAACGGCCTTCGAAGAAGGCTCGGAGCCCATCCAGCATCATCATTCGTGCTTTTTCGCGACGCCGGCGGAGACGAAATCCGCTCACTTCCGCCGGCAACCTGAAAGTAACGACAGCCAACCGCACTACGAAATAGGCGATAAAAAATATTACCAGCAGCAACGCTGCCAGTAAATTGAGCGATAGCTCGATGCGATAAGGCTGAGCCACTACCAGTACATAACCGCTGTTGTATCTGGCCGCAAGTGTTACCGCTACCGCAATCAGGAACAACGCCAGAAGCCAGAGCGCTCCCTTCATCTATTTCCCCGATCACGGGCGAGACGATAGTTGCGCACTGCGTCGAGACTCGCGGAAATACGTGGCAGCTCAATACCAATTTCACTTTCTCGCAGCTGGCGCAGGGTTTCAAGCATGTTGACGACAGACCTCGAGCTGTTGTCGTAATACCGGCCTATCCAGTCCATGGATGCATCGATATCCGCCTTGAAGCTCGTTCCGTCGCGAGCCAGAAGCGCATGCCGCGCCGACAAAAGACGCAGCTTCAGATTTTCCCTCAAAAAATAAGCCTGTGATGGCGATAACAGGGCAATATCCGGCTTATCCATGTGCTGAATCCGTACCAGGCGCTTGATGTCCTCCCACGCTTCGTGCAGGAACCGGAGCCACATATTCTCGGTTACTGGAATCCGGGGCTGGGAAGTGCCGGGTTCGGGCGGGCGAAGTTCCATTGCCAAAGGCAATGCATCGACCGAAGCGGCGAGATTGTCCAGGCGTATACTGACGCCTACTGTATCCACATATGGCGCCGCCTTGAGAAGATCCATATCCGTTGACAGAACCTTACGGAGGGAAGACAACTGTGGACGGTCAAGGCGCTGCAGCCGGGCATCGGCCTCTTGCATCGCGATCAGGGCTGCTTTTACGTTACTTGCAAGCTGAAGCTGCTGATTGGCGATGAGCAGCAGTTGTTCCACTTCTTCCAGCGTTGCCTCATCGCGATTACGCGTAAGTTCCTGGTACAGCGCCTCAAGCGCCAACTGCTGGTTTTGCGATTCCGCGAGCCTTGATTCGAGCAAACCGAGCTTTGTTTCGGTCCGGCGTCCTGCCTCGGCCGCCTCCACTACAATATTGCGCGACTCCTTTCCCGAAGCATCGGCTTCGGCCAGCCGCTTCGCCAGCTCATGCTGCAATCCTCCGATCTGGCTACGAGTGTCATACCATTGCAGCGCGATAATGGGCACGAGGATTATGACAAAAATCAAGAGCGGGGGGATGCGCAAGGCCAACCTCTTGCGCACTTCCCGAGGTTTTTCGGTCTTGCCGGGTTGTTTTTCCGCGCTCATTGTTTTTCCGGACCAGGAATCTCTGTGGTGGTTTCTGGCCGAAAATAATTCAGCAGACCCTCCAGCAATCCATCATCTCCAGCATTGGTTAGAACGACATGGGCGAACCCGAGATTTGCCGCGGCTTGGGCTATACGCACATGAGAAACGAACAAAGGCGTTTTCTTAAGCCATGCTCCGCCCGTTTCGCCCACCATTTCGCATAAATTGCGCAATCCTTCGCTGCTGGTTATGGTAATCGCCTTCATCTGGGCATTTGTCCACGCGCTCAGCGACGGGGCAGTATCCGGTTTCGGCATGACACGACGGTAGCATTCCGCGTATTCGAGGACAGCGCCTCGCTTCGACAAACTTTCCGCAAGCAATTCACGCCCCTTGTCGCCGCGAAAAATTACGATGCGCTTGCCTTTCACCTGCCTCAAGAGCGGCAGATCAAGCAAAGCCTCGCTATCGAAGCGCAAAGCCGGCGCGATTACCCCGGTGACGCCGAAGTTTCCCAGTTCCTTCGTAGTGCCCTGGCCAACAGCGACTATTTTTAACTTGACAGGCAGCGTCCGTTTTGCGCTGATGAGGCTCATTGCCTTGGCAACGGCGTTGGGGCTGATAAAAACTGCAATATCGAATTCATCGAGCCGATCGATCAAGTCCAGTAATGGATTCAGATTCGGGATATCGAGGATCTCGAGCACCGGAAACAAAACAGGATTACCGCCCGCCAAGCGTATCCTGTCAGCAAGCTCGCCAGCCTGATGCGCCGGACGTGTAACCAGGATGTCGATCCCGGCCAGTGGTCCGGTCACGGATGGCTCACGGGTTCAGTCGTTTGCGATTCGAGTGCCGTCAGGATTTCTTGCGCGCCACGTGCTTTCAGATTCTGTGCCAGTTGTGCGCCCATTACCGTACCCGTCCCGGGATTGCCGCTCAGTTCATCGCTTATCACGCGTGATCCATCCTGGCTGGCGACGAAACCGCGCAACCGCAGGACACCCCGGTTTATTTCTGCAAAACCACCCAGCGGAACTTCGCAGCTTCCTCCCAAAGCACGGCTCATGGCGCGTTCCGCTTCAACGCACTGAGCGGTCGGAAGATGATGCAGAGGTTCCATCAATTTGATCAAGTCGGTTCGATCCGACCGGCATTCGATTCCCAAAGCGCCCTGCCCCACCGCCGGCAAACTCACTTCCGGACTTAGCAATGCAGTAATGCGATCAGCCAGCCCCAGCCGTTTTAAACCTGCAGCTGCGAGAATGATCGCCGCAAACTTTCCCTCATCCAGCTTGCGCAAGCGAGTCTGAACGTTGCCCCGCAACGGCTGCACCTGCAAATGCGGAAAGCGCGCGCGCAACTGGCTTTCACGCCGCAGGCTCGAAGTTCCCACCACGCTGCCCGGCGGGAGTGCGTCGAGGCCGGCGTATTGATTGGAAACGAAAGCATCACGCGGATCTTCGCGTTCAGCTATAGCTGCCAGCGCATATCCTGCCGGCATGTCCATCGGCACATCTTTCATCGAATGCACAGCGATATCTGCCCGGCGGTCCTCCAGCGCCTGTTCCAGTTCTTTTATGAACAACCCCTTGCCGCCGATCTTCGAGAGGGATATGTCGAGTATCTGATCCCCCCTAGTGGTCATCCCAAGTATTTCGCATTCTATTTGCGGGTATAATTTCGCCAGCCGTGCTCGAATAAAATGTGCCTGCCACAAGGCGAGAGCGCTTTCACGGGTCGCGATAATGATTTGTGAGGGTATGGATGATGAATTAAGCATTATTATTACGGTGAGAAAATTAGGGAATTACTGCCGGCGTTTATTTTAGCATGCCAAGCTCCAAGCCGGATTGAAGTGCACCCGCCATCAGCTCGTATCTGCGTTCAAGAAGAGGTAGCGTTATGACATCCCTTGCTTCCCCGAGCGGAAGCCTTGAAAAAAATGACATCATCGATAACGACAGGCCCAAGGATGATCCCCTTCGCATGGATATCCGCCTGCTTGGCCGTATGTTGGGCGATACCCTGCGTGAGCAGGAAGGCGAACCTACTTTTGATCTTGTCGAGAATATTCGCCAGACCGCGATTCGATTCCGACGGGAGCAGGACCTGGAGGCGCGGCACGAACTGGACGTGATGCTCAATCAGTTGAGCAACAAGGCGACGGAAGCGGTAGTTCGTGCATTCAGCCAATTCTCGCAGCTTTCGAACATTGCCGAGGATATGCATCACAATCGCCGCCGCCGCAGCTATCTTCTTGACGGGTCGCCGCCGCAGGCAGGCAGCGTGGCACTCGCGCTGAAGAGGATCATCTCCAGCGAAACGAATGGCGTCGCCCTGGCCCGATTCTTCGATAAGGCATTGATTTCCCCGGTTTTGACCGCGCATCCGACTGAAGTGCAACGCCGAAGCATACTGGACTGCCACCTGGCTATTGCGCATCTTTTAAACGAGCGTGATCGAATGCAGCTTACGCCGGATGAACTGCGCAATAACGAAGAGGAGTTGCGTTGTGCCATCCAGATATTATGGCAGACCCGTATCCTGCGTTCGGCGCGTCTCTCCGTTTATGACGAGATCAATAATGGTCTTGCCTATTATCACTATACTTTTCTCACCGAGGTACCGCGCCTGTATGCGGAAATGGAGGATTTGCTGGAAAGTGGAATGGGTGCAGATGCGCCCCGTATTCCCCCGTTTCTTCGCATCGGTAGCTGGATAGGCGGTGATCGCGACGGCAATCCTTTCGTCACCCATGAAGTCATGCTCCATGCGTCTGAGAGACAGTCGGCGCTGGCATTGGATTTTTATATGGGTGAAGTACATCGGATAGGCCGCAGGTTAAGCCTGACCGAGCGCCTCGTGGATGTGGATGACGCCTTGGCGGCGTTGGCCGAGGCATCGCCTGACCGAGCCCCCAGCCGTGCGGATGAGCCTTACCGCCGCGCATTGATCGGTATCTATGCGCGACTCGCTGCTACCAGCCAGGGCCTTGGTCATGTAATCAGGCAGCGGCGACCGGTTGGACCTGCTGCACCCTACGCAAAAAGCACGGAATTCATCAAGGATCTTGATATCGTCATTCAGTCGCTCAAGCAGCACAAATCCGAATTATTGGCGCGTGGCGATCTGCGTCATCTGCGGCGCGCAGCGGAGGTGTTCGGCTTTCATCTCGCGTCGCTGGATATGCGCCAGCATAGTGGCATACATGAGCAGGTCGTTGCGGAATTGCTCGGACATTGTGCACGTGACCGGAATTATTCCGAATTGACCGAGACGGAACGGGTGCAGTGGCTGCTGACCGAAATCAGCAGCCCTCGTCTCTTGCGCTCACCTTATCTGGAATACTCCGAACTTGCCCAGAGCGAACTGTGCATGGCACAAACGGCAACGGAAATTCACCGGCGCTTTGGTCGCGCCGCGTTGCCAAATTATGTCATTTCCAAAACCGACGGCGTTTCCGACATACTGGAGGTCGCGCTGCTACTCAAGGAAGCAGGTCTTTTGCAACCCGGCGAAAAGCCGCACCTGCATCTCAATATCGTTCCGTTGTTCGAAACTATCGCGGACTTGCGCGGCTGTGGCGCCGTTATGGACGAGTTATTTTCGCTGCCATATTACCGCAAGCTCCTGGATTCGCGCGGCAATGTACAAGAGGTGATGCTGGGTTATTCCGACAGCAACAAGGATGGAGGTTTTCTCGCGGCCAACTGGGAGCTTTACAAGGCTGAAACCGAATTGACGAAGATTTTTGCCAGGCACAAGGTTGAACTGCGCCTCTTTCATGGGCGTGGCGGCACGGTTGGACGTGGCGGTGGCCCGAGCTATCAGGCAATATTAGCCCAGCCACCGGCGAGCGTGAATGGTCAGATACGCATCACCGAGCAAGGCGAAGTCATCGGCAGCAAATATGCCGATCCGGAAATCGGGCGGCGAAATCTTGAAACGCTGGTTGCCGCGACGCTTGAGGCTACATTGCTGAGCCGCGATCCGCTTGGTAAACGCGCTGCCGAGTATCACAATACCATGGAAATACTCGCGCACGATGCACTCACCGCTTATCGCAACCTTGTATACGAAACTCCGGGGTTCAAGCGCTATTTCCAGGAATCGACGCCGATCAGGGAAATCGCCGGACTTAATATTGGCAGCCGTCCGCCATCACGCACCCAATCCGATCGTATAGAAGATTTGCGCGCGATACCCTGGACGTTCAGCTGGGGTGTCAATCGCGCCATGATTACGGGTTGGTACGGTTTTGGCACGGCGGTGGAAATGTTTGTCCAGCGCCAGGGTCGAGGCAAAAAAGGGCTGGGTTTTCTGCAGGAAATGCATAGTACCTGGCCATTCCTGCAAACCATGTTATCCAATATGGATATGGTGCTCGCCAAGACCGATATGGGCATTGCATCGCGTTATGCTGAGCTGGTTACCGATATCAACTTGCGTGAAGAAGTTTTTGGGCGCATACAGAAAGAATGGGATCTCAGCGTGAAGTGGCTTTTCGCAGTCACCGGCCGCACTGAGTTGCTGCAGGATAACCCTACACTTGCTCGCAGTATTCGTAACCGCACACCGTATATCGATCCGCTCAATCATCTGCAGGTAGAACTGTTGCGGCGTTATCGTTCGGGCGATGCGACCGATGCCGTGAAGCGTGCAATACAACTCACTATCAATGGCGTGGCCGCAGGGCTGAGAAACAGCGGATAAGCTCATTTACGGCATTACCGGACTCCGGCAAATCATGTCTCGTGATGAAAACAGTGGTTGCCGCGCCGTATAAGCCTCACCCCGGCTTTGACGTGCTGAAACCCGTGCATTCGTTACGACTTCCGAACGGTCGCTGTACTGGATAGTTCGAACAATATTTCGGTAAGGTTGGAGATAGGTGTGGCTAAAAAACTTTATATTAAAACATTTGGCTGCCAAATGAACGAGTATGACTCGGACAAGATGGCGGACGTGCTGCATGACGCGCAAGGCATGGAAAAAACAGATGATCCCGCTGAGGCCGATGTAATCTTGTTCAATACCTGCTCGGTGCGGGAGAAAGCCCAGGAAAAGGTATTTCATGATCTGGGGCGCGTCAGGCATCTTAAAACCGCTAACCCGAATCTTCTCATCGGTGTGGGAGGATGTGTGGCCAGCCAGGAAGGCGCGGAAATAGTGAAGCGCGCGCCATATGTGGATCTGGTATTTGGTCCGCAAACCCTGCACCGGTTGCCGCAGTTGATTTCTGCGCGTCAAGCCACGGGCCGCCCGCAGGTGGATATTTCTTTCCCCGAAATCGAAAAATTCGACCATCTGCCGCCAGCACGTACTGAAGGTTCGACCGCTTTCGTTTCTATCATGGAAGGCTGCAGCAAATATTGCAGTTTTTGCGTGGTGCCCTATACACGTGGCGAGGAAATCTCCCGTCCCCTGAGCAGCGTACTGGCGGAAATTGCAGGGGTGGCAAGTCGAGGCGTCAAGGAAGTGACGCTGCTCGGGCAGAACGTAAATGCTTACCGGGGCATCATCGAAGATGGGGAAGACGGGCAGATGGCCGATTTCGCGCTATTGCTTGAATATATCCATGACATTCCCGGCATCGAGCGCATCCGGTACACCACCTCTCATCCTAAGGAATTCACTGAACGATTAATCCAGGCCTACGAAACATTGCCGAAATTGGTCAGTCACGTGCACCTGCCGGTTCAGTCCGGGTCAGACCGGATACTGACGGCAATGAAGCGCGGCTATACTACGTTGGAATACAAATCCATCATCCGCCGCTTGCGTAGCGCCCGCCCCGATATTTCGCTTACCTCCGACTTCATCATAGGTTTCCCGGATGAAACCGAAGCAGATTTCGAGGCGACCATGAAGCTCATAGAAGAGACCCGCTTCGATGGTTCGTTCAGCTTCATTTATAGTCCGCGCCCTGGCACTCCCGCAGCGGCCTTGCCGGACACCACGCCTTATGAGATCAAGCTTGAGCGGTTGCAACGCTTGCAGGAAAAAGTCGAGCAACAGGCGCGAACCATCAGCCAAAGCATGGTTGGCACGACTCAACGTATTCTGGTGGAGGGGCAATCCAAAAAAGATGCCAACGAGCTTTGCGGGCGCACCGATAATAACCGTATGGTAAATTTTGCCGGGGACGCGACAAAGATCGGGCATTTTTTAAACGTCAAAATCTCTGCGGCCTTAGCGCACTCGTTGCGCGGGGAAATCGTGCAGCAAACCTACGGAACGTGAGTAAGATTTTCACGCGATGTCGACTTTGTGAGGCCCCGCAAGCTCCCGCCACCTTCACTCCTTGCAAAGTACGGCTGTCGCTGCCAGAATTAAGACCTCGCTATCGCATTTTAGAGTCTTTTTGAAACCCCAACCTGTCGAAATTTCTTTTTCCCCCGCTGATAACCAGCGTCTCGCCAACTTATGCGGTGCGCTGGATGAGAATCTCAGGCAGATCGAAACGGTACTTGATGTCACCATTGCGCGCCGAGGGGAACATTTCAGCTTACGCGGCAAATCCGCCCAGACTTTGCTTGCCGCAGAAGCATTGCGAAATTTTTACAGCCATGCGCAACATCATCTGAGCATCGAGCAGATCCAGTTGGGCCTGATCGAAGCGATGAATCCTCATCATTCGAAAAAACTCGCCGCGGCTACTGCTACGAAAGAACCGACGGAACCCGCGCTGGTTACCCGCCGCAGCGATTTGCGCGGCCGGACGCCTCGCCAGGTTGAATATCTGCAGCAAATCCAGACGCATGACATCACATTTTCGATCGGCCCAGCCGGAACGGGCAAGACCTATCTGGCCGTGGCAAGCGCGGTGGACGCGCTGGAGCGCGATATCGTAGCGCGTATCGTGCTGGTGCGGCCCGCGGTGGAAGCTGGCGAGCGTCTGGGTTTTCTGCCAGGCGACATGGCGCAGAAAGTGGATCCTTACCTACGGCCTCTCTATGATGCACTCTACGATCTGATGGGGTTTGATAAAACCAGCAAGCAGTTCGAGCGGAGTGCAATTGAAGTTGCGCCGCTGGCTTTCATGCGCGGGCGCACGTTGAATCAATCTTTTATCATACTTGATGAAGCGCAAAACACGACGCCCGAACAGATGAAGATGTTCCTGACTCGTATCGGCTTCGGCTCCAAGGCTGTGGTGACAGGCGATATTACTCAGATCGATCTGGCAAAACATCAGAAAAGTGGCCTGGTAGAGGCCCAGCAGGTCCTGAAAAAAGTGCGTGGTATTGCTTTTACGCATTTTGGCGCAGAGGATGTAGTGCGGCATCCGTTGGTGCAAAGAATTGTTAATGCCTATGAAAAATATGAAAAGGACAAATAACCTTTCCCCGGCTCCCGCAGCAGTCTCGCCCCGCGCAGTAAAGCTGAAATTAGCGACGCAATACGCCACCTGTGCTGCGGACGTACCCTCTCGATCGGCGTTTCGCAAATGGATCAAAGCCGCATTGAAACACGATGCGGAGATCGGGCTGCGCGTCGTTGATGAAGCGGAGGGTCTTAGCCTCAACCGGAATTTTCGGGACAGGGATTATCCGACCAATGTCCTGACTTTTATTTACGATAATACTGGGCCGGGCGCGCAATCCCTGGCTGGAGATATCGTGCTGTGTGCGCCGGTAATCGAAAGAGAAGCGCGTGAACAACATAAAAATCTGACAGCGCATTACGCACACCTCACCGTGCACGGCGTCTTGCATCTTCAGGGCTACGATCATGAAAGCGATGTTGAAGCAGCGGCAATGGAGCAGATGGAGGCCGAAATTGTCGAAAGACTGGGATATGAAAATCCTTACAGGGAATCTTCGGGCACCGCTGAAGAACGTTGATTATGAGTGGGACCGTATGTTCTTGTCGGCATCTTCCACAGTTTATTTATTTCTTGTAAACGAGCTGGCAAACGCATATGGATGATCCCCCCAAAACGGCCTTACTCGAGCGCGTCAGCGCCTGGCTTTTGCGCAAGCCGGGGGATCGCGAGCAACTGATTGCGTTATTGCATTCTGCTTATGAACGCAACTTATTCGATTCGGATGCCCTGAGCATGATCGAAGGCGTGATACAAGTATCCGAAATGCAGGCCCGCGATATCATGGTTCCGCGTTCGCAAATGAGTGTGATCGATATCAGTGAAACGCCGGACAAGTTCATCCCGCTGGTTATCGAGACCGCGCACTCGCGCTTTCCTGTCACCGAAAATGATAAAAATAATGTCATCGGTATATTGCTGGCGAAAGATCTATTGCGTTACTTTGCCGGAGAAGAAGAATTTGATGTACGCGATATGCTGCGGCCGGTCGTTTTTATCCCTGAATCCAAGCGGCTCAATGTGTTGCTCAAGGATTTCCGGAGTAACCGTAATCATATAGCCATCGTAGTGGATGAGTATGGCGGCGTCGCGGGGTTGGTGACTATCGAAGACGTGCTGGAGCAAATCGTTGGTGACATCGAGGATGAGCATGATTTCGACGAGGCCGAAGACAACATCGTGCAGGATCCGGGCGGCCATTACCGGGTCAAGGCTATTACCGAAATCGGCGATTTTAATGAAAGGCTTGGAGCCGAGTTGAGTGACGTGGATTACGACACCATCGGGGGTCTGGTGCTGCATAAATTTGGCCGGTTGCCGAAACGAGGTGAAGAGGTGTCTGTTGGCGCTTTCAGGTTTATCGTATTGCGCGCCGATAGCCGCCGGTTGTATACGCTGCTGGTCGAAAAGGATGAGACCGGGCAGTGAGACCCTGCAAAAGAATCGAGGAGGGGCTGGATCAAAAGCGGACTTCAAGATGATGGATAAATAATGTCCACCCTGGACAGAGCAGGACTTCGAAGCATTCCGGCGCTGACTGAACCGCCCGTGGTGGAAGTGGTGATTGAAGTTCCGCGAGGCAGCTTCCTTAAACGCGGATCCAATGGTAGAGTCGACTTTATCTCGCCCGTGCCGTGTCCGTTCAACTATGGCTCCGTGCCAGGTTACATCGGCCTCGACGGCGACCTTCTGGATGCGCTGGTACTCGGCCCGCGCCTGTCGTTGGGTACGAGGATACGCGTCAAAGCCTGGGGAGCCGTGATCATGACTGATGGCGGATTCATCGACGACAAGCTTGTCTGTGGCGATGTCTGTCCGGATGCAGTGCAACGTCAGGAAATACTGAAATTTTTCTACTTCTACGCAAAATGCAAGGGCGTGCTGAATATCTGGCGGGGCCGTACAGGGCGCAACGCATGTGAGGGTTGGTGCGAAGCGATTCAGGCGCTCGGACGCGCGCGGCCCTGGGATGATTTATCACACGAGCCGCCGTTCGATTGATCACTCGCATCGTTCTCGCGCCCGGCAAATCCGCATTGATCAGAATGGCGGATTCTTTGCCAAATTTCACCAAGCGTGCCAGAATTGCGCCCCTTATCAATCAAGCTGAAGTCACTTTCCCTGCCCATGCCTCTCCTCACTCTTGAAAGAGCCTGCCTCGCCTTTGGCCATCACACGTTGCTTGATCAAGTAGACTTGCAGCTTGATACCGGCGAGCGTATCGGGCTGATCGGCAGAAATGGCGGGGGGAAATCGAGTTTACTGCGCATCATCGCAGGCGAAATCAAGCCGGACGACGGCAGGATCTGGCGCACCCCCGGATTGAAACTGGCCTATGTGCCGCAGGAACCGGAACTGGACCCCGCCCTTACGGTATTCGAGGAAGTATCGAAGGGATTGGGGAAGGTCAGCCAGGTACTGCTTCATTATCATGAAGCGTCTCATCTCCTGAGCGACGGCACGGGAGACACCGAGGCACTTCTTTCTCGCCTGCAGGACTTGCAAGCCGAAGTGGAAGCTCAGGATGGATGGCGCATCCAGGCCAGGGTGGAAACCGCTATCGACAAGCTTGATCTTCCCCCCGACGCTTTGGTGGGACAACTCTCCGGCGGACAAAAAAAGCGGGTCGCGCTGGCTCGCGCGCTGGTGGTATCTCCGGACGTGCTGCTATTGGATGAGCCGACCAACCACCTGGACTTTTCCTCTATCGAGTGGCTGGAAGGATTGCTGAAGGACTTTGCCGGAAGCGTGCTGTTCATTACACACGACCGCCGCTTTCTGAATAATGTAGCGACGAGGATTGTCGAGCTCGACCGTGGGAAGTTGGCAAGTTTCCCCGGCGATTTTGCCGAGTACCAGCGAAAAAAATTGGAGATGCTGGAAGTTGAAGCCGTCCACAATCAAAAATTCGATAAAGTGCTGGCGCAGGAAGAGGTCTGGATACGAAAGGGGATTCAGGCACGCCGTACGCGTAACGAAGGCAGGGTAAGACGGTTGGAAGCGCTGAGAATAGAGCGTGCCGACCGGCGTGAAAAGATGGGAACGGTTAATCTCAACGTCGATGAAGGCGCCAAGTCCGGACGTATGGTGGCTGAGTTGGAACATGTCAGCAAAAGATATGGCGACAAGACCATCATAGACAATTTTTCCTGCCGGATCATGCGCGGCGATCGCGTGGGGTTGCTGGGACCCAATGGCGCGGGCAAGTCCACCTTGTTAAAGCTGATACTGGGCGAATTACCACCGGATAGCGGCGATATCCGACTGGGCACCAAGCTTGAGGTAGCCTACTTTGACCAGTTGCGCGAACAACTGGATGAGGAGGCAACCCTGATAGACACGATTAGCCAGGGTTCGGATTTTATCGATATTGGCGAGACGCGCAAGCACGTCATCAGCTATCTGGAAGATTTCCTGTTTGCGCCACAGCGGGCGCGTTCGCCGGTAAAGTCTCTTTCGGGCGGTGAGCGCAACCGGCTATTGCTGGCGCGTTTGTTCACCCGCCCTGCCAACGTCCTGGTCCTTGACGAACCAACCAACGATCTGGATATCGAAACGCTGGAACTACTGGAGGCGTTGCTGCAAAACTATTCGGGCACGCTGTTTCTCGTCAGCCATGACCGGGAATTTCTCGACAACGTCGTTACCCAGGTTATCGCCTTCGAAGGTAATGGCATCCTGCGGGAATATGTCGGAGGCTATGAAGATTGGGTACGGGCAAGGGGGTATCGGAAAGCGGCGGAAAAGGAACAGGCGGCAAAATCACAACAAACGGCTCCGCTCAAGGCGCGCGAGGTGCGTGAATCGCCTACCCGGATTAAACTGGATTATAAGGAAGTCCGCGAACTTGATGAGCTGCCTCAAAAGATCGAGCTGCTGGAGCGGGAACAGGCTGCCATCACCCGCCAACTGGGTGCTGCGGATTTTTATCTCAATCAACCGGAAAAAGCGCGGGCCTTGCATGAACGTTTTGTTGGGATTGAAGAAGAGCTTATGAGTTGTCTCGCCCGATGGGAGGAACTTGATGCAAAACGCCAGGTAAACGGTCAGAAATCATAACGATAATTTCATAACATATATCCCTATTCGATATATGTTATTGTTTTATAGATTTATTGATTGACCAGGAATGACACATCGTTTAGAGTCGCTCTTTTTGTAAAGAGGGGGCACTGATAATGAAAAGACCAGCAATAATAAGTTTATTTGCGTGGGGCTTGCTTCTGGCAGTCACCGGTACGGCTCAGGCAGCGGGTGATCCAGCTGCGGGCAAGCAGAAGAATACCATGTGTATCGGCTGTCATGGAATAGAAGGATACCGGACATCTTACCCGACGGTGTATAACGTCCCGAGAATTGGCGGCCAGCATGCCGAGTACTTGGTCAAAGCGCTACAGGCGTATAAAACGGATGCCCGCAGCCACCCCAGCATGAAGGCGATTGCCGCCCAGCTATCCGAACAGGATATGGAAGATCTGGCGGCCTATTACGCTGGCGCCAGCGGAAAATAATTACTCATCACGCAAGGAAAGCCTCATGAAAAATTTCGTTATTGCCGCGGCGAGCGGCGCGCTGCTGCTGATTTCCAGCCAGGGAATGGCGGCCAATATTGAAGCTGGCAAGAAAAAAGCGGCGGAGGTTTGCGCTGCGTGCCACGGTCCGGACGGCAATAGTCCCGCACCTGCTTTTCCGAGACTGAACGGACAGCATGCAAGTTATCTGGAGAAAACGCTGACCGAATATAAGTCGGGCGCACGCCAGGATCCCATCATGGCTGGCATGGCTGCCGCCCTGAGCAAGGAAGACATTGAAAATGTGTCAGCTTATTTTGCAAGTCAATCCGGTCTGAAAACCAAATATTGATTCAGGAATTTCTGGATAAGCTCTAGGCGGGCATGATCGTGGCCCCATGGATGTAGGGATGGGCTGGGGGAAACGAGACGGATAGCGCGCGAACGCAGTGCAGAATAAGTATTTTCCCGAAGAAGGTGCACGGCCTCGGCGTAGAAAGCAGGCGTCAGGGACGGTTGTGGACCTCGGTACTGTCCCGATGCTCCCTTCGGGGCACCCTTTGCGCAACGCTTGGGCGCCGTCCCCATCGGTTTTCAACCAAGTAGCGCCGGTCCTTCCTCAGAGGACATACGCAGCACTCACCCCAAGTGGCTTGTTCAGAAGGTGCAGGCGGACTGGAAACCAGTGGCCTGCTACTCAGAGTCCAGATAAACAGGATGGGTAGCGTCACCTCGAATACAGATCAATTTTTCCACCGGTCCAGGCATTCAAAGTAAACCGAGGCGTCAAACGCAGATTGGTTGCGCTGTGCCTGCCAAATCATTTCCGCAAGACATTCCATGACTTGGTGCGCGGCATCGTGCTCGTTGCCGGTCAGCTTCAGTAGACGTTCAAATCGCTTGCGAATACCGGCGGGCTGGTCTATCGAGAGCTGTTCCCCGATGGCAATATGCATGCCCATATGTAAAAATGGATTGGTACCGCCCATTTCGGGCAGATAATCCTTGTCCTGGTAGCGTCCTGGATCATCAAGCATGGCGTGGTACTCCGGATGCAGCAGGATCACCTCAATCGCCATGTTTTCCATGTCGGAAAGTATCTCTCTCTGCCGATACTTGCGCCAGGTGTCAAAGAAAAACTGGCGCGCCTCTTCCCTCGAAGGATTAAACATCCAGGCTGTAACTGAGCGGACTCATTTTTCTCAAAGCTGTTTTCCTTAAACCTAAATCTGGTAGTTGGACGGGGTGAAGTGTACGGTTTTTGGGGTGCAGGGCAAGGCGCAACGACGCGGAATGGTCGTTCCATTCCAAGGAGTTGCAACGCAGCCATGTGCCGCAAAAGCCGTGCAATTCACCCGGTAGCGACCTCACCCGAAAGGTGAGCGTCAAATAATATGAAATATTGTTATTAATCATAATACTGATCT
Source organism: Nitrosospira briensis C-128 (assembly GCF_000619905.2). Classification (NCBI taxonomy): domain Bacteria; kingdom Pseudomonadati; phylum Pseudomonadota; class Betaproteobacteria; order Nitrosomonadales; family Nitrosomonadaceae; genus Nitrosospira; species Nitrosospira briensis. The sequence continues at coordinate 1,831,501 of NZ_CP012371.1, read as the reverse complement.
ATTAAATGAGCGGTCAACTACCGGATTTAGGTTAAAGATTTTTTTCCTTGAACTCGCACAAATCATTAATGATACAAATGGCACATTTCGGCTTTCTCGCGATGCATACATACCGCCCATGTAAAATGAGCCAGTGATGCGCATCGTGGCTGAATTCCTTCGGTATGCACTTCAGTAGTTTCAACTCCACCTCCAGCACGGTTTTGCCGCGCGCAAGCCCGGTTCGGTTTGCGACCCGGAAAATATGCGTATCCACCGCCATAGTGGGTTGGCCGAAAGCGGTATTCAATATCACGTTGGCGGTCTTGCGCCCCACGCCCGGCAGTTTTTCCAACGCTTCCCGTGTCTGCGGCACCTCGCTGTCGTGATGCTGGATAAGCAGGTTGCAAGTAGCGATAATATTCTTGGCCTTGGTTTTATATAACCCGATGCTCTTGATGTAATCCCGCAGCCCGGCTTCCCCCAGGGCGAGAATTTTCTCAGGTGTATTTGCCGTGGGAAACAGTTTCCGGGTCGCCAGGTTCACGCCCTTGTCGGTAGCCTGGGCCGAAAGGATCACTGCGATAAGCAATTCAAAGGTCGAACCATACTCCAGTTCGGTGGTGGGGTGCGGGTTAACCGACTTGAAGCGCCTGAATATTTCGCGGCGTATATTTGAATTCATGAATTAATACTATGGTGGGATGTTACCGACGGATCCGCAGCGCTATTTTTCTTCGATGCCTGCGCTTGAACGACCATGGCACGCTCCAGAGCAGCCTGGATAGTTGCTTTCTTGAGATCGGTGGCAGGTGATGAAATACCACTCATTCCTTCGGCTTTTTGTTTAAGCCTTTCTTCGTTCTCCTGTTTTTCACGCTCGAGCCTTTGCAGCCTGAATTGATACCGCGCGCGCGCGCGGTCGGCAATTTGCTTGTCGTCTTCAAGTATCAAGGGGTCATCAATTTTGGCGTCGTCCTTACCTGCGGAACCGGCAGTTCGTACCTTGGATGGAATCATGCTGATACAATCGACCGGGCACGGCGCAACACACAACTCGCAACCGGTACATTCGGCCGCAATGACAGTATGCGCGTGGCCGGCCGCGCCTGCGATGGCATCCACCGGACACGCCTGGATACAAAGCGTGCAACCTATGCAGGGCTGCTCGTCAATCAGCGCCACGGTCCTGGGTTTGAGGTTACCGTGCAGGGGGTTCAGCGCCATGGGCCTTATCCCCAGCAACTCCGCCAGTTTGCGAATGCCCTCGTCGCCACCGGGAGGACACTGGTTGATGTTGGCATGCCCGTCAGCAATGGCCCTGGCGTAGGGTTCGCAGCCGGAGAATCCGCACCGGCGGCATTGGGTTTGCGGCAGTATTGCGTCGATTTCCGCTACCAGTAAATTTTCGTTCATCCCAAACCCGCCCGTGAAGAACGCTGCGTGTCCGAGGCGCACAATGCATGCGCAATCTCCCGTATCAGGCCAGGGCCGCGATAGATCAGGCCGCTGTATATCTGGACCAGGCTTGCTCCAGCCTCGACTTTTTCCTCTGCGTCCGCTGCGCATATGATGCCGCCTACGCCAATGATGGGCAGCGCGCCTTGCAGCACTCCATGCAAGCGTCTGATGACAGCGGTGGCGCGTTTAGCCAGCGGTACACCACTCAATCCACCAGACTCGGATGCATAGGGTAGTGTCTCTATTCCAGTGCGGGAAATAGTGGTATTCGTCGCGATAACCCCGTCTATACGATGTTTCATCAAAAGCGCCGAAATAGAGTCTATTTGCTGCAGATCGAGGTCGGGAGCGATTTTTACGGCAAGCGGCGTATATTTTCCGTACTCGTCGGCGAGTTTTTGCTGGTTCAGCTTCAGCGCATCCAGCAGATGATCCAGTTCGTCGGCGTTTTGTAGTTGCCGGAGAGAGGGCGTATTAGGCGAAGAAATGTTGATGGCGATATAATCGGCGTAGCGATAGGCTTTGCGCAGGCAAGTCAAGTAATCGTCAACCGCCTTTTCCATCGAGGTATCGAAATTCTTTCCGATATTGATGCCAAGTATGCCGCGGTAATTTGCACGCCTGACATTCGCTATCAGTTTATCGATACCGTCATTGTTGAAGCCCATGCGATTGACTATGGCTTGTGCCCGAGGAATACGAAACAGCCGAGGCTTGGGGTTCCCCGGTTGTGGACGGGGCGTTACCGTACCAATTTCGATAAAACCAAACCCGAGCGCCGCCAGTGCGTCAATGTGTTCACCGTTCTTATCCAGCCCGGCAGCCATGCCGACAGGATTGGAAAAGTCGAGACCCATGACATGGCGGGGCTGGCATGCTATCGGGGCGCGATTGATCAGTCCGAAACGATAAGCTTTCTCGATTGCATCAAACGTAACGCGGTGAGCTGTTTCGGGTTCGAGACTGAATAATAGCGGACGAAGTAAGGAATAGAACATGTATTCATTTTAACACCCGGAAAGTGCCGAGTCTGTAAAGGAACTTGCGACCGTTAATCATCGTCATAGGGAGGCTGGTCGTTGGAACAAGCGCGGTTGATCGAGGCATCGCCCAACCGCGAGAGTTTTTTTCATCGTGTTTGATACCTGGTAAAACGTATCCATTCAATCTAAATCTCGCATTGAATGGAGTGGAGCGAGTTCACCGAAAAATAAAGCTCACGGGGCACAGAAAATCTTTCTTCGTTATAGTGATTACTCGGTTGGCAAATGAGCCGAAAATAAGCGGTCAACCGGCGATTCAGGTTCAAGGGTTCCTTCAGTATTCGGCAATAAATTACCCATGGTTTGTTACTTCTCATAAGCGTAAATGATTACATTCGCCAAGCTGACTCGCCAGTGCCTGATCCTGGTTTTCATGGCCTCTTCGGGATTGGCTCATGCCATCACTGATTGGGATACGCTCAACCAGGAGTGGGAATTGCTTTATGAGCAAGGGGACTATAACCGCGCGACCGTGGTCGCGGCCAAGGCGCTGCAGATAGCCGAACAAACGAGAGAACCAGACCATTCCGACATTGCCTCGAGCCTGAACAGCCTGGCGTTTCTATATAGCGCCCGGGATCAGTATAAACAGGCGGAACCTCTCCTCATACGCGCCCTGGCTATTTTTGAAAAGTCTGTCGGGGAAGGCCCCGAGATGGCAGCGACATTGAACAATCTCGCTATGCTTTACAGGAAACAAGAACAATACGCGCAGGCCGAACCGCTGTACAAGCGTGCGTTGGCAATCGATGAGAAGGCGCTCGGGCCGGATCATCCCAATGTAGCCATGAGCCTGAATAACCTGGCGCAGCTATATCAGGCCCAGGAACAGTATGCGCAGGCTGAGCCTCTTCTCAAGCGCGCGCTGGATATATTAGAGAAAACGCTTGGCCCGAACCATGCAAACGTAGCGATGAGCCTGAACAACCTTGCGCTGCTGTATACAGCCGAACAACAATATGCGCAGGCTGAACCACTTTTTAAACGAGTACTGGCGATGTCGCAAAAGGCGCTGGGTCCGGATCATCCAAACGTTGCCTTGAGCTTGAATAATTTGGCGGGCCTGTATAACGAACAGGGCAAGTACCCTTATGCCGAGCCGCTGTTCAGGCGCGCATTGGCTATCTCGGAAAAATCACTGGGTCGAAATCATCCTAATGTAGCAACAAGCCTTGAAAACCTGGCGCAGCTCTATCGGGAAATTGGCCACGCGGATAAGGCAAAACCGCTGGCTACACGCGCAGCAGCGATAAGGGCGGCACAACGCTAACTTCATAGCGATAAGTTCATGGCTCGATGTTTCGGCCATTCCTGAGAACTGGTCTCAGTCTTCAGGAATCCTGGAATGGCTCAGCGGTTCCCATTGCCCCCCGACCAAACCTTGCAGCGGCCTGAAACCTGCCTTATATGCCATTTTTCGGCTTTCCTTTATCCAGTAACCAAGATAAAGATAGGGCAATTTCAATAGCCGGCACAGTTGTACCTGCCATAAAATATTATAGGTACCGAAGCTGGCCCCCGGCACATCGGGATCGAAGAAGGTATATACAGATGATATGCCGTCGTGCAACTCATCGATAATACTGATCATGCGCAGCTTGCCATTTTCATGAAACTCGACAAGGCTGGAATTGACGTTGCTTGGCAGCAGGAAGTGGCGGTATTGCTCTCGGCTGTCTCGATCCATGCCGCCCCCGCTATGGCGGCGCGCCTGATAGCGCAGGTATAGCGCATAGTGATCCGGATGATAATAAAGACCGTGTTGAGTGGCGACCAGGTTCTGATGACGTTTCCAGGAACGACGTTGGGCGCGCCTCGAAATCAATTCGTCAACCACGATCCGTACCGGCATGCAAGCACTGCAATTGTCGCAATATGGGCGGTAGGTAAAAGCGCCACTACGGCGAAAGCCGGCCTGTACCAATGCGCCATAGACACCGGTATCGATCAGGTGGCTGGGTGTTGCCACCTGAGACCGCGCCAATTGCTCCGGCAGGTAACTACATGGATAAGACGCGGTAGTGTAAAACTGCAGCGTTGAAGACGGAAGATCATTCAAGTGACTCATAATCCACACACCATTTGTCGACTCGTTCCGGGTAGTTTACCAATTCTTTTAATTTTAGACTAAATTCCTTGCGGGAAATTTCCCGAGCGCCGAAAGAAGCGAGATGAGCGGTTTTCATCTGGCAGTCGATCATTTTGAAGCCTCGGCGCTCAAGGTGTCTTACCAGGTGCACGAATGCAACCTTGGACGCATCGGTAGCGCGGGAAAACATGGATTCGCCAAAAAACATCCTTCCCTGCGCAACACCGTACAATCCACCCGCCAGCTCGCCATCTATCCATGTTTCGATGGAATGGGCCCAGCCCATCTCGTGCAGCGCAGTGTAAGCTGCGATCATCTCATCGTGGATCCATGTGCCTGCTCGCTCCTTGCGGGGCGCGGCGCACGCCTGCACCACCTGGTTGAAAGCACTGTCGATCCTGATCGTATAATTAGCCTTCTTCAGCGTTTTTCTTAACGACCGGGATATTTTAAGCTCGGCAGGGAAAAGTACCATGCGTGGATCCGGGCTCCACCATAAAATAGGGTCGCCCTGGTTGAACCACGGAAAAATCCCGCAGCGGTAGGCTTCGATCAGCCGTTGCGGCGAGAGATCACCGCCGGCCGCGAGCAAACCGTTAGGCTGGGTGAGCGCAGTGTCTAACGGGGGAAAAGGAGTTTCGGGCGTGAGCCAGGGGATCATGAAGAGAGGATGGCTGAATACGCTTTCCCGCTATGGATCAGGGAATCAGGTGCAGCCACCGGTTTTGATAATGTGTTGATAACGCGTTACATCGGCCACGCCGGCTGATTCAAACCCCGCCCGCCGTAACCGGCAGGAATCGCACATGCCACAGGCGCGCCCATCTTCATCCGCCTGATAACACGACACGGTCGAACTGTAATCGAGCCCCAGCAAGATCCCGTGCTGAATGATCTGCGCTTTCGACAACGCTATAAGGGGTGCGTGAATGCTTAGCCTGGCGCCTTCAATCGCAGCTTTGGTAGCAAGATTTGCCATCTCCTCAAATGCCTGGATGTACGCGGGGCGGCAATCCGGATAACCGGAGTAGTCTACTGCGTTGACCCCAATGAAAATATCCCGGCTCTTGAGCACTTCGGCCCAGGCGAGCGCGAGAGACAACATGATGGTGTTACGGGCAGGCACATACGTGGCTGGAATACCGGCGGTGGAGCCTTCCGTCGGTATAGCGCTCGATTTATCCGTTAATGCCGAACCGCCGAATACGGACAGATCGAGCTTGATTACCTTGTGTTCACGCGCGCCGATCGAATGCACCAGTTCTTCCGCAGCCGCAAGTTCCGATGCATGGCGCTGACCGTAATCCACGCTCAAAGCGTAGCATTCATACCCTCTATTACGGGCAATGGCAAGCGTGGTGGCGGAGTCCAGCCCACCTGACAAAAGAACTACAGCCCTGGCCATGAAGTCAAGATGGGAAATTGGCGAGGTATTTTTGTTCGCTCTTCACCGTCCCGCGCCCTCTCCCCACAATAATTTGTGAAGCTGGATCTGCACCCGGACCATTATGCGGTCGCGTAACACCCATGCAGCCAGCATCGCGGGGTCAAGCTTGCCATAGACCGGCGAAAATAAAATTGGACAGATGAGATTCAATTGACGCTCATGCATCACCTCCAGCGCCCATTGATAGTCGACTTCATCGCACAACACGAACTTCACTTCATCATGGGGCGTAAGATGTTGGAGATTTGGCCAGTGATTTTTTGCCGCTTCGCCCGAACCCGGCGTTTTGATATCCAGAATCCTCGAAACGCGATCATCTACTCCAGATATATCCAATGCGCCGCTGGTTTCGAGCGATACCGAATAGCCTGCATCACACAATAAGGTAAGCAATAGCGGACATTCTTTCTGTGCCAGGGGCTCTCCTCCGGTCACCGTCACGTAGCAGGCGCCGTAGCTGGCAACCTCCGCCAGAATATCAGCGATTGACCGACGCTTTCCTCCATAGAAAGCGTAGTCGGTATCGCAATAAGCACAGCGCAGGGGGCAACCGGTCAAACGTACGAATACGGTCGGCAATCCTGAGCGGCTGGTTTCTCCCTGTAGAGAGAAAAATATCTCGCTGATACGCAAACTCTCCGCTTCGCGGGGTTGTGTGACCTTGGATATAGGAGGGGAGATGGTTTGAACCATATCGTAGATGTACGGGAGAATACCCCATGACGGGTTAAATTACTTTTTACTGATCAGCCGACGCTTGGCCTTGTCGGCGGCCTCGCTACCCGGATACTTGGCCACAAGCGTTTCCAGAGTTTTCCTTGCAGCGGGTTTTTTATTCATTTCCTGCTGGCTGCTGGCGATGTTGAGCATCGCATCGGGGGCCTTTGCGCTGTCCGGATAAGTTTTGATCAACTTCTCCTGAGCACTGATGGCGCTCTTGAAATCACGTAGCGCGTAATAAGAATTACCAATCCAGTAATGGGCACTCGGTGCAAAACTGGAGCCTGGATAGCTCCGGAGAAACTTGTTAAACCGGGAAATGGCATCTTGATAACTGCCTGCCTTGAATAAGCTATAGGCGGCCTCATAGGCGTCACTCTCGACATTCTTAGCCGATGCGGAGCTCACACTCTTGGCAGGTGTGCTCGCAGCGGACGAAACAACGGCAGCAGCCGTGGCCGGAACCGCGGCTGCCGGTTCGGGTTCCATATCGGGTGCGCCAGGCTCTGCAGCTGTCTCTGCAGATCCGGATACCGCAGATCCAGATGCGGCAGCCTCGTCAGGTTGCTCGATCCGCCTCAACCGACTATCCAGATCAATATAAAAATCCCTCTGGCGCTTCTGCGAAGACTCGTTCTCGTTGACCAGTACTTCGATCTGGCCCTGCAACTTGTTCAGGTCAAGCCTCAGGGCTTCGATCTGGCTATGGAGTTCGAGCAACGGTTGATTGTTAAGCAGGTCCTCAAGTTTTACGACGCGGGATTCCAGCGCCTGCCCCTGATTGCGCACTTCCCCGATAGCTGTCTTTTGCACGGCAATCTGCCGGCGCGCCTCCTCGTCGTCGAACACGCCGGCGTAGCTTGCATTACAGCCGATCACGAACATCAACCAAAAAGCGCGCAACGGCACGATTACTCCCCTTGGTAACGGATATCGGCGCGGCGATTCTCAGCCCAGGAGGCTTCGTCATGACCTGTAGCGCGAGGTTTCTCTTCGCCCAGGCTGACAGATTCAACCTGCGATTCCCTGGCCCCTGATAAAGTCATCACGGACTTGACCGCATCGGCCCGGCGCTGCCCCAGCGCAAGGTTGTATTCCCTGCTTCCGCGCTCATCGGTGTTGCCCTGCACCAGCACCCTGGCATTGGAATTGTCGCGTAGATACTGGGCATGAGCCACTACCAGGGATTTATATTCATCCTTCACCACATAACGGTCGAAATCGAAATAAACGCTGCGCCGGGAAAGGATATTATTGGGGTCCGTAAGCGGGTTGAGGCTCGGTTCACCGTAGCCAGGCGTTTCCGTCGGCGCCCGGGTGACTGCAGACCGGTCTTCCACATTGGCCGAAGGCTGGGGAGTTTTGCTCGCACATGCTGATAACACACTGACCAATAACACACATAAAATCTTTTTCATTTTATTTCCTTTAAAGTTAGCAAAAAAAAATACGCAACCCGAACTACTGGAGCCTTCGCAAAGGCCCCCAGGCCGGCTCTCTTATGTCACCAGCCTGCGTTGAAAGCTGTTGTCTTGTTTTGCCGTCGCTCGACACGGCGGATAATATACCACGCCCCCTTACCTCGGTTGCATAGAGGATGATCTTGCCGTTGGGAGCGAAGCTGGGGGACTCGTCAAATTGAGAATTAGTGAGTAATTGCACCTGGCGGGTCATCAGATCTTGCGTGGCGACATTGAATCTGTCTCCGTTGCGGTGAATGAAGACGAAGCTTTTTCCATCCGGACTGTAATGTGGGCTCACATTGTAACTGCCCTCGAATGTGAGACGCTCCGCCGTTCCGGATGCACGCCCTGTGACGGCCATACGATAAATTTGCGGACTGCCGCCACGGTCGGAAGTAAATATGATGGACTGCCCGTCAGGCGAAAAACTGGGCTCGGTATCGATTCCGGCGCTTTGGCTGAGCCGCTGCAATCCGCTGCCGTCCGCATTCACCAGGAAGATCTGCGAGCCCCCCATCAGAGATAGCACTACCGCAAGCTTCTTTCCGTCCGGCGACCATGCCGGCGCGCTGTTGCTGCCCCTGAAATTGGCCGCCGCCACGCGCGCGCGGGTGGCCAATGTCTGCACGTAAACGACCGGCTTCTTGTTCTCGAAGGATACATATGCCAACCGGGCGCCATCCGGCGACCATGCCGGCGATATGATAGGTTCCGTGTACTCGACTACCGGCTGCGCATTAAAGCCGTCCGCATCCGCCACCCGTAACGAATATTTTTTTCCCTGTTTCTCCACGTAGGCAATACGGGTACTGAACACCCCCACATCACCGGTCAGCTTTTCGTAAATCAGATCGGCTATCCGATGTGCAGCGGCACGCAATTGTTCCGCAGGCACGGTCTCGGTATAAACCGCCAACTCCGTTTGTTTCGCGACATCCATCAACCGGAAGCGGACTGCAACCTGTCCGCCGGCCAAGGCTGTGGTGCTGCCGATAACCAGCGCACTGGCGCCGCGATTCATCCAGTCAGGATAACTCACTTCGATGGGCTCATGCGGTCTCAGACCGCCCGGGTCAACCAGCCTGAACAATCCGCTGCGTTGCAGGTCGGCGGATACTACCGGGGTGATGCTCTGGCTGAGTCTTTCCTCCGCGGCAAAGGGCACGATGGCAATCGGAATCTGTGCCGCGCCGCCGCCGAAAATTTCGATGTCGAGGGCGGCATGCAGCGGCGCACTGATCAGCGCCAGCAACAAGACAAAAACATAACCGGGAAATCTGTGCAAGCAAATCTGCATGAAAATAACCCTTTAAAGAATAATGGAAATTATACCAGTCATTCGTGATAATGCACCTTGACGCTCAGATTGCGGAACTTTGGAAAAAGCGTGGGATCAGGTGGCAGCGGAAGCGGTTTGGATAGAAAAATACCACGTTCCACCGCGCTGTCGAAAGCGGCGAATCCACTGCTTGCGCGTAGCCTGACATCGAGAATATCGCCACCCGGAAGCAGCGTAACATCGAATTCCACCACCGGATTGCCAGGTAAATCAGGTGGCATGACGATATTTCTCCTGATTTTTGCAAGTATTTTTGCCTTATATTCGGCCATTTCGTTGGCCAGGCGGGACTGCGCCGCCGCTTGGGCCGCCTTAGCCTGCGCCTTGGCATTCGCTTCCTGCTGTTCCCGTTGAAGCTGTGCTATTTCGGCCGCCACTCGTGCTTTCTGCTCTTTCAGCTCCTGCTCTTTCTGCTCCTTTTCTTTTCGCTCTTTCTCTTTCCGCTCTTTCTGTTCCTGTTCTTTTTTGACCAGCTCTTTTTTTTCAACGGGCTTTTTTTCAACCGGTTTAGGCTTCTCGGTTTTTTCCTTCAGGGCAATATCCGGTTTTGGGGGCGGCGGTGGCGTTTCGATCCTGGGCGGCACCGGCGCTGCTTCGGGCGGCGGCGGGACCGGCTTGGGCTCGGGCGGGGGTGGCGCGGCCTTGGTAGCCGGCTGAACCGCCGGAGGCAGGCTGCTCCATAAATCCACCATCACGGGTTCTGTCGGATATGTTTTCCAATTGAGTCCGAAAATCATGAAAGCGAAAAAAATGACGTGGACCAGTACCGCCAAGAGGCCGGCCCGCATCGCGCCCGGTTCAACTTCCGAGAGCTTCCTCAACGCCATTCCGCTCACCGTATTCATATGAGATGGGCGCCCACTGCTCACTTCGGTCTGGCCAGCAGCCCCACCTTTTTCACCTGCTGCTGTTGAAGAATGTCCATCACATTCATTACTTCTTCGTAACGCACATTTTTATCGCCGGCAATCACCACGGGCTGCTCAATATTTGCGGCCTGCTTCTGTTTGATCGCGTTGACCAATTCTGCTCGATTGATCTTTTGTTCGCCTCCCGGCATGGAACGGTCATGCAATCCCAGACTGCCGTCGGCCTTGACAATCACCTCCAGCGGCGCAACCGGCGGCGCCAGCGATTTGCCGATCTGGGGCAACTCTATCTGACCGGGCGTGATGAGTGGCGCGGTAATCATGAAAATCACCAGCAGTACCAACATTACGTCAATGTATGGCACTACGTTTATTTCATTCATCAACCGGCGTTTGGTGCGGCGCTCATTCATGGCGCTTACCCCATGAAAATGATCTCATCCGCTCGCTTGACGCTGCAGGACATTGGATAATTCTTCCATGAAGCTCTCAAAACGGGTTGCCAGCCGATCAATGCGACTCGAATAACGGTTATAGGCGATAACCGCGGGGATAGCTGCAAACAATCCCATTGCCGTCGCTATCAGCGCCTCCGCAATACCTGGTGCAACATGCGCGATGGTGGCCTGGGTGACGTTGGATAAGCCCCGGAAGGAGTTCATGATTCCCCAAACGGTACCGAACAGGCCGACGTAGGGACTTACCGAACCTACTGTCGCAAGAAACGAAAGGTGCGATTCAAGATTATCCATTTCGCGCTGGTAAGTCGCCCGCATCGCCCGGCGCGTACTGTCCATCACCGTAGTGATGTCTGTTCCCGACTGGCGCTTGTGTTTCATGAATTCCCGAAAACCAGCTTCGAAAATCCGTTCCATGCTGCCTGCCGTATGGCGCGAACCGGCCGCGCTTTGAAAAAGTGCATTGAGATCGGTTCCCTTCCAGAAAACATTCTCGAACTCGTCGCTTTGCCTTACCGCTTCGCGGATGACGAACAGCTTGCGAAAGATGTACCACCACGACAGGAACGAAGCCAGCAGCAACAGCAACATTACCAGTTGCACCGGCAAGCTGGCGCTGCCGATGAGATGGAAAAGAGACATATCCTGGGTAACTGTCGGGCTCATGAGCGTTTTCCAAACTTGTGGCGCAAAGGCGCGGGTATGCGCACGGGCTTGAGGCTGTCGGCTCCCACACATACCGCCTGGACGGTTGCATTGACCAGCGTAGCAGGACCACGTCGCACCTGTTGCGAGATCGCGATGCGGCAACTGCCTATTTCAACCGCTTCCGCCGTGACATGCAGCAAATCATCCAGTAGCGCCGGCTTGAGGTATTCAATATTAAGTGAACGCACCATGAAAATTACCCTGTGAAGCTGGATCAATGAGTGAATATCAAATCCGAGCTGCCGCAACCATTCGTAGCGGGCACGCTCCATGAAATTGAGATAAGTCGAATGATAAACTACTCCGCCCGCATCGGTGTCCTGATAGTAGACGCGAATGGGCAACGAAAACGCGATCTCGCCCGGATTAACGGCAAATTTATCGACTTCTGTTGCTTTCATGTTTTTGAACTAAAAAATATCCGGTATTCGATAGCGCTGGATTTCCCAATACAGGCACAAGCCAAATCTCCTCCGCGCTTGGCTTTCATCAACCAACCATCGGGGCATCGCAGTTTCTGTGCATACAGGTTACCCAGCACTTCAAGCGAATTGCCGAGGCCGATTGCGATTCATGTTACTACGTGTTCATGGCTGGTCATCTATCCACAACTCTCCGCTCAACCCGACCAATCCATTCTTCGGCAAGGCCATGCCGAAATGCTGATAGGCGATAGCCGTGGCCATGCGGCCGCGCGGCGTGCGCTTCATGTAGCCCTGCTGTATCAGATACGGTTCCAGCACATCTTCGATGGTGCCACGTTCTTCACTGATGGCGGCGGCGAGATTATCCACGCCCACGGGACCACCGCCGAATTTTTCCATGACGGCAAGCAGCAGCTTTCTGTCCATCACGTCAAGGCCGATGAGGTCCACATCGAGCATGAGCAATGCCGCATCCGCCACCGGGCGAGTAATGTAACCATCGGCTTTGACTTCGGCGAAATCGCGTACCCGCCGCAGCAGACGGTTTACGATGCGTGGCGTGCCGCGCGAGCGGCGCGCAATTTCCACCGCGCCATCGGAAGAAATTTCCACGTTCAGCAATCCCGCGGATCGCGTCACGATTTTAGTCAGCTCTTCCACCGAATAAAATTCAAGGCGCGAAATAATGCCAAAACGATCGCGCAACGGGTTCGTCAGCATGCCGGCGCGAGTAGTGGCACCCACCAGGGTGAACGGCGGCAGATCGAGCTTGACGGACCGTGCCGCGGGACCTTCGCCTATCATGATATCAAGCTGATAGTCTTCCAGCGCGGGATAAAGAATCTCCTCCACGATAGGTGAAAGCCGATGAATTTCATCGATGAACAATACATCGTTGGGTTCGAGATTGGTCAACAGGGCCGCCAGGTCGCCGGGGCGTTCCAGCACCGGGCCGGATGTCTGACGCAGGCTCACGCCCATCTCCCTGGCAATGATGTGCGCAAGCGTCGTCTTGCCCAGACCGGGCGGCCCGTACAGCAGCACGTGGTCAAGGGCCTCGCCGCGGCGCCGTGCCGCCTCGATGAATATCTGCAACTGTTCACGAATTTTTTCCTGGCCGACGTACTCGGTCAGATGCTTGGGGCGCAGTGCCCGCTCCAGTTCCTCTTCCTTGAGAGAAGCGGGCGCGGCGGTAATCAATCGATCGGTTTCAATCATAATCAAACACTAAAGCTGCACCTCTTATCCGTGTTGGGCTGGAAGTGAGTGGTGGCAGTAAACGCACGCGATGCGAGCGCGGCGGTCGTGTTTCTTTATTTGTCTTTCGATAGGAGCTTCAACGCCTGACGTATGCCATCGGATACGTTAACGTTGGCGGGTAACTGCTTGACTGCCCAGTTGGCTTCCCGGTCATTATACCCCAGAGACAACAAGGCATTGAGCACGTCGTTTGCGCTTGTTGATGTGACCCCGATGCCTGTGGAATCTGTTGCGCCAGCCATGCCGAGGTCGAGCTTGTCGCGTAATTCCAGCAGCAAACGCTCGGCGGTTTTTTTGCCGATACCGGGGATCTTGATCAACCGCCCGCTGTCCTGAGCCGCTACCGCCTGATGCAAATCAGCCACGCTCAGGCCAGACAGCAACGCAAGGGCTGTTCTTGCCCCTACGCCGGAAATCTTCACGAGCTGACGAAAAGCTTGCCGTTCTGCTTCGGTGGCGAAACCGAAAAGCAGATGCACGTCTTCGCGCACGACGAGGTGGGTATGAAGCGTGATTCGCGCACCGGTTGCCGGCAGGTTATAGAACGTGCTCATGGGCACATCGATCTCGTACCCAAGGCCTTGTACGTCAACCAGCACCAAGGGGGGAGATTTTTCCAGCAGCACGCCGGTTATACGGCCGATCATACTAAGCGCCCCCGTTTCATGCGGTAGCCCGCTGTCGAAATTCCGCCCAACCCCTGCCCCCCATGAGCATGGCAGATCGCGCAAGCAAGCGCATCCGCCGCATCTGCGCTGGGGCTGCCGCCAAGTTGCAACAAGCGCTTCACCATTTCCTGCACTTGCTCTTTTTTGGCGTGCCCTTTGCCGACCACCGCCTGCTTGATCTGTAGCGCGGTGTACTCGGCGACGGCCAGATTATTCAGCACGGCCGTGCAAATCGCCGCCCCTCGGGCCTGTCCAAGCATCAGTGTGGATTTCGGATTAACGTTGACGAATACCTGTTCCACCGCGACTTGATCAGGCTGGTGCTGCGCGATCACTTCGTTAAGATGATCCATGATCGTCTTGAGACGCAACGGTAACTCGCCCTCTACCGTCTTGATGCAACCGCTACTGACATAGGCCAGCTTGCTGCCGAATTTATCGATAACGCCAAAGCCCGTAATGCGCAAACCGGGATCTATGCCAAGAATACGGATTTTTTTTCCTTCTGAATAAGCGCGACTAGCAACTCAAATGCCGGAAAAAAACTACTTGCGGTCATTTTTAGGGCAAGAATGCTATTCATCCAGCACTGCGGTTGTGTAAGCCTCTTGCACATCGTCTATATTTTCCAGCGCATCCAGCAATTTTTGCATTTTGACCGAATCATCGCCGGTCAGCACGGTTTCACTGACGGGCTTCATCGTCACTTCGGCGAGCTCCGCCTTGAACCCTGCTTTCTCCAGCCCCGCCCTGACCGTCACAAATTCATATGGCGCAGTAATGACTTCCATGCTGCCGTCATCGTTACTGACGACATCCTCCGCACCGGCCTCGAGAGCGGCTTCCATCAGCTTTTCTTCATTGGTGCCGGGTGCAAAAAGCATTTGCCCGCAATGCTTGAACAGGAATGCGACCGAGCCGTCCGTACCGAGATTGCCGCCATACTTGGTAAAAGCATGCCGCACATCCGCAACGGTACGCACCCGGTTGTCCGTCATGCAATCCACCAATACGGCTGCGCCAGCGATACCGTAGCCTTCATAACGCACTTCTTCATAGTTCACGCCCTCCAGATCGCCACTGCCGCGCTTGATTGCACGCTCGACGTTGTCCTTGGGCATGTTCTGCTCGTAAGCCTTGTCGACAGCCAGACGCAACCGTGGGTTGCTGTTGGGATCGCCGCCGCCAAGCCGCGCCGCAACGGTAATTTCTTTTATGAGCCGGGTAAAAATCTTGCCGCGCCTGGCGTCCTGCGCGGCTTTCTTGTGCTTGATATTAGCCCATTTGCTGTGACCGGCCATGCGTATGCCCTATCCCTGTTATTGAAGTGGTGCAATGTTATCACTCCGCCTCGTGCCGATAAAGCGCAGCGCGGGCAAGGCCTTATTGGAAACTGCGCGGAAACAGTGCGGAAACACCGCCGCAGGCGAAAATATGTTCTCCTCGCGCCTAGCCCGGATATTTCATAAATTGACGCGCGCCCTTGCTGGTCTTTTGTTTCGTATGAAAATTTCGTTCAGTCGGGCGTATGAATAACTACGCCACTCTTTCACAAAATCTCCCTACAAAACAAAATCCTGCACAACCCTCACACGAATTTATGAAACATCCGGGCTAAAATGGCCACTTATAAGGCGCGATATCCAACGGCTGTGGTTTGTTCAGGATCATATTGGATATAAGCCGGGCGCTGCCCGGCGCCATGGTGATACCGTAGCGGTAATGGCCGCTATTGAGATAAAGGTTCGGGATGTGTGGGTGACTACCGACGACCGGGATATTATCAGGCGATCCCGGACGCAATCCCGCCCAGTGGCCGGAAAGCGTTGCTTCAGTCAATGCCGGCATGAGCGCATGCGTTTTTTCGAGCAATAGTTTTCCCGCCTGAGCAGTCGTGCGTCTGTCGAAGCCGGTTTCCTCCAAGGTGCTGCCGGCAAGAATGTGTCCATCCCGGCGCGGTATCAAATAAAAATTGTCCTGTTCCTGTAGCACGATGGCGGGAAGCAGACCCGATTGTGCCTGGAACAGCAGAATCTGCCCTCGTACCGGCCAGATATCGAGCTTTAATGCATGCTCACGTAAAAGCCCGCCGCTCCATGCCCCCGCGGTGACGATGTAATTCGATGCAGTGAATTTCTCGCCCCTGCTCGTGCTGACCGATTGGACCTGCCCATGCTCAACTTGCCAATCGGTAATCTCGGCATGCTCCTTAATGACGCCGCCACGCTGTCCTACCGCCTTCATCAACGCCTGCAATAACCGGGGGTTACGCACCTGACAGACATCCGGCAGCCAAAGCGCTGCTTCGTCGCTGGCGAGCAGCGATGCGATTTCATGAGAGCGAACCTTGCTCAGTCGAAAATCGTGGCGAGCGCACCAAGCCTCCGCGTCATGCTCGCGGGCCTCCCGCAACGCTCTGTCGTGGCCCTCGCTGTCCGGTTCGCCGGTAACGCCGCCCAGAACCAGCATGCCGCTGGCCTGGTACTCCGGATCGATACCTGTATCGCCTCGCAGCGCTTCGATAAACTTCGGAAATAGCGCATTGCTCAATTGAGTCAATCGCGTTACCGGGCAGGAATAATCCCACGGCAACAGTGGCGAAAGTATGCCGCCCCCCGCCCAGGATGCCTCCCGGGCGCAGTGCTGACGCTCCAGTATGGTCACCGTTGCGCCCAGCCGCAGCAATTCGTGCGCCACAGTCAGCCCGGCTATTCCGCCACCGATAACAATAATGTCACTACTCAAAGATCAACTCTTCACAGAATGGGCACGTTAAACCCGATTCTGCGCTGAAATGGGATGGGCAGGCAATCGCATTCGGACGAACTTGATCCAAAAAACTTTATATCGGAGAGGTGAGCCGTTATAATGCACGACCTTGGTAATTGGGTCGTTAGCTCAGCCGGTAGAGCAGCGGACTTTTAATCCGTTGGTCGCCAGTTCGAATCTGGCACGGCCTACCAAAACCTACCAAAAAATTCAGACACTTGCTGTAATAGTGGCCTGATAGGTTGTGCGCAGTGGGACACTGTTGGAACACTTGAGGTCAACTGTACCCCTCTACCGCTTCTTCTTACTCTGTTTCTGTATCTTTGGCTGTTACCGTAACGTTACACGCTGAGTAGCGTTGCCTCTCTGCTTATCTTCCATTCCCTTTTTTTATTCTGTTCTTGCAGCGTACGGCTCTGTTACGCTAATGCTTTGAGCGTACCGAGCACCTAACGCCGGGTACCTTACACGTGCCCCGTAGCTGCTGACAATCTCCCCCGGCCTTCTTTCTATGGCTTTCTATGGAGGTGATAAGTTGACATAAGCGCTAACGATGAGGCACGCTTCTACCTCATCAACAATTCAGCGGATACCCATAATGGCAGAGATAATCGTGCAACCTTTTCTTATTAGCTACAACGGAAAAGATGCAAACCAGCACATTATCCATGCTCAGCAGTTGGGAGAATCAATTATTGGCGCCGCTAAGCTTTATACAGCGGTTGCGCACTATTGCACATTCGGCACTATCCCGCGCGGGAATTATAAAAAAGAATTTTATTGCTACGCAAAACCGCCTAGCGAAGGGTCTTTTGAATATCAGCTATTGGTGGGTGCGATAGCGCATGAGTGGGCGCTACATGGTGAGATTTACAAGGAGGGATTAAGCTTTTTGTTTTCCCACATTGTAAATGCGATCAAGAAAATCTGGTTAAAACCGGCGGAGAGCACACAAGTGGCGATTGAATTGGCTGAAACATTAAGGGAGTTTGGACGCGGCAACAACGCCGTGACAATGGTATTGGCAAACGGTTTAGTGCAATCGAACGTTACCTTTGCTAGGTTACAGGAACGATTAATATTAAAATTGCCTGACGTTGCGGATAGTACTCGGAGTCACGGAAGATCGCTCGTTCGTCCTGTCGGAGACACATGTTCATCCCTAACGCAATTTGCTCACACAAAACAGGAAATAACTATTTCCGAGCCGGAAGCCGATGTAATTCGCGGAGGAACCGACATGGAGATTGATGATATGCAGGAATTTAGATGTAAAAGAATAACCGAAGTTAATGTGGAAAGCGGACATTGCATCCTGGATGTGGAGGGATTTAACGCTCTAGTTACTGGAAAGATCAGTGATCCAGCATTGGAAACGCCAAACAACATTTATACCAGATCACTCAACGGTCACACACCTTTTATTATTTCTGCAAAACCAGTAAAAAGAAACGGAATAGTGCAGAAATTACATATTAGCGACGCTAGAGAAATTTCGGAGCCATCTTCTCTGACTAAAGTTTCATAGCTTCAGCCGCTGAAGTCGAGTAGTGAGATAAAGCGCTAGGATGGGATACCTTAATGGATTTGATCGGACAAACAATACCAGATTCGAACTGCCGCTAAGTGCCAAAAGCAGGTGGTCGAACATTTTACTGATCGCTATCATTCCATCACATCACGGGCCGAAGAATTAAACCGCGTATTCGATTAGTGCCATTGAACGCTAAGAAGCGTCGCTACCGCTCGGCAGATCGCAGACTCGTTGAAACCCATGGCGATTGCAGAGGGTAATAACAAAATCTCTGTCGATGCTGAGACAAAAGGCAAGCTGACCACGCAACTGCACCGACTGTCTAACATCGAGTTTTCCAAGCGCCAGAGAATGAACCGCCGCTCGTAGGCGACGTTTTTCTTCACGACCTAAGGAAACTTTCCCTTGGTTTGAAATAACTAATCCAACTAACTGACGCCGGAATTTCTTTGAGACGTTGACAGTCTTTTCTTCGTTTAATCTTAGACCTAAATAAGGCAACTCACTGATGAGCCTTTCGACAAATACTTTGGCAAAATCTAATGTGCCGGCCCTGTTTACAGAAATGGCAATGTCATCCGCGTATCTTGTGTAGTGCAGGTAATTCGATTCGCAGTAATCCGCAAGACGTCGGTCAAAATCGAGTAGAAGATAATTTGAAATAAATGGCGAACTCGGAGCGCCTATGGAAAGGCGATATGTTTCTTCTGATTGTTTCTTCCTGAAAAGTAATTTAGTAAGGATAAGAACTTCCAGTTCAGTGTAATTAGCGTCGTGTTCTAGTCGGTAGCGCAAAGCGCTATCAGTTAGGCTTGGAAAGAAGTCCTTAAAATCCAGCTTCAACAGAAAGTGACTCCGAGTATGCGGTGAGACGTGGTCTCGGATCGAAAGCCCTTTTCTATATGCCGTAGCATGTACATCCACGGGCAGCGAAGATAACTCAGAACTTACTAGCCACCGCTGAACTAGCTTCAGTTCGGCTGTGGGTTGAGAAATCAAACGTTTTCCTCTGCCATGACGCTTGTTAATCCAATGATCCTTGTAACGCGTTGGGCCTGTGAGAATTAAGAGAACAAGTTCTGCCTCTGAAAACGGAGTGTTCTCGATTATTCGCTCAAAAAGGCTAGCGTCAGAGATCCTCATCTAATTGTCTCAAGCAAAGGGCTGAGATGCGGGTCTGATTTCATCAATGTCCAAGCTTTTGTCTTAAAAGATAGACGATCAAAACGGCGGCCTTCTATCGCGTTATATTCAAGAAGAGGCTCAATTGATTTTTGCCTGACTAAGAATCTCTCACTTCCCCGTTCAGAGAACCTTATAAGACCCATTAAGTCGAGGAGCTTTGCCAATCTTCGAATTTCCACCTTTTCAATCTCGATTCCGAAATGTTTTAGAGCCTCAAGGGCCTGTCGCTCACTGAGTATCTGCAATACGTCAACCAAGTCAGCGACTAGCAACAGCTTGTGTCTAGGATTATCTTTTCGAAAGCGTTCGGTCGCGTAACCCGATTTCAACCAATCGTCAAGGCTTTGGAAAATTATTTCTAGCTCGACAGGCGTAATATGGGCCGCTTTTTCCGCATCAATAACACAAATATTTGGAATGGAATCTGCTTCACCAGGCCTTAATGACTCGATCCGTTTCAGGGGGCCCAAATTAAGAAACGACTGCCTATATGGAGATTCACGGAATTTGCGAGAAATCACGACAAACAATTTCTTATGCAATTGATCATCAAGGGCAAAAGCTCCAAGTTCCGCGATCGCACCCTCAGACTCAACGAAGAGAACTATGGCACGCGACAAGAGCCCAGCGTCTCTCTCAAAGAGAAGCAAGTCTTCATATCCCGAAAATGCAAGCCAGTCTGGATAGTCTTCGGGGCACGTGATTTCTTCAATCCAACCGTGAGATCTTTCGAGGCATGAACGATTAAATGCATCTCGCAGGGAAAGAGGAGGCGAGGTTTTCTCTGCTGCGAACCGGCCACCGAATAACCAGATTCGATGTGGAAGGCGAGTTACCCTGGATTGGCTAGCGTCAACGGTTTCTCGAAAATGCTGAAAAGATCCAGGATTAGTGATCAAACTCAATTACCTTGAAGCTAGGCGCGAAATACGGTGACGGGCACCGGCGCCGGATTTTGTGCCAATGATGCCCTCCACTACAGCTCAGTCTGGCGAAACGCCCGACATTGATAGATTACCTATCAAAACGCGTAATTGAGTTTACAAAGTTTACACAATAATGCGATAGTCGTCACGCCCATGAGCTAGAGAAAGAGTTTGCCCGCCGCAATCAGGTGATTGTGCGGGCGGCAGTTTAACTCCTGCTACATCTTCTTCTCCTTTAGGTATTAATCTATCTCAGCATTGCCCTAAAAACGACAATATTTGAGAGACTAATCTTCCAGGGTTTCCTCGACTATCCCAATCTGCTTCGATCGGCATCCCGTTCTCGTCATGCAGCCAAACAGCAAACAGTTAGATGGGGTCCGTTAGACGCATTCTTGTCAATCGTTGCTGTTTCACAATGCGGCTCACCCGGGAGTAATGCAATCTGAAGTGATCCCCAATCTCCTTCAAACTGTAACCACCGCTGGCATAAGCATCGAAGATCGCCTCATCTCGCCCCTGTACTTCGTCGATCTGGGTCAACGGTTTCGGTGGTGGCCGTCATTGGGCGGCAGGGATTTCCTGATAGGAAGTATCTGAATCGAGAGCAGCTGCAGGCTCACCACAAATTCATCAGAACCCAGAAAAATCTGGTTCTTCAATTTCTCCCACAGCCCTGGCTGATTTCTCCCTTCTGCCACAAAATCCATGTAACGCCGTACGGCCTCGCTACGATGCTCGGAAAAAGCAGCCAGGAGCCAATCTATCGTCAGCCAGGGTGGCGCCTCACACAGCCTCGCCATGGCGCGATAACTGCTCCATGGCCATTGGTCCAGAGTGTGCACCATACAGGCCCTGACCGAATTGAGCACAACATAGCGGGCCAATTCCAAGAGGTACGATTCCTTCTGCACGATGATCGCCTTGTAACGGCCCTGAAATACATGCCCTACTCGCCCATGCCGGCGATTGAACCGCTGGGTGTAGACTCCGTTCAATTGCCGCATGCCCTTGGACAGATTCCCTTCCGGGATTTCAATCAGCAGATGAATAGTGGTTGTCCATCAAACAATAGGCATGAACAGCCCAGTTGAAGTCATGCACGAGATCCGACAGCACGTCCAGAAACCGATGTCTATCCTCATCGCCCAGAAAAATGTGACCCTCAACTCTTTAACCTTTTACAAAACAGGGTTAAGAGGGGCACCGTACAGACCGCTTTCTGAGTCGCGCCCATCATTCCCAAACAGTTTTTGCAAATAGAATGTTCTGGTGAGTATGTTTCTTTGAAATAGGAGGTCACAAATGGAAAAGAAATTATTCATGTCAGTTGTTCTGCCTGCTGCGATGGTATTCGCAACCTCGGCTTTTGCCGGAGAAGAGGAGAGAATTCAGTGGACGGATGTACCACCTGCAGTTCAGAAAACGATAACCGATCACGCAGGCGGCGGAAAAATCGAGGAAATTGAGAAGGAAACGAAAACGCAACACGCTCGAGTCCTTCATTTCGACAGCGACAAAATTGTTACCGTTTATGAAGCCGAGGTAGAAAAACCAGACGGCAATGAGATTGAGATCAGGGTCAGCGAAGATGGCAAGCTCATCAAGATAAACCATCTGTAGTGCCCGGCAATTTAAATTAAATTACCTCCGGCAAAAGCCGGAGGCTTGCTCTCGTTAACCCCCTTCAAAGGGACAAAAAGCTGGCGCCGCATAACGGCGGCATCATATGCCAAGCTTGAGCTGGTCATAGTGCTCATCCTCTTTCTCTTGATGCCGGATATACTCTCTGACCATCTGCTCATCCGACTCCACCGCCGATAAAATAACCACGAGGCCCGGAAGTTCTCGCCCTTGAAGCTCTTCGTCGTCCCCGTAAACTTCCTCGCGATCGATATCGCACTCTTGCCCACTACATACGATACTGAGCGCTTCGGTGGAATGCTGATACACATATGTACGTGATTAGGCTGCAAGTGCCCTTCCACGATCTCGCAACCTTTCTGCTCCACTCATGGGCACAACGATGGAGTCACAGTTAATCTCGATCAGGGTTACGGGCCAATGTTGTCCGGCACGATTCCTTCAATTCTTTGTGCCAGCGTGGCAGCTGATAACTCGCCAATGCGACGATCAACCAACGCACCCTTTGCATCAAAGAATAAGGTTGTTGGCAGTCCTTGAGACTGGGTCTGGCTACTGAGTTCGATACGGGAATCGAGCAACACGTTATCAAGGTTGAGCCCTTCCCGATCTAGAAACTTCTGAATTGCATCGGCCGATTCACCCTGGTTGGCAAAGACGAAGATCACTTCTGGATTGTTCTTTTGTGCATCCCGTAGTACCGGCATTTCCCGTATACAAGGCGGGCACCATGTCGCCCACAGGTTGACCACCATCGGCTTGCCGGCCAGCGAACCAAACTGGACAGTACTGCCATCGAGGCGCACCAGCTCAGCTTGTGGCATCTGCACTGGGACGGCAAAGACCGCCGTTGCGGCCACCGCACCAACTGCCCAGGCGGTTCCTCCGGCCAATGCCGCCAGCAGCAGAGGGCGTCGCCCTTCTCGCTTGCGCCATGCATACCAGATGACGCCGGCCGCGGCAGTCAGAATGCCCGCTGCCGGTGAGAATCCGCCATCAAGAATATTCAGAATACCCAATGGCGCGCTCTGGTACATATCAAAATAGGCAATCACGAAGACAAGTCTCGCTGATATCAGGGAGGCAATGAAAACTCTCCAAAGAAGCGGCTCGACATCAATGTTTCGCGGTCGTCCTATCCGCTTGGCAACGAACGAGCCGATCAGCATCGCACCCAGCAACAGCAAAAAATTGATGGGAAACGCAATCAGTCCGATGTTGACTGAACCCATTACGTGAAAGCTATATTTGCAGCTTTAACGGCATGCACCCTGACCAGCGAAGAATATGGGGTCAAGTCTTTGTTTCTTGTCCAATGCAGCTCATCCGGGAGTAATGCCATCCGATCCCCGATCTCCTTCAGACTGTAACCACCGCTGGCATAGGCATCGAAGATCGCCTTATCTCGTCCACCAGACCTGGCCCTACGTCTGTTACGAATCGCCAGGTCAGAAATTTTTCGTCGTTGATACATGACTCAAACCGACACATTTGAAACATTTGATTTTTCTTCTGGGGAGACATGCAGGCAACCTTCGAATGTTTCGAGGTTAAGCTCATAAGTCTTCGGCTTGTATTGCTGACCGTACTCGGCTAGATATACGATTCCCACGTCCGCTTCGAGAATGGCTTTTATTTGCGCCAAGCAAGTTAGCTGTGCGGGCGAAACTTTATCGCCGCCCTTCTTGACTTCCAGGAACAGTGTCGGGCCGGATTCCATGTAGAGGAACAAGTCGGGTTCGCCTTGGCCAGCGGCGTGTCCGGATAGAACACGTTGCCTCCTGAATTCTTCGAGCTTTTGAATCGTGAACATTTCTTTTATCTTTTCGCGTCCTTCCAGGACCTTTGGATTGTTTGGCTCCCATTCGCCAAGCGCATAGAAGCGATAGCCAAACCACCGCGCCTTCTTAAAGTAGTTCAACACGAAGTACTCACCAAAGTGATACTTGGGCTGATTGAAGACATCTCGTGGCGGATTGTGCCCTTCAAGCAATTTCTTCTTATCCCCACTATTCCAGGCGGTGAGATCATCGCCGGGGTATTCGATGACTGTCTCGGTAATTCGTATCTTCATCGCGAAGCACCGAATCGTTCAACTTTTTTCAGGACAGCAGTTTTGCGCCCTGACTCGGTTAGTTGCCTCTCTAACTCCAGGTTATCATAGGCTTGGGACACCTTATTCTTGGATATGATGGCTGTGATAGACACGATCATTCTCTACTCAAACATATTAAAAAAAGATTCAAACCCGATAAAACTTGTTATTCAGAACTCTTAATCCGTTGGGTCGCAAGTTCGAATCTGTCACAGCCTACCAATATCAGGTACTTATATCAGTCTGCATTATCTTGAAGTGAAACCGCTTAGAGCGATCGATCCAGGTTTCTGACCTGTCTAGAATTTGATCCCGGCACTGACCGCCTCATATACCTTTTCACTGAATGCGGCAGCCTGATGCGTGATCTCCTCCTCCGCCTGTTCTTTGACTCTTCTGGTTTCTGATAATTTTTCGCCTATTCGGGATGCGTTTTTCCATAGGGCAGTGCATATGGGGTCGTCGAGAACATGCTTCTTCTGTGCGATGTGGGCTGCCAACCCACTCAGGAACTTGTCGTTCGTCCCTGAAAAGAAGCCGCCTACGTTACATATCTTGTAGTCCTTCTCAACCGCAAAACTTGGGCTTGAAAAGATAAAGAAAAGCATAATTGAAAACCACTTTAGTCTCATGATAGCCCCTTAGAATAAACATTTATTTAGCTCAGCCGCAGCTGCAAACGCCCGCGAATGGACCGCATTTACATATATGACAGCGTAACCATAATATGAGATCCGATATCGAAAGTATGACTTATATCAAGATTTGATCGGCCTGCTTCGTCTTCCATCGGCCCTGCTCATCTTTTTGGGCACATTGAGATGAAAAACAGGGGCTTCCGTAATCCTAACGAAATGACAAGGCTGTTTGAAGCGATTAATGAAATCCAAAAGCGCTGACCTTCGATTGGTGGCGGTATTCGAAGCCACTAAAGGTATCCTGGTATTCGCTACGGCCTGTGCAATTTTCAAATTCATCCATGCCGATGTGCAGAAGGCTGCAGAGCAGTTGGTCAGCCATTTCCACCTGAACCCCGCCAGTCATTATCCCCGCATTTTTCTGGAGATTGCTTCCAATCTTGATGATACCCGCCTGCTTGCATTGGGCTTCGGCGCGCTGGCGTATGCTGTGGTGAGACTGGTTGAAGCCTATGGGCTGTGGTATGGCAAGCGATGGGCCTGGATATTTGGCCTGATAAGTGCGGGGCTATATATTCCAATCGAGATTTTCGAGTTGGCCAAGCGGGTTAATTGGGCAGAAGCTGTTCTTTTTCTTGCCAACGTTATGATCCTGGTTGTTTTATTGCGCGGTCGACCCCGTTAGTATTGCACTGGTTTGAGAAATTCTGAATTCGCTGTTGCTTATGTCAGCAGGACTATCCTTGCGAGCGAGGGCGGGTTAACTATGCGAGTCAAGTGCTCTATAATAGCTGAAGGTTACGCTTGCGCACGAGTTAGACCATAAAATAGTCGGCAATAGTTGCGGTTACCTTATATTGATTAATCGCATGAATTGGCGTTATACGGTAGCACCGGTTGGTCCAGTGGTCACCCATCTGAATCTGATATTGCCTGCCAGGACCTGGATGTGAAAGCCCCTTTACCTGCTTTAACCATATTGCGCGCCAGACCCTACGTTGCCCCCGCATGGCTGCGAGGAGGCAACGCGCAAACGATTTACCCCTATCTGCTTTCCCGTCCTTCGATCGCTTACCGGCGTGAGCGTTGCGAGCTGGACGACGGCGATTTCATTGATATCGATTGGCTGGACAATCAACACGATGCGCCGCTGGTCGTTATATTTCACGGGCTCGAGGGGGGCTCATGCAGTCATTATGTCCTGAGTATCATAATGACGCTGCAAAGACTGGGCTGGCGCGGGGCAGTAGTACACTTTCGCGGTTGTTCGGGAACGCCCAACCGGTTGCCGCGCGCGTATCACGCCGGCGATTCAGCGGAGATTGATTGGGTGCTACGCCGAATAACCGGGCAAAATAAAGTGCGCTCCTCTCCATTGCCTGTTTTTGCGGTCGGGGTATCGCTGGGTGGCAATGCCCTGCTGAAATGGCTGGGTGAACAGGGCAAACAAGCACGTCAATTACTCGACGGTGTTGTCACGGTTTCCGTACCACTGGATTTGGCAGCCGCCGGCAGGACGCTGGCTTCGGGTTTCAATCTGCTTTATACCCGCCATTTTCTCGATACACTGAAGCGCAAGGCGCTGGATAAGCTGGAGCGCTATCCCGGCCTGTTCGATTCAGCAGCGTTGGCCGCGTGCACTACTCTATATGAGTTCGACAATATCGTGACTGCGCCACTGCACGGCTTCCGCGACGCCGAAGATTACTGGAATCTATCCAGCAGCAAGCCGTGGCTCAAGCACATCGGCGTGCCGACACTTGTGATTAATGCGCGTAACGACCCGTTTATGCCGGCGTCGGCCTTGCCCCGGCCGGAAGATACTTCATCCGCTGTCACTCTGGAGTTTCCCGAAGAAGGCGGGCATGCCGGATTCCTGGATTCGCCATTTCCCGGCAGGCTGACGTGGCTGCCGGAAAGAATTATCAGTTTTTTCAGGGAGCAGGAGGTTGGGCTGCACTCCGGTTCGCAAACGGGCCTCCCCGAACTTCGGGCTTCCTAGCAGTTTGGTAGGCAACGTAACGCTAACCAATGTAATCAATACTCTCCTTGCCGTTACCGGCTGCAGCTGTTTCCCGATACTGGAATTTCTTCTGTCGACGGATAAGCTGGCGATGATTGCCGATCAGGCTTTCCAGCCTCAATCCATATGCGGCATTTTCGGTTTCTTACTTGCCGAGACTCGTGCATTTTCAGGTTCCAGAAGTCAGAGTCCGGGCGAGTTGGGTAATGGAAGGCTTCCGCCGGTGTAAAATTGAGGTCCAGTTTTTACGCTATTTTGATTGATCACCTGATTCAAGAATTGCGCTTCCGCAACCCGTTATTAATTTCGAATATCGAGCACCCTTGAGCAACATGCCTATATCTCCATTTTTCGTCCATTTGCGTTTGCACAGCGAGTTTTCCGTAGTAGACGGTATTGTGCGAATCGACGAGGCGGTGGCAAAAGCAGTGGCAGACGATATGCCGGCACTGGCGCTGACCGACCTTTCCAATCTGTTCGGCCTGGTCAAGTTTTACCAGGAGGCGCGCAAGAAGGGAATAAAGCCGATCATCGGCTGCGACGTCTGGATCAGTAATGAATCCGATCGGGACAAGCCCGGGCGCGTCTTGCTCTTGTGCCAATCCTACCAGGGCTATCTGCTGTTGTGCCGCCTTCTGTCGCGCGCCTACCGCGAAAACCAGCATCGTGGACGCGCGGAAGTCAGGAAATCCTGGCTTAAGCCAACTGATGCAGGAAGTGGAGCAGAGGGGCTGATCGCATTGTCGGGCGCGGGCTCCGGCGAAATCGGCCTGATGCTGATGCAGAACGATCCCGACCAAGCGGAGCAACTGGCACGAGAATGGGCTGATCTTTTTCCCGGCCGTTTTTATATCGAAGTGCAGCGGGCAGGCCATCCCAATGCAGAGGCCCTGGTGCAACGCTCGCTGATGCTGGCGTCCGCCTTGCGTTTGCCGGTGGTGGCGACCCACCCGGTTCAGTTCTTGAACCCTGAAGACTACCGGGCGCATGAGGCGCGGGTCTGTATCGCAGAAGGCTATGTGCTTGGCGATCGCCGGCGTCCGAAAAATTGCACCGAGGAGCAATATTTCAAAACCCAGGCTGAAATGGCCGAATTGTTCGCCGATATCCCATCGGCGCTGGCCAACACGGTGGCACTTGCCAAGCGCTGCAATCTCGCACTGGAATTGGGCGTCAATCGCCTGCCGTTGTTTCCCACCCCCAATAACGAGAGCCTGGAGCTGTATCTGCGCACCCAGGCAGCAGAGGGTCTGGAAGTGCGCCTGAACGCACTTTTTCCGGATGCCGCCCAGCGTGATGCGGAGATGCCCAAGTATTACGCCCGGCTGGATTTCGAAGCTGACGTCATCATACAGATGGGTTTCGCCGGGTATTTTCTGATCGTCGCCGACTTCATCAATTGGGCCAAGCACAATGGCGTGCCGGTAGGGCCGGGCCGGGGCTCCGGAGCAGGTTCGCTGGTGGCCTATTCGCTGGGTATTACCGACCTCGACCCGCTTCGCTATGACCTGCTATTCGAGCGTTTTCTCAATCCGGAACGTGTTTCCATGCCTGACTTCGATATCGATTTCTGCCAGGACGGACGCGAAAATGTCATCGAATACGTAAAACAGAAGTATGGCGCCGAGAGCGTTTCCCAGATTGCCACTTTCGGGACCATGGCGGCGAAGGCGGTAGTGCGCGATGTTGGACGCGTGCTGGACCTGCCGTACAGCTTTGTCGATCAGCTGGCGAAGCTGGTGCCGTTTGAAATCGGCATGACCCTGAAAAAAGCGCGGGAAGAGGAACCGCAACTGAATGAGCGGGCACAGGCCGAAGAAGAGGTGCGTAATCTGCTGGAACTGGCTGAACGGCTTGAAGGGCTCACCCGTAATGTCGGCATGCACGCCGGCGGTGTACTGATCGCATCGGGGAAGATCACTGATTTCTGCCCCGTCTATTGTACAGATTCGGGTGAGTCGGTAATAAGCCAGCTCGACAAGGACGATGTGGAGAAAATCGGACTGGTGAAGTTCGACTTCCTGGGATTGCGGACCTTGACCATACTCGACTGGACCGTCAGATACATCAGGCAGCGTAATCGGGACGCTGCGGAAGAAGAATCCGCATCCATCGCAACCGATGCGAGCAAGCTTGCTGCCGAGTCGGATATCCGGCATTCCGACTCCTTTTCCCTGGAAAATCTGCCCCTGGACGATGCGGCTACCTATGCCCTGTTGCGGCAGGGCAATGCCGTGGGCGTGTTCCAGTTCGAGTCGCGCGGCATGAAGGATCTGCTACAGAAAGCCAGGCCCGACCGGTTCGAAGACATCATCGCATTAGTGGCATTGTACCGTCCGGGACCGATGGCGCTGATTCCCGAGTTTACGGAACGCAAGCATGGCAAGCGCGTGGAATATCTCGATCCACGGCTGAAGCCCATACTTGAACCCACTTATGGGGTGATGGTTTACCAGGAACAGGTGATGCAAATCGCCCAGGTGATAGGCGGATATAGCCTCGGCGCCGCTGACCTGCTACGACGGGCGATGGGTAAGAAACAGGTTGAGGAAATGGCGTTGCATCGCGATATTTTCGTTGCGGGAGCAACCAAGAACGGCTTGACCCAAGGCGATGCGGCCGAACTCTTCGATTTGATGGAGAAATTCGCGGGTTACGGATTCAATAAGTCGCATGCGGCGGCTTATGCTTTGATCGCCTTCCAGACCGCCTACCTCAAGGCGCATTATCCGGCGGAGTTCATGGCTGCCACCTTGTCCGCCGATATGGACGATACCGACAAGGTGAATTCGTTCTTCGAGGATAGCGTGGCCAACGGGCTTATCATGCTGCCGCCCGACATTAACCTGTCCGACTATCGCTTTGTTCCTGTGGACAAAAAGACCGTCCGCTATGGTCTTGGCGCGATAAAAGGAACGGGGGGATCGGCGATTGCGGCGATTATCAAGGTGCGCGACACGGGCGGGCCCTTTAGCGATTTGTTCGATTTCTGCCAACGGGTCGACAAGCGCATCGTCAATCGCCGCGTGATGGAATCGCTCATCCGTGCCGGCGCCTTTGATTCTGTCAATACGCACCGGGCCGGCCTGCTGGCCTCGGTCGGTATCGCACTGGAATCCGCCGAGCAGGCGGATCGCGCAGTTAATCAGGTGAGTCTGTTTGGCGAAGCCGATAGCCACACCGGGCAATTGAGCTTGATCAACGTGCCGCCATGGCCGGAAAAGGAGAAGTTGAAGAATGAAAAGGTGGCATTAGGCCTCTATTTGAGCGGCCATCCTTTTCACGCGTATGCGGAAGAACTGAAACCATTTATACGCACCCGCCTGGATCGATTGAACTCCCAGCGGGAAACACAGTTACTGGCGGGAATCGTCTACGCTATACGCACGCAGGTGACCCGCCGGGGCAGAATGGGCGTGATTGTATTGGACGACGGCAGCACGCGGTTGGAACTGGTCGTGTACAACGAATTATTCGAGTCTGTACGGGCATGGCTGAAAGAGGATCAACTGCTGATCGTTGAGGCCAGAGTGAACGGCAGAGGCGGCGATGACGAGTATGGCAGCACACTGCGCATTACCGCCGACCAGCTGTATGACCTGAGCAGCGCTCGCACTCGCTTCGCCAAGCGTATGGAGCTTCATTGCAACGGACTCTCGAATGCCATAAGACTAAAAGAATTGCTCGCGCCCCATCGTCACAGCACCAATAACGGCAAATCCGGTCATGCGAAAGACGACGATAAATTGTCCTGCCCCGTGCGAGTCGTTTATCGCAGCCAGGACGCCATTTGCGAACTTGAACTGGACGATGCCTGGCGGGTACGCCTTCAGGATGATCTCCTGCAGTCACTATCAACGCATTTCAATGCGGAGAATGTCAGAATCATTTACTGACATGAGAGGGAGTGTCGCCCTCGGGTCTGAATCGCAACAAACAGAGCATAGCGGAAAAACTTTTAACGCACCTCGCTCCGGCCATACTTTTCTATACGGTCATGGTCGAATACGGCATCTCGTGGTTTGTTCTTTTTCGTCAAGCTTTCCCACCCTGCCTATGGCGTACAACGCTATATGACGCAAAGTATCCCCCGTAATTCTTACTCTACGTCCGTTTGAGCGTTAGCAAAAGGAGGCTCTTTTCGCGAAGTATTGCGCTGGCGCGATCACTGTAGTAACGTATGTACATTAAGAGATTAATGAGGTGCGAAATGACCATCACGACATTATCCAGTCGAGAGTTCAACCAGGACGCCAGCAAAGCGAAGAAAGCCAGCTTGAGTGGTCCGGTTTTCATCACGGATCGCGGCCGGCCCGCGCATGTGCTGCTTAGCATCGAGGATTATCGTAGGATTATCGGGGGACGTAAGAAAATTGCCGACCTTCTGGCAATGCCCGGTATTGAAAACATGACATTGGAGATTCCGCGACTCCGTGACCTTGCTCAAGCTGCGGACTTTTCCTGATGTTTGTTCTTGATACCAACGTTGTTTCCGAGCTGAGGAAGATTCGGCTCGGCAAAGCTGATGGGAGAGTGGCGAACTGGGCGGAAAGTGTCGATGCGGCTGATTTGTACCTGTCGGTGATTACCCTTCAGGAACTGGAAATCGGCGTATTGCTGGTTGAACGGCGCGACCCCGCCCAAGGTGCTGTGTTCAGGGCATGGCTGGATAGCCGCGTCATGCCGGCATTTGCAGGCCGCATCCTGCCTATCGATATGGCTGTTGCGCAGCGTAGCGCAAAGCTCCATGTTCCCGATCCTCGACCGGTCCGAGATGGACTGATAGCGGCCACTGCGCTGGTACATGGAATGACTATCGTCACGCGAAACCTGGCCGATTTTGAGCCGAGCGGGGTTCAATTGCTCAACCCGTGGACGTGGAATACTGAAGAGGAATAACGAGCGGATTGGGCGAATATCCCGACTCTCTTGATGGCTAACGCAAAAATCCCGCATGGGGGATTTTTTGATAACTTGGCGGTGGCTGTTACCTGTTGCCATCCCGGCGCCTTCAGCAATCCAGAGCGGTAAAACCATGAAAAGACGTCGACAGCTGCTTACAGACCCAGTTGAACAGCGATTTCCCAAACGCCGGGATCGGCCTGGTTCAGCCACTCGCCGGTGAACTGAGTGCAATGCCTCTTGCCTGGCAAGCGCGGTGCCCCTGAAAACCCGTGGCTCTTGCGCGCCTGGCGGCTTGACCGTAAAGATGAGTAGTTCTACTATGCTCGTGCTTTCTCAAATCATTTTTTAAATTCTCATGGGTCAATCGCCCAGAGCAACCGGTAAATAAAAAGTCAGAATGGAACCAAATACCACAACCATCGCCTTGGGTTTGCATAAAATAAGAGCTCACATCGCGGATATCGCGGGCAAGGCAGGGCGTCAACCCGAAGCTATTACGCTGTTAGCCGCAAGCAAAACCAATCCTCCCGAATGTCTGCGTGAAGCCTTTGCCGCCGGACAGACTATTTTCGGAGAAAACTACCTTCAGGAAGCACTGGTAAAAATCGAGGCGCTCGCCGATCTGCCGATCGAGTGGCATTTCATCGGCCCGATACAGAGTAATAAAACAAAACGCATAGCGGAAAATTTTGCCTGGGTGCATAGCGTAGACCGGAAAAAGATTGCCGACCGCTTGTCGAAAGACCGGCCTGAATCGTCGCCTCCCCTCCAGATATGCCTGCAAGTGAATGTGAGCGGGGAAGATAGCAAGAGCGGTGTAGCACCCGGGGAAATCCTTGACCTGGCGGCGCATGTTGTCGAGTTGCCCAACCTGAAACTACGGGGCGTAATGGCCATTCCCGAGCTTACTAAAGCCACCGCGCTGCAACGCAGCCAGTTTCGCATGGTGAGGGAAGCCTACGATCAACTGAAGCAGGCTGGCTATGATGTCGATACGATCTCGATGGGTATGTCCGAGGATCTTGATATCGCCATTGAAGAAGGCGCGACCATGGTCCGCGTAGGCACCGCAATCTTCGGGCCGAGACGCTACCCTATCCCTGAGGAACTTGCTGCGCGCGCCCGGTAAGCGCAAAGTACTTTCCGTACAGCTGTTCCTTTGTCTCAGTAATGTCCGGGTCGAGGATGATGCAATCCACCGGACATACCTCCACACACTGCGAGACTTCGTGGTGCCCGACGCACTCGGTGCACAGGGCGGGATCTATCACATAGATTTCCTCGCCCTGGGAAATAGCATCATTGGGACATTCCGGCTCGCAAACGTCGCAATTGATACATTCATCAGTGATCATTAAAGCCATGCCGACCTCAAAGATTAGGTTTTGATTCTGATCCGCAACTGCTCGGCAATCAACGGGTGCACAAACTTGTCCACGCTTCCACCCAGTTGCGCGATCTCCCGCACAATCGTGGCGGAGATAAACATGTATTGCTCCGATGGCGTCAAAAACATGGTCTCGACACCGGGATATATACTACGGTTCATCCCTGCCATCTGAAATTCGTATTCGAAATCGGATACGGCGCGCAAGCCCCGCACGATGACTCTCGCATTCTGCTGTTGCGCAAATTCCATCAACAGGCCGGAAAATGCGGTCACCTCGACGTTGTGGCAGTCCGCCAGTACCGCACGCGCCATTTCCACTCGCTCATGCTGGGTAAAGAAGGGTTTTTTTCCACTGCTCACCGCCACCGCGACCACTACCCGATCGAACAGGCCCGACGCACGCCGAACCAGATCCTCATGACCTCGCGTAATGGGATCAAACGTACCGGGGTATAGCGCTTTATCCATTCTTTTTTGATTTTAATAGTTGGTAACGAACCTTGCCAGCCTGCCCCTGGCGCCACACCAGCCAATCTGCGTCAGCCTCCGGGAGGCTGTCATTTTCTACATAGACCAGCCCGCTGCCGGCGAGATGCGAATGCAGGCTCGATAATAGCTTGGGTAGCAGACCCAGCCGATAGGGAGGATCAAGAAAAATCAGGTCGAACTGGTGTCTATCGGAATCAAGGAATTTTAACGCATCCATCGACATCAGCTCGATTCGTTCTGCTCCCAGCTTCTGCACGTTGATTTTCAGCGTCTTCATTACGCCGGGATCGGACTCTACCATTACTACGCGCGCCGCCCCCCGCGATGCAGCCTCGAAACTCATCGCCCCGCTGCCTGCAAACAGATCAAGGCAGCGTTTTCCGCTCATATCCTGCCCCAACCAGTTGAATACGGTCTCGCGTACCCGGTCAGGGGTCGGCCTGAGGTCTGCGCAGCTATCAAAGGTAATGATGCGGCTGCGCCATTCGCCGCCTATGATGCGAACTTTGTTTCTTATCATCCGGTTCTGAAAAATAGCTAACCCGGATGTTTCATAAATTCGCATGATGATTGCGCAGGATTTTGTTTTGTAGGGAGATTTCGTGAAAGAGTGGCGTAGTTATTCATACGCCCGACTGAACGAAATTTTCATACGAAACAAAAGACCAGCGAGGGCGCGCGTCAATTTATGAAACATCCGGGCTAAACCGTCGCAAGAGCAAATTACCGGTTTCCTATAGAAATTTTCCTATTTTTTATCCTCGGCCCCCACCACCACGGTTACCATTCCCGCTGGATTAATGCGGCGCTGAAAGGCTTCCTTGATCCGGGGAACGGTTACTTTTTCCACTGATTTAACGTAATCATCCAGATAGGTTAGCGGCAGATTATAGAAACCGATCATTGCCAGGTAACCGATAATTTTCTTGTTGCTGTCTATGCGTAGCGGAAAACTGCCAATAATGTTCTGTTTGGCTGCGGTAAGCTCTTTTTCCGTCGGTCCGCCGGCGACAAAATCCGCCAGAACTTTCCGCGTCAGCGCGAGCGCGTCTTCCGACTGATCTTTCCTGGTTTGCAAGCCGATTTCGAATGGTCCCTTTTTTCTCAGCGGTATAAGTTGGCTATGAACACTGTAAGCCAACCCACGCTTTTGGCGAATTTCTTCCATCAGGCGCGAGGTGAATGCGCCGCCGCCAAGGATGTGGTTACCCACGAGCAGTGGAAAATAATCGGGATCGTCGCGGCGGAGTCCCGGATAGGCGATCAGGATATGGCTTTGAGTGGCCGGATGAGCAATTCTCTTGGTATCCGCAATCGGCGCTGCCACGTCCGGCAGACTATACGCTGACTTTTCTTGCGCAAGCGCTTTCGTCAGCGATTCGGCAATGGCTTCCGCTTCCGCGCGGCTCACGTCTCCCATGATGGACACCACGGCGTCTGGAGCGGAATAGAGAGACCGGTATAGATTCACCAGATCTTCACGCTGCAGCGCGCTCACGCTATCGATTTCACCCGAACCGCGCAGTCCGTATGGGTGGCTGCCGTAGAGCATTTTCATCAACGTGCGGTCGGCGATATTTCCCGGTTTGGTGTCGGCTTCACTCAATCCCGCAATCGCCCGGGCTTTTTCCCTCTCCATCACTTTCGCGTCGAATTCGGGATGCTGTATGACTCGACGGAATATATCCAGCGCCTGCTCGCGCTCACGCGCACTGCTTAGCGTGCGTAATGCAATGCCCGCGCGATCCTGGTCAAAATGACTATTGAGCTGAGCGCCGATATCGGCCAACGCTTTTGCGATCTGGTCTTCGCTCAACCCACCTGCGCCAAGATCCAGCAGATGCAGAGTCATGGCAGCGCGGCCGGATTTTTCGCGGGTATCGGTACTGCTGCCCGCGCTGAAATCGATGCTGATGTCGAGTATCGGTAAATCACGGCTTTCGATGAAATATACCCGCGCACCGGAAGGCGTCTGCCAGTGCTGGATCGGCAGAGCGGCAAAAGCCCATTGGGAAAATGCACCCAAAAACAGGAAAAATATCAAGCGCATCACATGCATCGCGGCCTCTCTAAAAAAGCGCTTTTTGAATTCAAGGCAAGAAATAAACAGATCAAGGTTATAGCATCAATGCCGCAACCCGGCGGGTGCGGCAGAGGGAGCTTTCTGTTCCAGTGGCTGGGGGTCGAGTACGGCAACCGTCAGACTGTCATCCACCAAATAT
The DNA here is from genome assembly GCF_000619905.2 of Nitrosospira briensis C-128. Lineage (NCBI taxonomy): Bacteria > Pseudomonadati > Pseudomonadota > Betaproteobacteria > Nitrosomonadales > Nitrosomonadaceae > Nitrosospira > Nitrosospira briensis. Next base: position 1,795,752 of record NZ_CP012371.1, on the reverse strand, counting down.
TTTTTTGCCACTTCACGCACCTGCTCGGCGGTAACGGCTTGCAGCTTTTTCAACATCGTATCCACGTCACGATATGACAATCCGATGCTTTCCAGCTGACCGATCTGCATCGCCTGAGCAAACATCGAATCGAGCTGAAAGACGTGGCTGGCAACGACCTGCGCCTTGACCCGCGCGAGTTCCTCGGCGGTTACGCCGTCGCGCACAAGTTTTTCCATTTCTCCGCGCAAGGCCGCTTCCAGGTCGGCCACCGTTTTACCTTCACTCGGCGTGCCATCGATATAAAACATGCCGGGACCGCGCCCGGTTGAGTCGTAACCTGCACCAGCCGAACTCGCTATGCGCTGTTCGCGCACCAACTCCTTGTTGAGCCGCGCCGATTCGTTGCCATCCAGCACGCCGGCCAGCATTTCCAGCGCATAAGGCTCCCAATCGGTGGCGGGATTGCGTAATACCGGCGTGTGATAACTCATCGCGAGGTATGGCAGCCGTGCCGGCGCCTTTACCGTGAGCCGCTTGGTGCCCAGCTGCTTCGGCTCGATCTGGGGCTTGCGTTTATCCAGCGGCAATAGCGTGCGCGACTTGATATGTCCATAATACTTTTGTGCCAAAGCAAAGACTTCCCCCGGATTTACGTCGCCCACCACGACCAGGATGGCGTTGTTGGGCGCGTACCAGCGGTCGTACCACTCCTGCGCGTCGCCGACATTCATGTTCTCCAGATCGTTCATCCAGCCTATTACGGGACGCCGGTATGGATGCGACTGGATAGCAGTCGCGGTCATTTTTTCATGTACCAGCGCGCGTGGCTGGTCATCGGTGCGGAGTCGCCGCTCCTCCATGACCACTTCGATTTCCTTGGCGAACTCCTCTTTTGTCAGCACCAGGTTGCGCATCCGGTCGGACTCCAGTTGCATCGCCAGCGGCAGCCTGGACTTATGCAATTGCTGGAAATAGGCGGTGTAATCACGGCTGGTGAAAGCATTCTCGCGTCCACCGGCCGCTGCGATCAGTGTCGAAAATTCGCTACCTGGAAATTTCTTCGTGCCCTTGAACATCATATGTTCCAACACATGGGCCACGCCGGTAACGCCATTCACTTCATCAATGCTTCCCGCCTTGTACCAGATTTGCGAGATTACCACCGGTGAGCGATGATCTTCCTTGACGACCAGCTTGAGGCCGTTGGCGAGCTTGTACTCATGCGTAGTGGCCGCCTGCGTGGCAGCCATGGCGCTTGCCGAAACCAGCGAAATGAATACCATCGCAATAGCCCGCAAAGCGGATGAAAGAACAGTAACACGACGATAAAGCATCATTTTTTTAATAACCTAAGTCCGGGTAAACGGAATAAAATTGGGAACAGTGCCATTTCCAAACATTAATTTCGACTCATACTGACAGCCTACCAGAATGCCAGGTTTCTTTAAATCCAAAAATAGCGCCGCCCCTGCGGAACCCGCGTCCACGAATTGGTCAGCGCGCGTCAGGCAGGGACTCTCCCGTACCCGGGATAACCTGGGTAGGCGCCTGTCCGGCCTGTTCGGCGGTGGTAAAATAGACGAAGCGCTCTATGAGGAATTGGAAACGATCCTGCTCACCGCGGATGCTGGCGTAAATGCGACGACGTGGCTGCTTGGCGAACTGCGAAGCGAAGTCAAACGCAAAGGCCTTACCGATGCGGCGCAACTCAAGGGCGCGTTGCAGGAAGCCCTCGCTGCTTTACTTGAGCCACTGGTGCAGCCTCTCGACACGGATACGAGCAAGCCCTTTATCATTATGCTTGCCGGCGTGAACGGCGCGGGGAAAACGACCTCTATCGGAAAACTTGCCCATTATTTTCAGTTACAGCGGAAGACCGTCCTGCTTGCCGCCGGCGATACATTTCGTGCCGCCGCACGTGAACAACTGATGGCCTGGGGCGAGCGCAACAATGTCGCCGTCATCGCACAGGAGAATAGCGGCCAGCAAAAGGGCGATCCTGCGGCGGTGATATTCGATGCGGTTAATGCTGCGAAAGCACGTGGCATCGATATCGTACTCGCAGATACCGCCGGACGGCTCGCTACCCAACTGCATCTCATGGAGGAAATCAAGAAGGTCAAGCGCGTCATCGCCAAGGCCGAGCCGGGCGCACCCCATGAAACGCTGCTGGTGCTCGACGCCAACACCGGCCAGAATGCGGTTGCTCAGGTGCAAGCCTTTGACGATGCGCTGGGTCTCACCGGACTCATCGTCACCAAGCTCGATGGTACGGCAAAAGGGGGGGTAATCGCCGCTATCGCCAGACAACGCCAGAAGAAAACGCCGCTACCCATCCGTTTTATCGGCGTGGGCGAGGGCCTCGATGATTTAAGGCCGTTCGCCGCAAGTGAGTTTGTCGAGGCACTTTTTGATTGAGAGAATCAAGCGAGTGGAAATTCGGAATCAATGGCATAACCCCGGCAATCGATGATAAGCTTCAGCCAGGTCTATAAACGTTATCCGAACGGCTACGAGGCACTCAGGAACATCAGTTTTAGCCTCGAAGCAGGCGAAATGGCCCTGATTACCGGCCATTCGGGCGCGGGCAAGACGACGCTGCTGAGGCTTATTGCCGCCATCGAGCGCCCTACCTCGGGCAGCATAATCGTCAACGGCCAGAATGTCAGCACGCTCAAGAGCGGTGCAATTCCTTTTCTGCGGCGCAATCTCGGATTGGTGTTCCAGGATCAAAAAATCCTGTTCGACCGCAATGTCTTCCAGAATGTACTGCTGCCCCTGCAAATAAGCGGGTTTGGTTCCAAGGCGGCGACCCGGCGAGTACGCGCGGCGCTCGACAAGGTAGGCTTGCTGAACAGGGAAAAAGCCTGGCCCATTACGCTTTCCGGGGGTGAGCAACAACGCCTGTGCATTGCCCGTGCCATCGTCAACAGGCCCTCCATCCTTATCGCGGATGAGCCAACCAGCAACCTTGACGCCGATTATGCAAGAGATATCATGGACATGTTCGTGTCGTTCAATCAGGTGGGCGTGGCGATACTGATCGCCACCCATGACGTCGAGTTGCTGGGCAGCATGCAGCAGCGCATTTTGACACTCAATCATGGCGAACTGGCAGCATGAACGTTTGGCTTTCCCATCACTTGCATGCGCTTGCTCTGGCATTCAAACGGCTGGGGCGTGCGCCACTCGGAAGCCTGCTCAGCATTGCCGTGATCGGGATCGCTTTCAGTCTTCCCGCCGGAATTTACGTGCTGCTCGAAAACCTCCAGGCCCTCTCCGGTCAATTTTCGGGAGCGCCGCAACTGAGCCTGTTCCTGAAGCTGGATGCGGACAAGGACGACGTGGCGAAAATCGAATCGTTTCTGGAACAGCACCCTCCGGTGGCGAGCTTCAGGTTCGTTTCCAAAGATAGTGCCCTTGATCAATTCAAGCAGGACAGTGGATTGTCCGATGTAATGAGCGGTCTCGAGCGGAATCCGCTCCCGGACGCTTTCGTCATCAGCACCAGAGCGCTTACGCCTGAAAGGCTGGAAGCATTGCGCACGGAACTGGGGCAGTTGCCGCAAGTCGAACATGCACAGGTTGACTCGGCCTGGGCCAAACGGCTTGATGCCTTGCTCAAGCTGGGCCATCTGGCGGTGTTAATGCTTGGCGCGCTACTGAGCTTTTCGCTGATAGCCGTAGCATTCAATACGATACGTTTGCAAATCCTGACGATGCGAGATGAAATAGAGGTTGCGAAGCTGATCGGCGCAACCACAGGTTTCGTTCGGCGCCCTTTTCTGTATTTTGGCGCCTTGCAAGGAATGGTAGGCGGTGCTGCAGCATGGCTTATCATTTCTGCTGGAATTTATCTCACGGATGGACAACTGAAGGATTTGTTGCAGCTGTATGAGGTGAATTTTCGTCTCTATCATCTCTCCCTGGAGGATAGCCTGAGCCTGTTGCTTTTCTCGACGGGGCTCGGGTGGGCGGGGGCGTGGTTGTCGGTCGCGAATCATCTCTCGCAAGTAGAACCGAGATAATTCATGGGCTTAAGCGGGTCCACAATGGAACTTTCCAAACTGTTGACGCTCTTATAGGAATAGGGTAACTTTGACGAAAACGGGGGATACATGAATTTCGCTTTAGCCATACCTTCAACCGGCAGCATCGAAAGCTACATCCAGTCTGCCAATCGCTTCGGAATTCTTTCTCAGGAAGAAGAGATTCGCTTGGCGCGATCCCTGAGGGATGAAGATAACATCGACGCTGCTCGCCAACTGGTGCTGTCGCACTTGCGCGTCGTGGTCGCCATCGCTCGCGGCTATAAAGGGTATGGCTTGCCCCAGGCCGATCTGATTCAAGAAGGCAACATTGGTCTCATGAAAGCGGTAAAACGCTATGATCCCGAACGCGGCGTGAGACTGGTATCGTTTGCAGTGCACTGGATCAAGGCTGAAATCCACGAATTCATACTGCGTAACTGGCGGTTGGTAAGAATTGCCACCACGAAAGCGCAGCGTAAACTGTTCTTTAACCTGCGCAGCATGAAGTCGGTACTGGACACCATGAATCCGGACGAGGTCAATGCAATGGCCAAGCAATTGGGGGTCAAGGTCGAGGAAGTGGTGGAAATGGAGACCCGCTTCAGCGGAAGAGATATTTCGCTTGAGCCTTTATCCGATGACGATGACGATGAAGCATTCAGCCCCATCGCTTATCTTACTGATGGCTCAGAACCTCGGCAATTGCTGGAAGCTGAAGAAAACACGCGTCTGCGCGGGGAAGGCCTGGAGCAGGCGCTATCCGGCCTGGACGCTCGCAGCCGGCGCATCATTGAAGCCCGCTGGCTGCGGGAAAAAGACCCCGCGACCCTGCATGATCTTGCTGGCGAATTGGGCGTGTCTGCGGAGCGAATCCGCCAGATTGAAGCCAAAGCCATGCAGAAAATGCGTGCCGCCTTGGCCCCTGGCACGTAATTGCAGGGGCTAAGCCTCAGCATCCTGCAAAAGACATCACTGTTTTATAAACGCGGCGCTTCTGTTTAGGGATTCCTTCCGCTTCTCGCTTTGTGTTGACGCGCCCGCGGTTGGCACGCACTGCGCAACCCCTCCAGATCCAGATATTGATGGGGCTTGGCAGTCTGTCGGATTTAAAGAAAATCGACTGGCCCGTTCATATCTCGCTGTTTTCGGCCCTTTCAGGCCAATAGAATAACTATTGGCCTTCAAAATCCTCAAAATCCACCCTCACCCAGCCACTTTTTCGCTGCGATTCTTCAAGCCCGACAGGCTCTAGCCCGGGTTTATTTCCGCCCATTGTTCGGGTGTGTGGGTTTTCATGGATAACGCATGAATCTCCTGCTTCATCCTGTCGCCGAGCGCGCGGTAAACAAGCTGATGCTGCTGCACCATATTTTTCCCCCGGAATTCAGCACTCACAATGATGGCGCTGAAATGATGTCCGTCATCCCCTTCCACATGCACCAGTTCGCATGGCAAGGAACTTTCGATGTGATTTTTGATGCTTTCTGGTGTAACCATCCTTCTCTTCCTTATATAAATGATTCTCTTGAGATTCCTGATAGATAAACGCCTGGATTTACCATGCAGATCCCTACCGCAGAACCTTGGGCAGAGCTACTGCCGGATCTTGTAACCCGTCCTCAACATCTGCAATGTCAACCATGATACCGCCAGGAAGCATGTTGCTACAATCCCAAGGCTGACATAGGGCGAAATATCCGACGTACTGAAGAAGCCGTAGCGAAAACCATCGATTATGTAGAAAAACGGATTCAAATGGGAGAGCCCTCGCCAGAAAGGCGGTAGCGAGTGGATTGTGTAGAATACCCCCGACAAGAAAGTCAGCGGCAGAATGACGAAGTTTTGAAATGTGGCAAGCTGATCAAATTTTTCCGCCCAGATACCGGCAATGAGACCTAGCGCGCCCAGCAATGCGCTACCCGTCAAGGCAAATATGAATATCCATGGAAAGGAGGATAAGGATACGTCGAAAAATCCGTACGTTATCAGATAAACGCCCAGTCCCACTGTCAAGCCACGCACTACCGATGCCAGCACATAAGCAAGGAATATTTCCCGGTAGGATAGCGGCGATAACAGCACAAATACCAGATTTCCGGTGATTTTGGATTGGATCAGGCTGGATGATGAGTTGGCGAAAGCGTTTTGGAGCACCGACATCATTATCAGGCCCGGAATCATAAAAACAGTGTAGGCGACACCTGGATAAGCCTGCACATGGGCGTCCAGGACATGAGAAAAAATCATGAGATAAAGTAGGGTGGACACCATAGGCGCAAATACGGTTTGAAATCCAACCTTCCAGAATCGCAGCAATTCCTTATGGAACAGCGTCAAAAATCCGGTCATGTGATGGGAACGGCTGCCGCGTCCCTGATTTCAACGTCCCCCATGATTTTTACGAATACCTCTTCGAGATCGGGCTGAAATACCTGCATCTCCAGCACTTGCGATCCTGCTATACGCAGCACCGCCATGACATGCTCAAGCTGGGAATATTCTTCAAGCGCCAGAATGTAATATTCCTCTTCACGGCGGCTCAGCAATGGCTGCAGCGCAGGAGGCAGCGTATCGGGCGATAACCGCAGCCGCACAGAGCATCCGGAAATTCCATTAATGAGGTTTCTGATGCTATCGAGCGCCACGATATTGCCTTGCTTCAGCATTGCGACACGGCTGCATAAGGCTTCTGCTTCGTCAAGGTAATGGGTGGTGAGCACGATGGTATGACCATCACGATTCAATTCTTTGATAAAACGCCAAAGGCCTTGGCGCAACTCGACGTCAACCCCTGCGGTAGGCTCGTCCAGTACGATGACCGGTGGCTTATGCACCAATGCCTGAGCCACCAGCACGCGTCGCTTCATGCCACCGGAAAGCGTGCGCATGTTGGCATCCGCCTTGTCCGTGAGATCCAGATGGTGAATTATTTCGTCTATCCAGGATTTATTGTTTTTTAAGCCGTAATATCCGGATTGAATTGCGAGCGTTTCACGAACGGTAAAAAAGGGATCGAACACCAGTTCTTGTGGCACCACGCCCAGCATGCGCCGAGCTTCACGGTAGTCCGCAACGACATCGTGACCCATTACCCTGGCGCTGCCGCTGGTGGCGCGGGTGAGTCCGGCAATGATGTTGATAAGCGTTGTCTTGCCTGCGCCGTTGGGGCCGAGCAAGGCAAAAAATTCCCCGGTTCTTATTTCAAGGTCAATACCCGCCAACGCTTGCAGCCTGCCGAAGCGTTTGTACATCTGTTTGACTTCGATTGCCGGGGTCATCGAGGAGTTGAATAAGGTAATGGCCCGACGCATGGGGCACATGGGCCGGATATGGGATACGGATTGCCGGTTGGCGACGGGTAAGCATCTATATACAAGATACCCTGCGTCCGACAAGGATCGGTTATACCGGTCAAGCCACGTGCATTAATTCGGAAAGGCCATATAACTGCACGAGGCTTCGCAGATTAAGCGGTATATTGGCAAAGCGCACAGGGCGATTGCGACGACCCGCCTCGCGCTGCCACTCCAGCAACATGCTGACGGCGGAAGAATCCACCTCAGTTACACGCGCCAGGTCGATTACCATATCATCGCGATCAAACAAAGCGATGCCTTGCGCAACCATCGCCACAACATTATTGATGGTTATCGAGCCTTCAACGCTCAGTTCGCCGCCCTCACGCAAAACCAATTTAGCCGCATCTTCAGTCATCGATTATTTCGCTGACCTATTTCGCTGACGCTGCCTTATTATCGGCAGCAACCAGGGCGCGATTTTTGTCCACGAGCGTTTGAATCAATTTTTCTACGCCACCGTCACGTACCTGATTATTGAAGGTGCTGCGATAATTGGTTACCAGGCTTACCCCGGCCACTGTCACATCGTAGACTTTCCAGTCGTCACCGGTTTTTTCCATACTGTAGTCGATGGGGATCGGCTGCTGACCCTGATTTATCACTTTTGTCTTGACTGTGGTATCGGTATCACCTGCCTTATCCTTCATCGGCTCAACCGTAATGGTATGGTCGCTGTAGCTGCTCAGTGCGTTGGAATAGGTGCGTACCAGTAACGTACGAAATTCCTTTACCAATACCTGCTGTTGTTCGGGCGTCGCCTTGGACCAATTCTTGCCCATCGCCAACCGGGTCATCCGGGTAAAGTCGAAATGAGGCAATATCTTGGCTTCCACCAGATCCAGAATCTTGGTGGTATTGCCTGCACGCAAGTCCTTGTCTTGCCGAACGATTGCAAGCACCTCCTGGGCCGTGTTATCCACTAGGGTATCGGGGCTGGTCGCCATGGCCCATGCGGGGAGCGTAACCAGCCAGGTCGCCAATAACAAAGACGTATTAAAGTATTTCTTCATGATTTCCTCGCAAGAATTTATTTAACCACAATGCCGGACGCATCGTGAAATTACGACTATTTTCAATCACCCTTATTGCTCTCGTCTTCCTCCGGCGTCTTATTCTCTGATGCTTTGTCGAACAGGAAGCGGCCGATCATTTCTTCCAGGACCATGGCGGAATTGGTTTTCATGATTTTATCTCCATTCTTCAGCATTGTCTCGTCGCCGCCCGCCGCCATACCGATATACTGCTCCCCTAAAAGGCCTGATGTGAGAATGCTGGCGAAAGTGTCCTTGGGAAATTGATAGCGGTTGTCAATGCTAAGGGTTACTACGGCATCATAAGTCTTCGTATTGAACTGAATATTCGTTACACGCCCCACTACCACGCCAGCACCTTTTACCGGCGCCTTGACTTTCAAACCGCCGATATTCTCGAAACTTCCGGTCAATGTATAACTCTCTGCCGAGCTATAAGTGCCAAGGTTCCCAACCTTCAATGCCAGCAACAGCAACGCGCCTATTCCGGCCAAGACAAATACGCCTACCCACAGATCCATCGTCGTCCGCTGCATCAGCTCATTCCCCTGAACATGACCGAGGTTAAAACAAAATCCAGTCCCAGTATCGCCAGCGCGGAAGTCACCACGGTGCGGGTGGTCGCGCCAGACACTCCCTCAGCCGTCGGCGCCGCATCGTAACCCTCGAACACGGCAATTGCCGTCACCGCCACACCGAAAACACAGGTCTTGATGATACCGTTGACGATGTCGTATCTGAAGTCCACCGCATCCTGCATTTGTGACCAGAACGATCCTTCATCCACACCGATAAGCACTACGGCCACCAAATAACCGCCAAAGACTCCGACGATGGAAAACATTGCCGCAAGTAACGGCATTGAAATCACGCCCGCCCAGAACCGGGGAGCGACCACCCGTGCGATCGGATCCACCGCCATCATTTCCATCGCTGCCAGCTGATCGGTGGCTTTCATCAAGCCGATTTCAGCAGTGATGGCGGAACCGGCGCGACTGGCAAACAGCAATGCCGCCACCACGGGTCCCAGTTCTCGAACGAGCGACAGTGCAACCATTGTACCCACGGCGGATTCGGCCCCGAACCGCTGTAATGTTTCATAACCCTGCAAACCCAGCACCATGCCGACAAACAACCCCGATACGATGATAATGATGAGCGACAATACGCCCGTAAAATAAAGCTCCCGGATAATCAGGCCGAAGCGCCGAAAGCTGGTACCCGACTTCAGCAGGGTCAGCAGGAAAAAGCGGCTGGCGTAGCCCAGCCGCCAGACGCTATCTATCACGCGGTGACCCATGCCCCGGATGCCGATAACGATGCGCCTAGGCAAAACTGCCCTCCAGTTTCAGATCGCGCGCATAGGCTTGAGACGGGTAGTGAAACGAGACGGGACCGTCCTCCTCGCCATGCACGAACTGATGCACGAAAGGAGCGATCGATCCGCGCACTTCATCCGGGGTGCCATGTGCTGCAATCACCCCGTCTGCGACAAAGTATACGTAGTCCACGATTTTCAGCGACTCCTGCACGTCGTGCGTCACGACGATTGAAGTCATGCCTAACGCGTCAGTCAAACGACGGATCAGATTACCGATGACGGTTAGCGAAATGGGGTCAAGACCGGTAAATGGCTCATCATACATGATGAGTACCGGATCCAGCGCAATCGAACGGGCCAACGCCACGCGCCGGGCCATTCCTCCCGAAAGTTCCGCCGGCATCAGGTCGTGCGCACCGCGCAGGCCGACAGCCTGAAGTTTCATCAACACCAGGTCGCGGATCATGGATTCCGGTAAATCGGTATGCTCGCGCATCTGGAAAGCTACATTATCGAATACCGACAAATCGGTAAACAGAGCGCCAAACTGAAATAACATGCTCATCTTCCGGCGCATCTGGAAAAGCTCATCTCTTTTTAGCTCATGCACTACCTTGCCGGCAAACTTGACATAACCGGCAGATGGACGAATCGCACCGCCGATAAGGCGCAACAGGGTGGTCTTGCCGCTGCCGCTGCCGCCCATGATGGCGATGACTTTGCCGCGCGACATGGTGATGTCGATCCCTTTGAGAATGGAACGATCTCCATAGGAAAAACTCAGGTCCTTGGTTTCGATCAAAGCTTCAGATGTCATTCTGCCAGGGGATGGAGATTGATTTGACGGGATTCTGATTTTAACCTAAATCCGGCAGTTGGACAGGGTGGAGTGTTCGGTCAGGGCACGGTGAAAAGCGGTGACATGAAATGGCGGATCGTTCTGGGCTAAGCAGTATCTTCGGAGTTCTGCCCCGCAGTAGCCGAGAATGGCATGAAACGGGCTCGTCTACGTCGCCTAAGCCGCCCGATCCTTTTCGCGAGACCTCTTCGTGCGATGTTCCTAACCCGGATGTTTCATAAATTCGCGTGATGATTGCACAGGCTTTTGTTTTGTAGGGAGATTTTGTTTTGTGAAGAAGTGGCGTAGTTATTCATACGCCCGACTGAACGAAATTTTCATACGAAACAAAAGACCAGCAAGAGCGCGCGTCAATTTATGAAACATCCGGCCTAAGAACGAGGATTAAGTAACAACAGCCGATATCCGGCCACGTTCAATGTCCCGCTATCGAGGTGAAGCCTGACGTTGAATTCGGCATTGGGCGCAATGACCTTCCCGCGGCTGGCGGCGTCTTCAAGATAGGCTTCGGGAGGAAAGTTACGGCTGGCGAGGGGTCGATCCTGGCGGTCGATCAGGGTTAATTGAAACGACGGAAATGCCTGGGGATTGGGCGCATGATTGCGTATCGTTGCGCTCAGGGTGATGACGCCGGGTTGCTGCGTATCCGGTTGCATATCGGACGATTCGATATTCAGCAACTTCGCGTATTGTGGCGAGGGAATAGTGCATCCCAACAACTCGCAATATCGTTGAAGATAAGGCCTGGTGGCAGGTGCGTTGACAGATAGCTCGGCGCGATAAATATAAATGGCCTGGGCCACCAGCATGGCAATCAAAAAAAGACTGCCGACACCCCACGCCAGGGATGCCTTGGGCAACCGAACCTCATCGAAAGCATAGTTGTTCCATGCATAATTTTCCGGCGGCGGAATGGCCGCGTTCGGCCTGTGCGGGAATCGTGTTTCCCCATCTGCGCTGCTGGCCGCAGTACTGCTGCCCGTCTCGCCTTCTCTCTGCGGCGCCGATTCTTCTGCAATCGGTGGCGCGCTCGAAGCGGGCGCTGCCCGCGCTGTCATGCCCGAACCGAATTGATCCCGAGTTGTTTCTTGAGCTGGCGCTGAAGGTGAATTCTCTTCATTCGATACCGCCAGGGTATCCGGATCATTTTGAGGCGGAATTCCCGATTCGCCTTCTGGCGCTGCCTCCGTTTCCGGCATTTCCTTGGCTTCTGGCCCAGCTTCATCCCGGTCTTCCGGTTCCTGCACCGTTGCCAAGGTGGCAAAGCCGTTGAATACCTGTGCACATTGTCCACAGCGCACGTCACCACCATGCGCCTGCAGATGCAAAGGGGTTACGCGGAAAGCAGCCGCGCAGTTAGGACAGCGGGTTACGAGCGCCATAGCCGTAGGTTTTATAACAAATTCACTTTCTCGTCCCGGTGAGCAGAGCCCATCCCGCCTGCTCGCGTGTAATACGAATATCAAACCATTGCCGATAGATCTGCATCACATCTTCCGCCTGTTCCATGAGGATGCCGGAAAGCGCTATTTGTCCACCTTTGCGCGTCGCGCGCATCAATAATGGAGCCAGTACGATTAGCGGGTTGGCAAGGATATTAGCAACGACCACATCCACCCAGGCGCCATTTCCGGGCCCTGCCCGATCCGCCATGTGCGTCTCAAAAAATTCTGCTTTGGTTTCATCACACTGGTTGAGTGCTGCATTTGCGCGACTTGCAGCAACGGCTTGCGGGTCGATATCAATTCCCACTACGTGACCCGCACCCAATTTCAAAGCGGCAATAGCAAGTATGCCCGAGCCGCAACCATAATCTAAAACATCTTCACCCCCTCGCAGCGTTTCGTCAAGCCAGCCAAGACACAATTGCGTAGAGGGGTGGCTACCCGTACCGAAAGCCAACCCTGGATCGAGTATCAGGTTGACCGCCGCGGTATCGGGTATTTGATGCCAACTGGGAACGATCCACAGGCGGGACGATATCCGGATCGGGGCGAATTGCGATTGTGTCATCCGAACCCAGTCCTGCTCCTCCACATGCGTAACGCGATAGCTGGGATGACAGGGAAGCTGGGCTGCGCTCGCCGCGGCCTGCACAATGGAAGCAATGTCGACATCCTCGTTGAATAGGGCGGTGAGCTCGGATGCGAACCAGATTTTCTCGGAAGGCTCACCCGGCTCATCGAACAAGAGTTGCTCTCGGTCCGTGCCGCTGCCCGCATCATGTATGTCTGTTGACAGCGCGCCCAGTTCAAGCAACGCGTCACCCAGGGCTTCGGCGTGCGCGCTATCGGTTTCTATAGCGAGCGAAATCCAGGCCATATCAAGAAATGGGTAACCGCAAACTGGCTATCCGGTCCAATGCTGACTCATCCGTCCTGAAATAGCTCAGGCAGCGCGAAATGGGTCGCGTTTTAGCCTGGCTTATTATAATTGGCAAGCTTTTGCTCCAGGTAATGGATACTGGTGCCGCCATTCAGAAAAGCGGCGTCGGATAACAGGTCGAGGTGTAGCGGCATATTTGTTTTAATGCCTTCTATCACCATTTCGGACAACGCGATGCGCATCCGTGCAATTGCCTGGTCGCGGTTGTCACCATAGGCAATGACTTTACCGATCATGGAATCGTAATAAGGCGGCACCAGATAATTATGATATATATGAGAGTCCACGCGAATGCCGGGGCCGCCCGGAGCATGGTATTGCGTAATACGTCCGGCGGAGGGTGTGAGCTTATAAGGGTCCTCAGCGTTAATGCGGCACTCGATGGCATGCCCTTTCAATACGACATCGCGCTGGCGAATGTTGAGTTTTTCACCTGCGGCAACACGAATTTGCGCTTGTACCAGATCGATCCCGGTAATCGCTTCAGTAACCGGATGTTCCACTTGCAGGCGCGTATTCATTTCGATGAAATAAAATTCATTTTTCTCATACAGGAACTCGAACGTGCCTACGCCGCGATAACCGATACGGCGGCATGCGTCCGCGCAGCGCGCGCCCATCTTGTCGCGCAACCTGGGAGGGATGCCCAAGGCGGGGGCTTCCTCGAGGATTTTCTGATGTCGGCGCTGCATTGAACATTCCCGTTCGCCAAGGAAGATAGCATTCCCGTGTTCGTCAGCCAGAACCTGGAACTCGATATGGCGCGGATTTTCGAGATATCTTTCCGCATAGACCGTCGGGTTGCCGAACGCCGCCTGCGCTTCGTTGCGAGTTATTATAACGGCGTTCGACAAAGCGGCTTCGGTATGCACCACCCGCATTCCACGGCCGCCGCCGCCAGCTGCCGCCTTGATGATTATCGGATAACCTATGGCGCGGACAATCGCGCGGATCTCTTCAGGCGACTCCGGGAGCCCGCCGTTGGATCCGGGAACACAAGGCACGCCTGCTTTTCTCATGGCGTTCTTGGCACTGATCTTGTCGCCCATCAGGCGAATGGTTTCGGGGCGAGGGCCGATAAAGACAAAACCACTGCTTTCGACACGCTCGGCGAAATCGGCGTTTTCAGAAAGAAACCCGTAGCCCGGATGAATAGCCTCCGCGTCGGTTACCTCCGCTGCACTGATGATGGCAGGAATATTAAGATAACTTTGGGCCGATGGGGCTGGCCCGATACACACGGACTCATCGGCGAGCTTCACATATTTGGCGTCGGCATCCGCCTGGGAATGCACTGCGACTGTTTTGATGCCCATCTCACGGCATGCGCGTTGTATTCGCAGGGCGATTTCGCCACGGTTGGCTATAAGAATTTTTTCGAACATGTTTACTGGAGAATGTTTCCCGAAAATGGGAGCTGTTAACCGTCTTTTCCGCGCGTTATAAGCGCGTTTGGCACAGAATCACCCGATCACGAATAGCGGCTCGCCATACTCTACTGGTTGGCCATTTTCCACCAGGACTGCCTTTATCACGCCGCTCTTATCGGATTCTATTTCGTTGAGCAGCTTCATCGCCTCGATGATGCATAGCGTTTCCCCCTCCTTGACCGTCTGCCCTACCTCGACGAATGGATTGGAACCGGGAGTGGAGCTACGGTAGAACGTTCCTACCATGGGTGATTTCACCACATGGCCCTCCGGCAGGATCTCGGCTACCGCGTTAGCTGCAGTGAGTGCCGCAGATGGAGAAACGGCGCCCGGCATCGCCGCCTGTGGAGGTGATGCTCCGATTGGGGCTACCTGGGTTTGCACGGATGAGGTCGATCTGCTGATGCGCACCTTCTCCTCCCCTTCGGTAATTTCCAGTTCGGCAATGCCCGACTCCTCGACCAGATCAATCAGTTTCTTCAGTTTTCTTAAATCCATAATAAACCCCCGGGGCGGTTCCCCTTTACGTCTTAATTACACGCCGCCATTGCTGCGCCATCTTTCAGCGCGCTGACGCATGTCTGCTTTCTATTCCGTGAAGTGCCTCTTCCCTGTCCTGCTCCTCGTTCCAGGCCTTATAAATATCAACAAGGTCAGGTGAGGCGATCGAACTTCCCGCCTGCCAATATCTCTAAAGCGTATTCCAAGGCAAGTTCGTATCCTTTAGGTCCCAAGCCGCTGATCACGCCCACCGCCAAGTCGGAGAAATATGACCTCCTGCGGAAAGACTCACGAGCAAAAACATTGGAGAGATGCACTTCGATGAACGGTATTCTGGTTGCGGCGAGGGCATCACGTAAAGCAATGCTGGTATGTGTATAGGCTGCGGGATTGATGATGATAAATGCTATCCCTTCGCTCATCGCGCGTTGAACTCGATCTATCAGATCACCCTCGGCGTTACTTTGAAAGTGAATTAATCCGACACCCGCGTGATCCGCTAAAATCGCTAATTTTCTGTTAATTTCGCCTAACGTGAGTGTTCCGTAGAGCTCCGGCTCGCGTGTTCCCAGAAGATTTAGATTAGGCCCATGAAGAACGAGGACTTTTTTTATTTTGGACGCGTCATTTTCCATGCACGCAAGTTTGACGCATACTTGCAAAAAAGTCTAGTTATTGGAGGACATCGACGAAAATAAGGGAAATTAGAGATAGTTTTATCTGGATACGGTAGAGCAAACGCCATTGACGATTTTTAGCGGCTGTAATTATAAGCTTTCAGACTGCTAACAGTTTATTACGAACATTTTTGACGTTTCCCCTGGAAAAAGCCGCTCTTTATGCTCGACCCTTGCATTGCTCGTCGTTTGCCAAACCTCTATAATCCACAATGCTGTATTTCCCTTCGTGCTGTTGTAGCTCAGTTGGTAGAGCAACTGATTCGTAATCAGTAGGTCGGAGGTTCGACTCCTCTCAACAGCACCATAAAAATATGGGTATATAGAATACCACTCCCGGCTCTCTATTTGTATAGACGATATATAGATGCTGGAGCGATATCGACGTGAACTCATAGTCCCTTGGTTGTTGGTTCGATCCCACCCAGACCCGGCATATTTCAGTGACTCACGATTAGATTTGGAATCTTTATTCATTCTTGGCGGAAAGATAAAAGCTGAGTGAGTAAGCTCTCAAGATAGGGCAGTTGAAGAAAACAAATGCGAAACCCTCCTGAACGCTACCTACAGACATTGCAAGAACATTTCGCTCAGGTTCCGACGTGGTTTTCTGGAGATGCTACTATCCCGATAGCAGAACGAAGCACATTGCGGACTGCACCTCTAACGACTAATCAGGATGGCAAGGGAACGGCCTTCCAGCGCTGGTTCCACTTTAAAGAGGCATTTTCGCCAGCCTTTGTCACTGCTGCGATCGAATCTCTAGGGTACAGACCTAAACATATCGCCGACCCATTCGGAGGGTCAGGAACCAGCGCCATCACATCGCAGCTGCTTGCAATTGATGCAACCACGGTTGAGGTGAATCCGTTCCTGGCCGATGTGATTAAATCGAAGGTGAATCACCTGTCAGCGGAAGCTCTACGTTGCCATGCTGCGGAATTTCAGGCTCGTCTAGCCCGAACCCATAACGATCTCGCTTGCTTGAACCATCTGCCACCTACGTTTATTGAGACCAAAGATAAGCAACGCTGGATATTCCCGCTTCAGGTCGCCAAGCGACTTTCCCAATACTTAACATGTATTGATGCGATTGGGGAACCGGATATCCAGCGATTCTTTAAGGTCGTCCTCGGAGCGGTACTTATTGACTGCAGTAACGTATATGTCAATGGAAAGGGTCGCCGTTATCGCAGTTCGTGGAAGAGCAATCAGCCAACCTCGAAGATGCTGGACGAAATGTTTGGAACGCGATTCAATATCGCTTTTGAAGATATCCTGCATTTCGAAGATCGTCCACGTTCGCGGATCGATGTCATACACGGTGATGCTCGGACTGCGCTTAAGCAGGTTACCCAGCCAGTAGACCTGGTCGTTTTTTCCCCACCGTATCCTAACTCTTTCGACTATACCGACATCTATAACGTTGAGCTTTGGGTACTTGGCTACCTCGGATGCAGCCAGGATAATCTTCGCTTGCGCCGCGATACATTACGTTCACACGTCCAGATCCGTCGTCCATACGAAATGCCTCACCATCCGTCAGCGCACTTGGAGACCACGTTCGCGGCCCTGCATCAGCAGCGCGACCAGCTGTGGGATACCAACATTCCCGCCATGGTAGGCGCCTATTTTTGTGATATCGAGATGGTGCTGACACAGTGCCATCGGCTACTGGTTAATAGGGGAAAGGTCATAATGGTTGTTGGCGACTCGCGCTATGCCAACGTGCGTATCGAAGTGGCAACCATCATCGCTGAGATTGCAAAATCCATTGGTTTCGGCGCGGTAGCAACGCGAGAAGTGCGGCAGATGCGGGCGAGCGCACAGCAAGGTGGTCGGTTTCAGTTGGCAGAGAGTATCGTGGAACTGGCCCACTAAGCTTTCATTCTGGCAGCGGATATCGGTCTTTCCGATGTTCTTCGTGTGAGGCGGTGATCCAGTAGCGACGGTGCTGTACGTTATATTGCAAAGCGTGCGGTTTCACGGCTTCATCGACATCAGTGGAGTCCTTTTCGCAAAAGTCGTAGAGGCACAAAAAGGCGCCGTCCATATCGTTGTCGTCACGGTATGCCGCTGTTTGCTGAATACCGGAGCAAGCCCAATCGATGTTCGCTCGTGGCGATATTTTGATGAGCTGCGCCTCGTCTGTCCGAGGTGTACGAACGTCGCGCAAAGCCTTTAACTCTAACACTGAGCTTTGATCCTTAGGACCCGGGTAGATTGGCACGACGGTGATATCCGCTCGACCGTTGCCGATAGTCTCCTCAGTCTTTATGCGCGCTACTCGACCGTACCTGCCCCTAAGGAAGACCCAGAGAGCGAACTGTACGGTCGTTTCCGGGTTCTCCACCGTTATGCGCAACTTAGCGTTCTTCCACCATTTCTTTGTCTGACGCCCCACCCCCTCGTAGAAGTCATTCAAGGCATGATTGATTGCCGCTAGATCAATAATGACAGCGCCGTCATCGAGATTGTTGTCGAAGGACGACAACTCCCCCTCAATACCGTCAGGCCAGACTACCAGCTTCGACTCGGTCATAAGGGCGATCGTTGGGGCTGATTGCAGACCAACGTGTCGAATCTCACGTTCAAATGCCTCCGTGTCGGTAAGTCGGATACGGTGTACGCAGGCGCCGACTTCGCTCGTGCCGGCGGCCAGGACACCCGCTAAATTGTCATGATGCGACGCACCCAGCATTGAGCGTCGTTCCCACTGGTTCTGTTTTCCAAACGTGCCCGTATCCGGAACGTAGACGACAACCACGGGTGCCTTCAAAGTCATCGAGCTCGACCGAAGGTACCTGGCATGGTCACTTAGTGTCCGTGCCCACGCGTCGAGAAAAGCCTCCCGCGTACCTGCGTCTGCGATAGAAATGTAGGGAGCAGCTGACTCAGTAACCCTTTTTAGAGCGACGTTCCGCGCACCCCCGAAACGATTCTTTGGTGTTGTGTTCATGATATCGCCAGCGCTTGGTCCAGGTAGTCACAATAGAGCCTCATGCCGTCTCGATCGGCATGCGGACGCAAGGCTCGCATTTTATCGACAAGATAGCGGGCAACTTCCATGTTCTTGTTTTCATCTTGCCATTCTGAGAAATCGACTACCTCCCCCTCCAACACATCATCGTTACCGTAGTTCGCGTCGATTGACCCGATTGCCGTCTGCGTACCAATGAACTTGCCAAAACATGCGGAGACCAGTTCGCGAAACAGCCGTGCCGTACGTTCCGCTTCCTTGGAATGCGCGACCAGCGCTGTACATACCGATGAGCCGCGAGGGCCTAGACCATAGTGTGCTGTGAGATGTCTGTGTGGTCCAAAATCGACGCGTTCAATAAAAAAAATACCACTAAAAGCGAGTCGATCAAGCTCTCGTTGAACGTCAGGGTAGAACGGATATGCGCCACGTTTGAGAATACGGCCCCGAACTGGAGCCACCTCAAAAAGAGGTGCCAAGGTGTTGGCCAAGTAGAGTAGGACGTGAATTTGCGTGGATGCAAGCGGCGCGAATCCCATGCGAGACGCTTCGGCCAAGCAGATCAAGGCCCAGGCTTTCCAGATGCCGACATCTGCAAGCATCGCCTCGCGTGATAATTGACTCATGTGGCGTTGCCTACAAATCGCTCCGGATAAATAGCCCGATTGCGCTCTTCTTCATAGGGTGCGCGAAACCGATCAAGTGCCTTAGTCGGCGCTGCGATTTCAAGTAGATCCAAGACGTGGTTCGCTCGTTCTGCTATCGGAACGGTTGGCGGAGAAGATTGTAGCGGCTCGTCCATCACTTGGCCGTGAAAACGTTGATCTGGATAAGCTCCAAACAGTGCTGGAATCATCTGTTCCCGATTTACGTTCGACGATGCAATCAGACGTGTAGCGGCACCGCCGCCGCTACGTATGGCAAACCGGCGTAATAGGTCCGCTGCACGTGGGACAAATACAGAATCGAGGCTCGCTTCCGGCGTTTCCAGTATCAGCATAGCTGAGGCTTCAGGCGCAACAATTTCCAATAGCGCCATCCGAAAAGCAAGATCAATAAATTCCTTTTGCGATTCTGAGACTGACTGCCCATACTCACGCGGGGTGGCGCTGTTTCGATATACACCGGAGGTGAGCGCAGGTATAAAGTGGGGAAACGGAAAGCTTTCACTTGCAGCGCGTTGGCCGATTCGGCTTTGACGGGCGGTATACGCGATTGTGCAGTCTTCCGCAAGAAAGCCGCCGATGAAACGTTTAAATGAATTCTCGATGCGAGTAGATACAGCTTTTACCTCGCTGTCGATCATCTTAGCTATTCCACGAAACTGCTCGGTCAATCGTATTCGCTCAACTTCGATCTCATTCAGAGTGGCTTCGAATGACATAATATACGATTGAATCTCATCACGCCGCTTGGTGGCATTTGGCACCGACCGCCCAAGGGCAGTCAGCTGTTGTTCCAGCACGCCCGCGTTGCTCACGGCGCCTACGAGATCGGCTGCCGCTTGTGCGTACTCCTCTTCGGCTTTTATGAGCGGTTCAAACATGGATTGTAGTTGAGACTCGAGTTGTTCAATGACCGCACGTTGGCGCTCAATGGCTTCTCCCGCGTGAGGATCATTGGCGGACTGTTCCGGGTGTTCAACGGGACTTTCGCATATCGGGCACATATTCATGACCAATTTCGCGTTGACCTTCGCGATCGCCTCAGGAGTGCGACTACCGCACACCAGGCATCCTGTCTCCGCTTCGAAATACGACAGCAGGTATCTGCCGGCGGCATCCACCTGAGGGAAGAAAGACTGATAGAAGTCGTTCAAGTTAGTCGCGAGCGAAGCGCGGTGATCATGGATATCGCGGCGACGATTTTCGATTTTGTTACGTAGAGAGTCTCGCTCCTCTGCTAGATTAGCTTTCCGATTCCCAATCACTTGGATATCTTTGCGACATTGGTCGAGTTGCTTGATCAGCATGTCAATTTGACCACCTTCGATGGTACTTGCTTGTTTGGCGTATTCCTTCTTCCGCTTGTTAACAACTGCCAGCACGTTCCGGTATTCGCTGTCTTTGCTAAGAAGGTCGTTGTAGAGTTCAACATATTCCCTACGGTTATCGCCCTGCTCGCCGAAAAGGATACCAAGGATGTCGCCCTGTGCAGCTGCGTCCCATACCAAACTTCGCCGGTCTTCCAAGAAGAAAACGATGTAGCGCAGCAGGAAAACAAAATCGCCGAATGACGAGAGCCCCGACGCCTCAATCACGTGACGCTGATAGGACGCCTCAAGTTCTTGCGCGCGGACTAGCGGAACAGGCTGCTGATCAACAGACAGCGCAACGATGTCCAAATTCGCTAGCGACCGCTCCACCTCGAAGTAGTGCTCACCGATACTAAACGTGGCTGTAACCCGTGCATTGACAGCATCATCGGGTACGCGCCGACGAAACCAGTGACGATCTGCTGAGACAAGCCTGCGCTTCTTTTCCCCAAGCTCCTCGCCCTGCGGCAGATCAAACGGCCCAGTCAAAACCCGCAGCAGTATATTTAATAGCGTCGTCTTGCCCAAGCCATTGATACCAACGATGACATTTACGCCAGGACGGAAGTCATGATGCAGGCCAGGCGCCTCGGGCTTCCCGACGTAGAGCGCATAATCCTGTACCGAAATTCGGTCAAAAATTGGAAAATTAATCATTTGACTCTCTAACCGCGCTTGATGCGGACGCTGATTGTTATTCTATGCATGGAAAGCCGCTTTATTCTGTCACGCACGCTACGTACCCGCCATGGTCATTTTTATTACTAACGATTGATTTGGATAACCTATCATTATTCATTGCACCTCTGCCATAACTTCTATCAGGAATATTATGATCAGACCACTAATATTGCAGGATCCGTTAATAATCGGAAGCTGGAAAGCGATTAAAACCTCTAGCAATTAGTAGACGTTATCTTTTCATATTCAACGTTATTCTTGAAAGCGTGGAGCGTGACGCTGCCGGAGAACTCCCAGTAGCTTTATTTATCCTATTCCCAATCTTCTCCCTGTATATCAGCGTCTGTTGAAACGAATCTTGAGTGAGAATAACCCTCTTTCTTCGTTCAAAACTAATCTCGTCCCCACAAACCGCAACGTTAAAGACAGTTACGATACACAAAATCGGCCTTTCCTTTTTAGTCATGAGACTTTCCCATGGATCTGCTAGTGCGGCCTTGTCAATTCGACCAGCCTCAGCACGCCATCTTACGGCCTACAGTAGTTATAACCATTGGACTTTGGTACACCTATTACTGAGTAGGGGTATTGGATGGGAGCATTACAGGATCAGCGAGCGTAATTATTTCTGTTACAGGAACGAGAGGATAGTTCTTTCCTGTTACCGTCACAGGGATAGTTCGGACATTTCGCGTTGTTACGGATACAGGCTCAAATGAGCTATGTCCTGTTAACTCTAATAGCCATATTGCATGTATTCAGGTATACTTGCGGGCATGGAAATCACTCAAGCCCAGTACGAGCGAATCGTACACTGTCTGCCGCTTCAGCGGGGCAATGTCAGTCTCAGTAATCTGAATGTATTGAACGCCATTTTGTACGTGGCCGAGCACGGCTGCAAGTGGCGCGGTCTGCCCAAACGCTTCGGTAATTGGCATACCATCTACACGCGCATGAATCGCTGGAGCAAAAGCGGTGTGTTGGACCAGGTGTTTGAGCAGTTGCAGCGCGCACAGATCGTTCGCGTCAAGATCGAGGCCGTTTCCCTGGACAGCACCATTGTGAAGGTTCATCCGGACGGCACCGGGGCATTAAAAAAAACGGTCCCCAATCCATCGGCAGATCCAGAGGTGGGTGGACCACCAAGATTCATATGGTTGCCGCGGATGCTCGAACGGCTATAACGTTTGCGCTGTCCCCGAGGCAGGCTCACGATGCGGCGGAGGGGCGCAAGCTGCTCGGCAGCCTGGGCAAGCCCCGTTGGCCAGTTCATCTGGTAATGGATCGCGCCTACGAGGGGAATGAAACACGGCAACTGGCGTTGGACCTTGGTTTCATTCCGGTAGTCCCGCCCAAGGCCAACCGGGTTGGGCCTTGGGAATACGACAAGGTTATGTACCGGCGGCGTAACGAGATCGAGCGACTGTTCAGGAGGCTGAAAGGATTCCGCCGTATCTTCTCCCGCTTCGAGAAACTGGATGTAATGTTCACTGGCTTCATCCACTTCGCTTTGATCGTCGAAGCACTTAGATTGTGTTAACAGGCCCTAGTTGAGCCCGTTAGGGATGCTAATCCTTCTGTACCGTACAGGAACCTGTCGAGTATTTAGACTTCTTAATGGCCCTGTTACCAATATAGGTTTCTGTTTATCCATGTTGGTGTGACGCATACCGCCAGCGAACGCAAGGTATGGCTCGGTTGTCGTGAATATAGCTTCAAGCTTGATACGTTTCGACGTGGACGTCGCGTATTCCGTGCATCATGGTTCTAATACGATAGCTGATATTTCATTACTCTCGGCATGCTTGCATATGGAGCTGGTGGCACTTCAAAGCTGCCGCAACTTGCCCATATTCTGGATTGGTGAGCACGTGTACTTAAGTCCAATTGCAAAGCCGGACGATACGGTTATTATGCGAACAACCTGCTTTCCTGTTGGGAATAGCGTTGAGTTCTGCCAGATGCGAGTAACTAATGGAACCGACACAGTAATATTTGGATGACTGAATATTTGGTGGGTTTATGGTGCGCTATTGCAGAAGAATAAAGACTGATAAAATTACAATAGGCAAATAGGCAAATATCGTGACCCAACTATTAACCTTTGATCAGACATATGACTTGGCGAATATGCTGATCAAGAAGGCAACGAAGGATCAACTGGCCGAATGCGCGCGACTGCTTGCTTTGAGTCTTGCGCATCAGCAGATAAATCATGAAGAGATCCCGGTTGACCAAACCTTGGCATCATTGCGTTCGTTCGAGTGGAGCGAGGAGCATTTGAATTTATTGATGGAAGGTATGTTAAACCTGATAGGGGTGCTGGTGAATGTCTGCGGCGACGTAAGACATGTGAAGCATTGATATCAGGATTGCGGTTTTCCTGAGACAGAGTGCAGCTAGTCCATAATCACGCTGCAATCACGTGTATTTTTCGGTTGTGATCAGAGGCTGAGGTCGGAATTTCGGACAAGCCCTTTGGATGACTGGAGAATAGCCGGAGTGGCACTGGCCTATTGTAATTACCCCGGATTCTACAAACGCCTCTTATGGAGTGAGTGCTTACAGCCGAAGTCGAGGCGACAGGATCTATTTGTCGTAATAAATGATCTCATCGACCTGTTACGGCCTTTATTGCCGCGGACAGCCCCAAATTAATCATAAGTTGTTGTTAGCGTTAATCAGGATATCGCTGCATTCCATGCAAACACAGGATAAGCCACAATATCTGGCGACAGGGGTGAGTCGGCGGGAGGTGTGGTCTTGGGCGATGTTTGATTTCGCCAATTCAGGCTATACCACCGTTGTAATTACTGCGATTTTCAATGCTTATTTCGTTGCGGTCGTGGCTGGGAATGCGGAATGGGCGACGTTTGCATGGACAGCAGCGCTGGCGGTTTCCTATGCCCTTATTATCCTGACCGCGCCTGCGCTAGGCGCATATGCCGACGCGTATGCGGCGAAGAAGCGTCTATTATTCCTGAGTGCGGTAGGCTGTGTCCTGTTTACGGGATTGCTCTACTTTGTCGGCCCAGGCGATCTGTGGCTGGCGGTTGTGCTGATAATCCTCACCAATTTCTTCTTTGGTTGCGGCGAAAATCTGATTGCCGCGTTTTTACCGGAACTGGCGCAGAGCAAGGCGTTGGGAAAGGTTTCGGGCTGGGGCTGGAGTCTGGGTTATATTGGCGGCCTGGTCAGTCTGGGCTTATCGCTGGCGTATGTCACCTGGGCGCAGGAACAGGGCAAGCCGGCTGAGCACTTTGTCCCCGTTACAATGTTGATAACGGCTGGTTTCTTTGCGCTGTCGAGTATTCCCACCTTTCTTTTCCTGAAGGAACGCGCCGTACCTCAATTGCATCTTGCCGGACATACTGTGGTAATCGAGGCATTTTCGCGGTTGGGCGAGACGTTTCATCGCGTGCGGGATTATCGCGACCTGGTGCGCTTTCTTGTCTGCATCGTATTTTACCAGGCGGGTATCCAGACCGTAATTACACTGGCTGCAATATACGCGCAGCAGGTAATGGGCTTTAACACCAGCGACACCATGTTTCTGGTCCTGGTGGTTAACATCACTGCATCAGCGGGCGCGTTCGCTTTCGGCAGTATACAGGACAGGATCGGGCATATTCCCACGATAGCGCTGACGCTTGTTGGCTGGATTGTCATGATATTGCTGGCCTGGATGGCTGAAACCCGGGCGATGTTCTGGCTGGCCGCCAACGTCGCCGGCCTGTGCCTGGGGGCTTCTCAGTCGGCAGGCCGGGCACTGGTAGGATATTTCAGCCCCGACGCCAGACGTGCCGAATTTTTCGGGCTGTGGGGACTGGCAGTCAAGCTGTCGTCCATACTGGGTCCAGTGACGTATGGATTGGTAAGCTGGATTTCTCGAGGCGATCATCGGCTTGCCATGCTGATCACCGGGGTTTATTTTGTTATTGGTTTACTGATACTGCTGAACATCGATATCAAGAGGGGGCGGCAGGCTGCGCTGCAAACGTAAAAACCGCGGTGAATTGCTAAAAATGGCAAGACGTCGTGGTACTTCAGTTGGCGCTGTCCAGTGAGAGTATTGATAGTTGCTGCCGCCCCACGGTTTTGTAACATCCGCCCTATCGGTTACGGGCTCTTTTTCTCGTGGCGTTCAATGGTGCATGTGATGATGCTCATGCCCACTGGAGGATCCTGCAGGCTTTTTTTCCGGGGCTTTTTGGGACGCCTTGGGCTTGAGCGGAGTAAAACGGGTTGATTGCGGTTCCTGGTCCGGTAATTTGACGAACACGACGATCGTGGTTTCGGGCGTGAGCTTGAAATCTCCGGTGCCCTTGAGAATGTTATCCCCTGCAGGTTCCAGTTTTATCGAATCCTTGGGCTTGGCCTTGCCTACCTGAAAACTTGCTTTACCCACCCCACCGTCGGTGCTGACTTTATTATCCCCATGATCCGTTACGTAGATGACGATGTCTTTCTCTTGTGCAACAAGCTCCAGATGATAGGGACCTGCCATACGCATCTGGCCCCCGTGTGGCGTATCAATGGCGTCGAAATGCTCTTCGGTATGCGCTGACGCGGGCGCTGACACGACCAACGCAGCACTAATCAAGACCGTGGCCATCGATTTAATCATATTTATCTCCTTGAACGATTATTAAAAAAACTTTGTTGGAAAGCCTCATACGGGGCTCTATGTTTCTCGGTTGCTCCCTCTTGCGGTTGACTACTCAACTCAATGCACATGATCCCCCGGCGGAGGCAATATTTCCTTTTCCCGATTAAGCTGAGCGACCTGCTGCATCAGCATATCGGTGCTGGACCAGCCCGGGCCATCCGCATCCGGAATCCAGCGCGCACGCAGATAACCGAAGCGGTCCACCAGGAACTCCATGTGCGGCGGCAGCGTGCCCTCCCCCAGCAGATCAGCCTTGTTCAACGTACGCCGAAACAGCTTATAGCTCTGCACGATCTCGTGCGCGCCGTCGATCACCAGCGGTAAGGACACATTATCCTTGATCTGCTCCAGCTCGTGCGAATCCGGGTCATCCTCCGGCACCACCAGCAACACCGTATTGGCCGCGGCCAGCCTGGCATCGAAATCGCGCAGCTGCGCCAGCCGCTCACGCGACTGCGGCCACGAGAACAGCACCAGCAGCACATTCTTCTTGCCGCGGAAATCCTTCAGGGTACCGCTGGAACCATCCTGCGCGGTATAGGAGAAATTGGGCGGGCCCATGCCGGGCTGCGGCTGTTCCGGCTTGACCTGCGGGCTCATCAGGCGTGCCTGGTAGCCGCGCGACATGGCGTGCAGGAAATTGACCACGTCCCAGCGGTCCTCCTCCGAGAGCCTGTCGGCGAATTCGGGCATGCCGGTGCCGGGAATGCCGAAGGAGAGCCAGTGGAAGAAGTCGCCGGCGGTATGCTTGGCGGTGTGCGGCTCGGTGAGCATGTCCACCGGCGGCTTGGCGAAGCTCTTGGCCATCACGCCGTTGCCCTTGCCCTGGGCGCCGTGGCAGGGCACGCAGTTCTCGGCAAAGTGGGCCGAGCCGTTGGCGATGGAAATGGTATCGAACGGCACCGGCGTCTTGCGGTAGGTTTCCGGGTAGGCGTCCACCGCCAGGGGCGGCAGGCCCACGCCCAGAGCCACGGCAGCCAGCAGGAGCGGAATGCCCAGGCGGCGCTTCATGTCCCACTTTCGGCTACGCCCGAACGCGATCGCCGCGCCGGCGGCGGCCAGCAGCGCCAGGCCGCTCCAGACGCGCAGCATCACGCTCGGATCGCCCCAGGTGGCGGCCAGGGAGAAGCGGAAGGAGTAGGGCCAGTTCTGGATGATGGCGTGCTTGGCCGGAACGGTATTGGCCACGATGGTGGCCAGCAGTACGATGCCCAGCGCGATGACGAATTCGAAGCTGACCCACTTGCGCAGCCGGTGCCCACCGGCCGCGGCCAGGCCATCGGCGTGCTGGGCCAGCAGCGGCAGCCAGCTGCGCGCGCGCGCAGCGATGACGAGCACCACCAGCAGCAGGGCGATCTTGCCGTTGAGCAGCCAGCCGTATTCGGTGGCGACCAGGGCGCTGTAGCTGCTGTCGACCATGCGGTAGGTAATGAAGATGCCGGTGGCGATCACCGTCAGCATGACCGGCAGGGCCATGGTGGAGAAGCGCTTCAAGGCGAGCGCGTCGGCTGTGGCCGACGCTTCGCGCGCGTGGAACACGGCGTGGATGCGCTGGATGGCGGCTGTCTGGATGCCGGCGCGCCCGCCGCTTTCCTGCCCGGGCGGCACTTCGGTGCAACTGAAACAGACTACCAGGAAGGCCGGCAGGGCGCCGAACCAGACGCTGGCCATGATGATGTGCAAGGCGTAGGGCAATACGGACAGGAAGGACAGGTCTTCGGCGGCGGCATGGCTGGCGAGTGCGCCCACGGTCAAGGTGGCGGAAGCGACGGTGGCGCACAGGATGTATTGCCATCTTGCCGGGGGGGAGACGCGGATATAGAGGGCGATGGCGCAGACGAGCGCGGCGCAGGCGGCGCGTCCTGCCCAGACGTGTCCCATGTGGGTATTCTGCACGAGTGCGAGCCAGGCCTGCGGATGCCAGGCGTTGGCGTCGATGCCGGTGGCCTGGGCCGTGGTGGTGGCGAGGATGCCCATCAAACCGGCCAGGAGGATGAGCGCAAGCCAAGGCAGCGCCCGCTCCAGGCGGCCCACCCAGGGGGAATGGATGGAGCCGGCAATGGCCAGGAAGACGC
Organism: Nitrosospira briensis C-128; assembly: GCF_000619905.2. NCBI lineage: Bacteria > Pseudomonadati > Pseudomonadota > Betaproteobacteria > Nitrosomonadales > Nitrosomonadaceae > Nitrosospira > Nitrosospira briensis. The sequence continues at coordinate 1,767,736 of NZ_CP012371.1, read as the reverse complement.
AGCTTCCGACCAGGATCATGTTGGACGCAAGCTGTGACCAGCGCAGCAGCGTCGCGATGACCTCGATCATTTGGCGGGTGTTTTGCTCTTTACGGTGAAGTCGTAGGACGAGTCAACCACGTGGCCGTCCACCGACAGCACCCGGAACTTTACCGTGTATTTGCCGGGCGCGAGTTGCGACAAGGGCAATACGATGGCTCTGCGGTCGTCCTCGGCGATGTGCGGCCGGATGTCGGTGACCGGAGCCTTGGCTGCGTCCAGCACGGTAAGCGAGGCATAGTCCTTTTCGATTTCTTCGTTGAACCAGAGCCGTACCTGCGTGGGGGTCTGGGTGAGCTGCGCCCGGCGCGGCGGTTCGGCCTTGACCAGCATGGCGTGCGCCAGGACGGGGGTGCTGTGCAGCCCTGCCCCCAGTGCCATGAGCAGGATACTGCCCATCATGACCTGTTTGAGGGAGGAAATCATGATCGATTGCATTCTTGGCTCCTCTTCGTGTGCCACGCCACGAGGGTGGGTGGGCAGATTGATCTTTTCTGTCTTTTTTGGCTTTTTATCCGGACCATATTATTGTTATCTGAACCTGTTACTTGGACTGTATGGCTGCGGTTTGGTTCGGGCGCTGCCCCGGCGGCAATCGCCGCCGGTCATGGTCATGCCGCCGGTTGGCTGCTTCTCAGGCGGCACCGGCAGTGGTGGATTTACGCCCGCGCAGGAAGAAGACGCCGGCACCGACCACAATGACGGCGATGGCGCCGATGAGATAGGGCGAGGTGCCTTTGGGTTCGCCCACGGAGAAGGGGAAGCGCGAGACGTACTCCTCCTTGCCGGCGACGGTGACCAGGCCTACGAATTTGCCGGGCTGGTGAAAGTCGTATTCGAAGTTGATGGAGCCGTTGGGGTAGACCTTGGCCGGGATATGCAGCAGGGTGATGGCGTCCAGGTTTCCCTCCGCGCCTGCGGCCGCACCGGTATCGCGGATGATGCGCACTTCGGTGGGCAGGGGCCGCAACGCTTCTTCAATGTAGTCGAGGGCGACGACGGTGCGGCCGACGGCCGGGATGTCTTCGCAGAATTCTTTCTCCTGGGTGCTTTCCGGCTGGTAGCCGGTAAAGTGCATGGTATAGGGGCCGATGGTGAGTTTGCAGATGTCGTCGGCCAGGGAGAGTCCGCCGTGGGCGTGCACTTGGGTGGACAGCGGCAGGGCCAGGCCCAGCATCAGGCCCAGGAGGGCGGGTTTGAGAGAGGGTAAGGACATTATCAAGGTCACCTATAAGAAATGATGAATCGTCGATCCTACGGCCCGATACTCAGGTTGCCGCCGGGGCTGCCCGGGTTGTCCGGGTTGTCTTTGTTTCGTTTCGTTTTGTCGTTTTCGTGGTCTACGGGCGGCGCGAGGCACGCCAGCGCTGCATGCGCTTGGATTTCATGAGCTTGTATCCCAGCAGGATCAAAAGCAGCAGGGCGATCAGCGGCCCGACCGCGGTGCGGAATATGTTCGCGTAGTTGATCATCTGTACCCGCAAGGGGTACTGGTAGCGCAGGGGAGGCAGGCCTTCGGCGGTGATGATGATGGTATAGAGGCCCTGGTCCAGGCTGGTCTCGCCCTTGATCACGCCGTCGGGGTGGTAGCTTGGCCGCAGGTAGCTTACGGTCTCGTCGTCGGTTTCGCTGGTGCCTCTGACGACGCGCATGCCGATGGGCATTTCGCGCAGGGCCGGGTCGATCAGGTCGACTACCAAGTAGGTGTCTCCGCTCTTGGGGATTTCGGTGCAGTATTGGGCGCTGGGCTCAAATTGCGGCTGGTAGGCGCTTAAGTGCACCATGTTCTCGCCAATGCGGCGCACGCAGCTGTCTTCTTCCAGCGAGACTTTTCCGTGCGCGCCTGCCGCGCCGGCATAGAGCGCCGCGGTCAGGATGAGCATTGCCTGTGTTACTTGCCTAATCACAAACGGGTTCTCTCCGCGTTGTTCGTTGTTACGAAGTTACAGGATCCACTGTTTCAGCTAATCGCCACTTGGGCGGGCTTGCCGTTCGTCCGCGGGCGGGAGGCCTGTGGGCTGTCGTCATGCCGATGCTGCTTTGCTAATTCTACTATTTTTATGCTGCATAAAAAACACCGATCCACCTTTCCGTCTGGCGACGGCGGCGGACCGGTGTCAATGCCTTGCGGGACGGGGCTAGGCCTTGTGTCCCATGCGGCTTAGAGCTTGGTGAAGACCGGTATGACGGCGCCCGCTATGCTGTTGATGTTGCGATCGCCACTGTCGTTCCATGTCATGAGCAATCCGCCAAATCGGCTTTCCGGGTCGCCCAGCAAGGCCATGAGCCGCTGTACTTCCCACAGTGCGTCTTTCGCTTCCATCTTCACTTCACGGGTCTCGCCCGGCTGTATCGGGGTCTCGTTGTCAAACGATAAGCCGGTGGCCACGAGTTCCTTCGGATAGTTGCGGTCCATGTGCTTCAAGCCCACTTTGTTGATGAACCGGATGCCGGCCGTGGTGAATTCGCCAATGCGGTAGGCTGAATCGCCGCTGTTGGTGACGCTCATGGTGACGCGCAGTGCCCGCCCCGGTACGTCGTAGTTGGCGTGGGTCACTTTGATGGAGATGGGGTTGGGTTTCACCGGCAACGGGGCAACCTTGGATTCACCCGCCTGGATGGGCACGGTGTAGGGATGCTTGTTTTCGGTGTAACGGTAGCCGCCCCATACGAGTCCAATGGTGGCAAGCAGTACGATCCAGGCCACTTTGGTGTCCATCGGGTCCAGCAGCAGTTCGTCGCCGTAGGCCAGCAGTACGCGGCTGCGCGGCAGGAACATGGGCCGGGCAACGTAGTAGCCGATCCAGAAGATGCCCAGTCCCATCCACAGGGCGTGCCAGAAGAGGCCGTTGCCCAGGTTGAAGGTTTCGGTATCGATGGTCTCGCCTGTCAGCAGTTTGACGGGGTTGGTGAAGTCATCCCAGCTGCCGGTGATGTTCATCCAGGCGGCGGGGCCGGCAATCGGGCCTGCATCCTTGATGTTCAGCATGGCGTGCATGTGATGGCGACCCGGGATGCGGGCTTTGAGCCTGACTTCGAAGGCGTAGTCGCGTCCGATTTCGAGCGGGCCTGCAATCATGGTCGGTTCGCCGTTCAGCTTGGTGGAGAGGCGTACGAACACGGGGCTGGGGCTGCCGACGTTGAAGAAGGCGCGGCCCGGTTTGCCAACAGCACGCGGCCAGTCTTCGGCCAGGTGAAATTTGCCGGTCATGCTGGCCAGGTCGTTCACTTTGGTGGTCTCAGGTCCCCATTTCATGTCGTACCACTGGATGGTACGCATGCGCAGGAAGGGTTCCTGGGACCGTTCGCCGTGGGCCTGGGCCGGGGTGACGTCGAGCATGAAGGTCATGCCCAGGGCTGCCATGCCGCACAGGCCGGTCAGGCTGCGCTTGATGAGGTTGTTGAATTCCATTATTTGATCCCCTCGGGAAAGCCTTCTTCGCCAAATGCGGTGACGTCGTTTTTCATGGTGACGCGGCCACGGGCTCCTTTGACGTAGAAGAATGCGGTGCAGTAAAGTTTGCCGAAGTACCACCAGAGGCAGAACATGAGCATGGAGACGAAGGCGGCAAAGAATGAGGCGATGACGGTGGTGTGGCCGCCAAAGGTTCTGAGTGAGCCTTGTTCGATGTTGCGTACGTACTCGGGGGTGCCGGTGCGAACGTACAGGAAGCCGGTGTAGTCAGCAACCGACAACAATACGCCTTCGGCTACCAGCGGCAGGTGGGTCGGGCCAAAGATGGGCCAGTTACCCGGGTAGAACAGGAGTCCGAATGCGCCTCCGCCAACCAGGGCTGTGATCATCCAGTTGCGGGTGAGCAGCATGACGGTGTCCATGACCAGTGCGCCCGGTATCATGGTGGAGGGGAAGACGAAGCTGATGGGGTAGTGCGACCACCAGTAGAAGCCCCAGTAGCGGGTCAGCCATTCGCCGGTCAGCAGGCAGACGACGCAGAGGGTGGCGCCAAAGGGCAGCCGGTAGTTGACCCACAGGTAGTACATGATGGCGGCGCAATAGGTGATGCCCACGATGGGGGTCACTACCGGCCACCATTGGCGGTCTTTCCAGTCCAGCCAGAAGTCCCAGTCGCCTGCCAGCAGCATGAAGTGCATGTGGTAGGTTCCAACCAGGAGGATACATAGAATCGGGAAATATACCGCGTCTATCATCCTGGACATCTTTACTGCTTCCGGCGGCATCTTGGCCGCCTTCAGTATTTCATCGGTTCTGCTCATCGCACCCTCCCCTCAAATGTCTACGATCTTAATACGTGAATGATGTGTTGCTGTTGCGTGTTGCTTGGTGCTGCTTGTCCTCTTTCCGCCCCAGCTTGTTTTTTTTGGGCTGGGTCTTTGTTCGCCGCAGCGGCGGTAGCGGCGGGCCGCTCTGCTGTCGGGTTGCGGCGGCAGGGCGGCCCAAGGTTCCTCAGGGTTCCTCGAGTCCGGGTGGTGCCGAATCAAAAAGACCGGCTGAACTTGGGTTCAGCCGGTCTTTCAGGTTACGGTACGATCCGGTTGTTGAGGATGACTTTGCTTTGGCCATTCCAGACGACGTCGGTCAGGTTGGAGTAGCGGGTGATGATCTGTGCTGCAATCCCGCCTGCAAACAGTCCCGACCAGCCCAGGATGACGAAGCCCCAGTGCAGCGGTGCGCTGAAGAGTTCTTCCATGAACCAGAAGGCATGACCCCATTCGTTCAGACCTACGTTCGGCAGGATCATGAGCGGTCCGGCAATGGCCATGACGAGCGGGAACGAGGTGCCACGGGAGTACAGCGGCAGGCGGGTCATGGCGTACAGGTAGCTTGCCACGCCGCAGACGATGTACATGGGGAAGGAGCCGTAGAATACGACTACGTGGCTGGGGGTGAAGCTGGTGTCGCGGATGATGACCTGGTGCCAGGAGGCGTCCTGCTCGGTGAAGAAGCTGCCGCCCCAGTAAACGCCAAACAGGTAGACGCCAAGCCACATCATCCAGTAGAAGTAACGCTTGACTTCCAGTTTGGGGTCAAGGTTGTCCAGGTTGGTGTCGCGGGTCTTCCAGATCCAGCCCCAGGTGATGAGGGCAAAGATCGGCATGACGATCATGTGGACGCGCCACAGTCCCATCCATACTTTTTCAAACTCGGGTTCCATGGAGTCCATGCCGTGCGAGTAGGCGAAGGTCCGTTGATACCAGACCCAGAATATCGCTACCAGCAGCATGGTGATGAGCCCGAATTTGTACCACCTCGAGTCATACCACTCCGACATGTCGTAGTCCCGGCCGCTTGCCTTGGCGTGACCCGACGTTCCTAGTGTTGTTGCCATGTTGTTTCCTCCTGTTGCCTTGTTTCGTTGATCAAGTGCTGCGCGCTCTACCAGCTTGTCCTGCCCCTCCGTTCCTGAACTTGCCTCTGTTCCTGAACTACTCTACGCCGGTAGAAACTTCGATAATTTGTTGCTGCGCAATTCAATTAATTGCTACTTGTACTATCTAATACGGTCTAACTGGTACTTTACATACCCACAACCCGGCAAAGACTATCCTCGAAAATGGCCTAAGTCAAGCAGTTTGGGGAGCAATGAGCGCTTCCCCTCTTTAAAAACCTTGAAAAGCCCCCATGTAGCGCGAGGAAAATTTTTTCAATGTTCTTTTTAAAACCCTGGGCTAGGAAAGTGCAAGGGTTTAAATTCCAGATCACCACCGAGACAATATTCCGTCCAATTGCTCAAGGCTGTCGTAATGAATCACCACGCTTCCCTTGCCGTTTTTTCCGGAATTGATGACGACTTGCGCGCCGAGTTTCAAAGAGATGTTTTCCTGCAAACGCAACAAATCGCGGTCGCGTTTAGGGTGTTTTTTTTCTACCGGATGCTCTATCCGATGCACCAGCCTTTCGGTCTCGCGTACCGAAAGCTGTTTATGCACCACCAGATTCGCAGTTTCTATCTGCTTCGACGCGGGAAGCGAGAGCAGCGCGCGGCTGTGCCCCATGTCGATCTTTCCCTGCATCAGCAATTCCTGTACGGCGGGCGGCAGATTAAGCAATCGGAGGAGGTTGGAAACGGCGCTGCGCGAACTACCCAAAGCCTGGCTGGCAGCCTGATGAGTCATTCCGAATTCTCGGATAAGCCTTTGAATTCCCATAGCTTCTTCTAGCGGATTCAAGTTCTCGCGCTGAATGTTCTCGATCAACGACATGGCCAGCGCTGCCTCATCCGGTACTTCACGGATGAGCGCAGGCACTTCAGCAAGCCCCGCCAGTTGTGCTGCGCGCCAGCGCCGCTCGCCGGCTATGATTTCGTAGCTTCCCGGCGAAACAGGTCGAACCAGGATCGGCTGCATTACCCCCTGGGCTTTGATGGATTCCGCCAGCTCCGCCAAAGATACTTTATCCATGTGGGTGCGCGGCTGATACTTGCCCGGCTGTAGCAGTGAAGTTTTCAGGTTCTGTAGCGATTCCTCTGCCCTGCGGCCATCGCTGTCACCTGCCAACAACGCATCCAATCCCCTCCCCAACCCCTTCAATTTCATCTGCTTTTTCCCTTCCTGGTCTTTATCCCGTTACGCTTCAAGCTTCTGTTCGTGATCCTGTTGGACCGGCGCGACGGATGAGTATCTGTTCAGCATTTCCCCCGCCAGCGCCAGATAGGCCTGGGTGCCTTTGGATAATTTGTCGTGATATAACGCCGGTATGCCGAAGCTCGGCGCTTCGGCCAGCCGTACGTTACGTGGGATTACAGTGCGGTAAACCTTGTCCCCGAAGTGCTGCTGCAGTTGTTCGGATACCTGTTGCGCCAGTATATTGCGGGGATCGAACATGGTACGCAGCAATCCTTCGATCTCGAGCACCGGGTTGAGATTTGCCCGTACCTTTTTTACAGTATTGACAAGATCGCTCAACCCCTCCAGGGCGTAATACTCGCATTGCATCGGAATCATCACCGCATGCGCTGCGCATAAGCCGTTGAGTGTCAGCAGGTTAAGTGCGGGCGGGCAATCGATGAGAATGAAATCGTATTCCTTTTCCACCTCTTGCAGCGCCGCCTTCAATCGTGTTTCCCGCTGGGGCAGATCCACCATTTCTATTTCAGCACCGGCCAAGTCACGGTTGGCGGGGACGAGGTCATACTTGCCACTGGTAGAGGTTACACGTACATCCGCAATACTTCGGCTACCCAACAATACCTGATATACCGTATGCCGCAAGACACGTTTGTCCACACCACTTCCCATCGTGGCATTACCCTGGGGATCGAGATCGATCAATAAGACACGACGTCCGGCGGCTTCGAGACTCGCCGCCAGATTAACACTCGTGGTGGTTTTTCCTACCCCGCCTTTCTGATTGGTTATTGCCAGAATTTTCGCCATCTTGTCCTCTCCGAACCGGGCATCTCCGGCTAACCCGGCTGTCAAATCGCGGGCCATCCGCTAAAACCACCGTGGTCGCCAAACCGTCACCCGCTATGCCTGCTTGATCCAGACAAGATGTCGCTCCGCCTCAAGGCCGGGGACTGTAACCGGTAATATTTTTTCGACCATGAACTGTGCTGGGAGCTGTGCCAGTTCTTCGTGAGGATACACTCCTTTCATCGCCACAAGTCTGCCGCCAACGTTTCCTGGCGCACACAAATGCCCCGCCAGGCTGGCAAAATCAGTCAGATCGGAAAAAGCACGTGAAATGACGATATCAAACCCATCTGCCGGTCGAAAATTTTCGACGCGCTCTACCATCACCTCGATATTTTTTAAATTCAGCTCGATTTGCGCCTGTTGCAGAAATGCGGCTTTTTTGTGATTGATTTCGACCAGGGTCACATGCCACTCGGGCCGCGCCAAAGCCAGGGGAATCCCCGGCAAGCCAGCGCCACTGCCGATGTCGGCAATACGCGATCCGGTGACGTGCGGTAAAACCGCCAGGCTATCGAGCAAATGACGAACCAGCATTGCTTCCGGCTCACGCACCGCGGTCAGGTTATGCACCTGGTTCCACTTCCGGATCAGCGCAAGGTATTGCAGCAAGCGCACTTGGGTTTCGTGCGGGAGCGTCAATCCCAGGGCTTCGATTCCGCCAGTAAGTTGCGCCGTGAGACTCATGCGCTCTTCTTTTTTTTCTGGCCGGAAAATCCACGTTTCACGTGTACCAGCAATAATGAAATTGCCGCCGGCGTTATGCCGGAAATCCTGGCCGCCTGTCCTGCTGTTTCCGGCTTGAATTGATTCAGTTTTTGCTGCGCCTCGGCGGAGAGGCCACGCACGGTGGTGTAATCAAGATCGAGCGGCAGGCGAATGTCCTCATAGCCGGCATTACGCGCCACTTCATCCTTCTGACGTTCAATGTAACCGTGATATTTCGCCTGGATTTCAACTTGTTCCGCAACCACGGGATCAGTGACACACTCCCCTGCACCGGGCAGCGTCATCAGAGCAGCATAGGATACGTCCGGGCGCCGCAACAATTCGTATAGCGAATAATCATGCCCAATGGTCTTACCCAGCACTCGCAACACGTCCGCTTCGGGTAACGCATTCAAACTGGTATTTGGACTGAGCCATGTCGCTTTTAATCTGCCTTGCTCTCGAACAATCGCTTCGCGCTTGGCTTCGAATGAAGCCCAGCGTACATCATCGACCACCCCGAGCTCCCGGCCTATCGCGGTCAGACGCAAATCAGCGTTGTCTTCCCGAAGTTGCAGGCGATATTCGGCACGGCTGGTAAACATGCGGTAGGGTTCGGTAACGCCTCGGGTGACAAGATCGTCTACCAAAACGCCCAGGTAAGCTTCGTCGCGGCGCGGGCACCATGCTTCCCGGTCTTGTATCTTGCGCGCCGCGTTAATCCCCGCCAGCAATCCCTGGGCCGCAGCCTCTTCATAACCCGTCGTCCCATTGATCTGCCCGGCAAAAAACAGACCTTCGATTGCTTTTGTTTCAAGCGAACTTTTTAATGCCCGCGGGTCGAAAAAGTCGTATTCGATAGCGTAGCCGGGACGGGTAATATGTGCGTTTTCAAGCCCCTTGATGGACTGCACCAACTTGACCTGCATGTCGAATGGCAGGCTGGTCGAGATTCCGTTGGGGTATACCTCATGAGTGCCGAGACCTTCCGGTTCCAGAAAGATCTGGTGCGATTCCTTCGCTGAAAATCGCACGACCTTGTCCTCGATGGAAGGACAATATCGTGGCCCTGTTCCCTCGATTACGCCGGTAAACAGTGGAGATCGATCCAGACCGCCGCGAATGATGTCATGAGTCCGCCTATTGGTATGTGTCATCCAGCAGGGCAACTGCCGTGGGTGCCGGGCGGCGTCACCCATAAAGGAGAAGACCGGCACAGGGCTGTCGCCCGGCTGCTCGATAACCGCCGAGTAATCGATGCTACGGCCGTCTATGCGCGGCGGGGTACCGGTTTTCAATCGACCCACGGGCAGCTCCATCTCCCGCAGGCGGGCAGCCAGGCTGATGGAGGGTGGGTCGCCAGCCCGGCCGGCCTGGAAATTGGCTGAACCGACATGTGCAAGCCCCCCAAGAAACGTTCCTGCCGTCAGGACCACCGCTCGAGCAGCAAACCTGATTCCCAATTGGGTTACGACGCCTGTGACGCACTCCCCCTCGAGCGTGAGATCGTCCACTCCCTGCTGGAACAGCCACAGGTTGGGCTGATTCTCGAGACGACGCCGGATTGCCTGGCGATAGAGCATCCTGTCCGCCTGGGCACGCGTTGCCCGTACCGCCGGTCCCTTGCTCGAATTGAGTATGCGAAACTGGATGCCGGCTTCATCAGCGGCGGCAGCCATTGCCCCGCCAAGCGCATCAACCTCTTTTACCAGGTGCCCCTTGCCGATACCTCCAATGGAGGGATTACAGGACATCTGCCCCAGGGTTTCGATATTGTGCGATAACAGGAGTGTTTTTTTCCCCATGCGTGCAGCCGCGAGGGCTGCCTCGGTACCGGCATGTCCACCGCCAATGACTATTACATCGAAATTTTCAGAGCAGTTCACTACGCTACCGTCGCATTCGCTAAAGAGGTGGCATTCTACGGTAAAACGGGGGGCTATGTAAGGCGGGGTCCTTCGGAGGGGCAAAACACGATTATCCACGCGCATGTTTCACGTGAAACATTTTTCCTGAAATTCCTGGGAGCCGATAAGTGGCTTGAAGCCGGATTGGCCGGGAGGCGCTTACTTGCCAATACAGAATCGCGAAAATATCTCCCCCAGCAAATCGTCGGCTCCGAACTCGCCGGTGATGGCCGATAACGCTTGCTGAGCAAGCCGTAACTCTTCGGCGAGCAACTCGGGCTGAAACGCTCCCCTGTCCAGTTCGGCCGCGTTTTCCAGGTATTCGCGAGCAGCCGTCAGCGCCTGTAGATGGCGCTGACGCGCCATGAATACACCCTCACCCATCGAGCGTGGCTGCCAGCCGGCCATTTTCAGCAGCCTCTGCCGAAGTGTTTCGATCCCGGCGCCTGTTATCGCGGAAACGTAAATCTCCGATCCGCCTTTTCCCACTCTCGCAAGGGAGCGCTCGTCCAGCAGATCGATCTTGTTATACACGTATATTACCGGCAATCCCGCAGGAAGGCTGTCGAGTATCACCTGATCCGCCGGGGTGACACCCCATCGGCTGTCCATTACGAGCAGCACGAAATTCGCTTTTTCGAGGGTAGAGCGCGTGCGGGCGATACCCATTTTTTCGACAGCGTCGTCCGTTTCCCGCAGCCCGGCGGTATCCAGTAAATGTAGCGGAACACCTTCAATTTCAATGGTCCGGCGAATCGTATCACGCGTAGTGCCCGGTATCTCCGTGACAATGGCCGCCTCTTCCCCCGCCAGCAGGTTCAGCAGGCTTGATTTTCCGACGTTAGGCTGTCCAATCAGAACGATCCATATCCCTTCCCGTAGTATGCTGCCCTGCCGCGCTGATGCAAGCACATGCTCCAGGTGCGCCTGAATGCCCTTCAGCCTGTGGCTGACATCAGCATGATGGGCATGGTCTATTTCTTCCTCGGAAAAATCCAGCGATGCTTCAACCGATATGCGGAGATCAGTGAGCGCTTGCACAGCGATATGTACGGCATCGGAAAATTCCCCTTGCAGAGAGCGCACGGCACAACGTGCGGCTTCGCTCGTACTGGCGTCTATGATGTCCGCTACGCTTTCAGCCTGAGCGAGATCCAGCTTGTTGTTAAGATAGGCGCGAAGGGTGAATTCTCCGGGCTGCGCCATTCGGGCACCCGCCGAGAGACAACTGGATAATAGTAGATTCATCACCGCCGGGCCGCCGTGACCCTGCAGTTCGAGAACGTCTTCGCCGGTATAGGAATGAGGAGCGGGGAAAAAAAGAACGATTCCTTGATCGATGACCTGTCCATCTTCATCGAAAAATTTGCTCAGGCTGGCATAGCGCGGTTCAGGCACATAGCCGATAACCTTCAGCGCCAAGGATTTTATGCCTTTGCCGGAAACACGCACTACACCGATGCCGCCTCGTCCGGGCGGCGTAGCAACCGCGGCAATAGTGTCAGCATTTTCCATCAGGTAATGGGCCGAAGTGAGTCAGCCAACCAGTGGCCCCTCACCTCACCCGAATATTTCCAGCAGAGCCCGCTCGATTTCGAATAGAAAGCGCTCGGCGATATCAGCCGTTCTGCTTTTTCTGTTTTCCCGCAGCAGTAGCGGCGGCGGAACCCTCGATCATGCGCGTGATTTGCCATTGCTGGAGGATAGAAAGCACGTTATTGACCAACGAATATAGCACCAGTCCAGCAGGAAAGAAGAAGAAGAAGATACTGAAAGCGAAAGGCATGATCTGCATCACTTTCGCCTGGATCGGATCTGCGGACGGCGGGCTTAGCTTTGATTGTACGAACATCGAAATACCCATGAGTATGGGCAGTACATAATAAGGGTCGGGAGAGGACATATCCTCTATCCACAATGCAAAGGGCGCGTAACGCAACTCCACGCTCGCGAGCAATACCCAGTACAACGAGATAAACACCGGGATCTGAACCAGGATGGGAAAACAGCCTCCCATTGGGTTGATTTTTTCGGACTTGTAAAAATCCATCATCGCCTGATGCATGCGCTGACGATCGTTCCCGTGCTGTTCACGCAAACGCTGCAGCTTGGGCGTAACCAGCCGCATCTTCGCCATCGACCGATAGCCCGCCGCGGATAACGGGAAAAACACCAGCTTGACCGACATGGTCAGAAGGATAATGGCGACCCCCCAATTTCCCGTCCATGAATGATAGAACGACAACAACCAGAACAGCGGTGCTCCGATCACTGTCAGCCAGCCATAGTCCACCGTAAGGTCAAGCCCGGGCGCAACCGCTGCGAGCTTGCTTTGTTCCTCTGGACCCGCGTAGAGCGGCACCGTAACGGTAGCCGTAGCGCCAGGCTCGATCATGCCCACCGGCACAATGACACCGGCCGTATACTCATTGTCGCCCAAAGGCTTCGCGTAATACTCGCGGGGGGTTTTGTCCTTAGGAAGCCAGGCGGTGAGAAAATAATGCTCCAGCATGGCAATCCAGCCATTGTCAGCCGTTTTAGGATAGGTTGCCTTGCCTTTATCCAGAGCCGAAAACTCGATTTTCTTGAACTTATCCTGCTCCGTGTAAAGCGCGGCGCCCGTATAAGTGGGAATCATGAATACCGAACCCACTGGAGGCTGGCTGTCGCGCAACATCTGGAAATAAGAGAATGGCTGGATCGCGGCAGTTCCCTGATTGGTAACCTCGAAACTGACATCGATGAGATAAGTTCCACGATGGAATGTGTATATCTTGACTACGCGCACACCATCGGCTTCGGGTGCCAGGAGACGTACCTCGATTTTATCCGCCCCGGCTACCAGCTCATACATACTCTGGTCCGCCGTATAAGTTGTCTTGTGGCTGGGCAGGCCTTCTCCAATCAGCCCCGACTGGGCCACATAAACGTGCTCGTCTTGGCTTTGCAACAGTGCGAAGGATTTGTGTTTATCTGCGGTATCAGGGTATTGGAGTAACTCGAGGCGTCGTAAATCGCCTCCCGCAGTATCGATTTCCGCAACGACCATATCGGTCTTGACGACAATTTTTTCGCCTGTTCCCAGTTTGCCAGTGACCTTGACCGGGACAGAGTTTTCAACGGCGGCCCCGTCCTTGCCCGGTTGTGCCGAGACAAGTTTATCTCCGGGTATGGGAGTCTCGTTCTGGCTGTTTTTTTCAGTCTGATTTGCCCCACCTTGGGTTGCAGACACAGATGCGGCTGAGGGTGGCGGAAGTTGTTCCTTCTGCCACGCCTCCCACAGAAACAGCATTGACGTGGCAAAAATCAGGAAGAGTACTAGTTTTTGTGTATCCATCTTGCTTCGCGATTTTATATTTTACGATATGGATAATCGAGGCATGAATTATTCAAACCTTGATAAGCCCTATGTGATAAGTCCTACGGAACGGGGTCATGTCCGCCACGGGCCCAAGGATTGCAGCGCATTATTCGCCAGACACTCAGAAATATTCCCCGAAGCACCCCATGCTTGGTGAGCGCCTCGCATGCATAGTTTGAGCAGGATGGACTGAACCGGCACGAGGGTCCAAAAAAGGGGCTCAGGCAATATTGGTAGATCTTGATAAAACCGATGATTATCCGCGACATCGCTGCAGTTGAATCATGAGCTTTTCCGCTTCCCCCGCTATCCGTGATGAATTGTCGTGGCTAACTCTACATCGTAAACGCACCACGAGATCAAGGCCGGCCAGATCTTGCTGCCGCGCTCGAAACGCCTCGCGCAGCACGCGTTTGACCCTGTTTCGATTTACGGCCAACCGCTCGATTTTACCAGCGATGATCAACCCCAGTCTTGGGTGCAATAAGCCATTGGGCTTAGCGAAAACTTGAAGAAATTCGCTGCGTGCAGAACACTTGCACCGGATAACTGAGGAAAATTCTTCTGCTTTATGCAACCGCTTATTTTTTTGAAAGCGAATAATACAATCCCTCAATTTTGAATCTGGCGCCAGCAGCTATACTGCCAAACGGGCTCGTCCCTTGGCGCGGCGAGCTCTGATAACAGCCGCACCCCCCGTGGTTTTCATGCGAACTCGAAAACCATGGGTTCGTTTCCTCCGTGTCACGGACGGTTGATAAGTGCGTTTCATGATGTCCCCTGAGCCTGATAATCAATAAAACTCGGCATTACAACTCTTTACGTACATTGGTGTCAACCAATATTTTTTCCTTACCCTGTGGATAAGTCGGGAGGAACGGTCTAAAATGGACTCCTCACCTGCGCTTTCGCTTTAGACTCCCGATTTCCGCTTCTTCCCCAATCAGCAATGACAATCATGCCTGCAATGGATACCTTTTGGCTTTCCTGTCTTGAACATTTTGAGAAAGAGCTGAGTGCCCAGCAATTCAATACCTGGATCAAGCCGTTGCGCCTGGAGGTATCGCATAATACTCACGAGTCAACCGCCGTCGTCATCGCTCCCAACCGCTTCGTCATGCAATGGGTCAAGGACAATTTCTTGTCCCGCATCGAACAAATGGCGGGACTGCATTTTCCTCAAGCTATTCGTTTTCAATTGAAGCTTGCTGACCCGATTTCGGTAAAAACAACTGTTCGGGCTGTTGAAAATGCTGATGCGGCATTGCCGTCTGCAACGCCATCTTCAAATTCTGCCGCGTTTGGCGTACCTGTGGTATCGGTGCAAAAATTTGCCATGGATGCAAGAGAAAAACGTGAAAAAAATCCGAGCCGTCTGAATCCATCTTTCACTTTCAATAATTTCGTTACCGGAAAAGCAAATCAACTGGCGCGCGCAGGTGCCATTCAGGTTGCTGAACGTCCAGGCACCGCTTACAACCCATTTTTTATCTACGGTGGCGTCGGGCTGGGAAAAACGCACCTGATCCAGGCTATCGGTAATTTTGTACTGGAACACAACAGCACGGCCAAGGTCAGGTACATTCATTCAGAACAGTATGTTTCCGATGTAGTAAGGGCTTACCAACATAAAGCCTTTGATGATTTCAAACGATACTACCATTCCCTTGATGTACTGCTAATAGACGACATTCAGTTTTTCGGTGGCAAGAACCGTACGCAAGAAGAATTTTTCTATGCGTTCAATGCGCTGATCGAAGCACATAGACAGGTAATCATCACCTGCGACTCTTACCCAAAAGAAATTTCGGGTATGGAGGAACGATTGATTTCCCGTTTTGGGTGGGGCTTGACAGTGGCGGTCGAGCCGCCGGAGCTGGAGATGCGTGTCGCCATCCTGCTAAAAAAAGCGTTGATGGAAAACATCGTTCTGGATGAAAACGTCGCTTTTTTCATAGCCAAGCATATCCGTTCCAATGTGCGTGAACTCGAAGGCGCACTGAAACGAGTACTGGCCTACTCCCGTTTTACCGGCCATTCGTTATCGCTGGACTTGGCGAGAGAAGCATTGAAAGATCTGCTAGCGGTACAGAATCGTCAAATTTCCATTGAAAATATACAGAAGACGGTTGCGGACTACTATAAAATCAAAGTGGCTGAAATGTATTCAAAAAAACGTTCACGCATCGTTGCGAGACCACGACAAATGGCCATGGCCATGGCCAAGGAACTGACCCCGCTGAGCCTGCCTGATATAGGTGAAGCCTTTGGTGGCAGGGATCACACTACCGTACTGCACGGATATCGGAAAATTGCCGAATTACGCGCATCGGACCCAGCGATCAATCGAGACTTTAATGCGTTGCTGCACATTCTGCGCGGTTAATAACAGCGAGGACAGCAAGAGGATGATTTGGGGATAACTCGTTTTTTTTTCGAGGCGGCAATTCTATCCACAAACCACCCACAGACCATACCGGCTTGATACCGGAAAAAAATAAAGGGTAACCGGCTGATGCAATTCAATTTTTTTTATTAATACCGGACTTACCCCGCTTTTATTAACTATTATTTAGGTTTTTAATACAATGAAACTAATAGAAACAGATCGGGATACTTTGCTTAAACCGTTGCAAACGGTTACTGGTATTGTCGAGCGTCGCCATACGTTACCGATACTTTCCAACGTGCTGATAGAGCGAAAGCAGGAGAAAATTTCGTTTATTGCAACTGATCTGGAAATTCAGATAACCACCTCCGTAGAAGACGCTAATCCGGCAGGTGAAGAACGCTCGGTTACAGTACCGGCGAAAAAACTCCAGGACATATTGCGTGCCCTTCCAGATAAGGTTCAAGTAACGCTGGAAACCGGTGAGAACAGGCTTCATGCCAAAGCGGGAAAAAGCCGTTTTAATTTACAAACCCTGCCTGTCGAGGATTTCCCTAAATTTCCCGAAAGTACGGAACCCCAGGCAAAAATAACAGTACAGCAGAAAGAGCTGAAACATATCCTGTCCATGGTTCAATATGCGATGGCGCAGCAGGACATCCGTTACTATTTGAACGGCCTCCTTTTACTGATGGAGGACAATTACCTGAAAGTTGTCGCTACCGATGGACACCGCCTGGCATTTGCCTTGATGTTGCTGGCAGCACCTCAGGAAAAAAAAGAAGTCATCCTGCCGCGCAAGGTGGTGCTGGAGCTTTCCAGGCTGTTGAATGACGTTGATGAGCCTGTCACAGTGGAATTCCTGCAAAATCAGGTCCGCTTCACCTTTTCAAATGTGATACTGGTATCCAAAGTTGTGGATGGCAAATTTCCCGACTACAACCGTGTTATCCCGGAAGGCTACGAGAAACAGTTTGATATAAATCGGCTGCTGCTCCTGCAGACGCTGCAGCGTGCATCGATTTTATCCAATGAAAAATTTCGCGGCGTCCGTCTGATATTGACGTCAGGTAATCTTCGTATTGTGTGTAATAACAGTGAGCAGGAAGAAGCACAGGAAGAGCTGGAGCTTCAGTATGAAGGCGAAGCGCTGGATATAGGCTTCAATATCACCTACCTTCTCGATGTATTGAACCATCTGAATTGCGAGACGGTACGATGCGCATTCGGCGACGCCAACAGCAGTGCGCTTATTTCCATCCCCGGCAACAATGATTTCAAGTATGTCGTGATGCCGATGCGGATATGAACGGCAGAGCAACCCCGTCAACTGCGCCGACCGGCTATTTAAAACCAGTTTTGCGGAGGTATTCTTGCCGGACAGGTGGAATGGAAGCCGGTCCACGTTTCACGTGAAACTGAAGACAACTGAAGGAACAGGATAATGAACGACAAAAACCGCACTCGACAGCAAAAAAATGAAAGTTCGACCGCTTATGGTTCGGACAGCATCAAAATCCTGAAAGGGCTTGATGCCGTGCGCAAGCGGCCAGGCATGTACATAGGCGATACGAGTGACGGCACCGGCTTGCATCATATGGTCTTCGAAGTGCTGGATAACGCCATTGACGAAGCGCTAGCGGGTCATTGTGACGAAATCTCCGTGATCATTCATCCCGATAATTCGCTGACCGTACAGGACAATGGCCGGGGTATTCCTACCGGTATCAAGCACGATGATGAATTGAAACGCTCAGCCGCTGAAATCGTCATGACTGAACTGCATGCCGGCGGCAAGTTCGACGACAATTCGTATAAAGTATCAGGAGGACTGCATGGCGTTGGCGTTTCCGTGGTCAATGCCTTATCGGAATGGTTGCGCCTCACTATCCGCCGAAACGGGCAGGTTCATCAGATCGAGTTTCGCATGGGCGTTCCCGTGGGGCCGCTGGTTGTCACCGGCAAGACCGAACGCCGCGGTACGGAAGTACACTTCCTGGCAAGCAAGGAAATCTTCGGTGATATTGAATATCACTATGATATATTTGCAAAGCGTCTGCGCGAACTTTCCTTCCTCAACAACGGCGTTAAAATTCATCTGGTTGATCAGCGCAACGCCAAGGAAGAAATTTTCGCTTTCGTTGGAGGCGTAAGAAGCTTCGTCGAGTATGTCAACCGCACCAAGTCGGTTCTTCATCCGAATATTTTCTATGCTTCAGGTGAAAAAGACAACATCATGGTTGAAGTCTCGATGCAGTGGAACGATAGCTATTCCGAACAGGTGTTATGCTTTACCAATAATATTCCCCAAAAGGATGGGGGCACCCACCTCACCGGGTTGCGCGCTGCCATGACGCGCACGCTCAACAACTATATCGAAAAAAACGAGGTGGCAAAAAAAGCCAAAATTGAAACTTCCGGCGACGATATGCGCGAGGGTCTATCCTGTGTTTTGTCCGTGAAATTATTCGAGCCCAAATTTTCCTCGCAAACCAAGGAAAAACTCGTCTCCTCGGAAGTGCGACCTGCGGTGGAGGAAATCGTATCGCAAAAATTGGCGGAGTTCCTTTTGGAGCAACCGCTGGATGCCAAGACGATCTGCGGTAAAATCATCGATGCGGCACGAGCACGCGAAGCCGCGCGAAAGGCGCGTGAATTGACTCGGCGTAAAGGCGTACTGGACGGCATGGGGTTGCCCGGGAAGCTTGCCGACTGCCAGGAAAAAAATCCCGCGCTCTCTGAGCTGTATCTGGTCGAAGGGGATTCCGCAGGCGGCTCGGCGAAGCAGGGGCGCGACCGAAAATTTCAGGCGATCCTGCCGTTGAAGGGGAAAATCCTGAATGTCGAAAGAGCCCGTTTCGACAAGTTGATTTCGTCGCAGGAAATCGCATCTCTCATTACCGCGCTTGGCACCGGAATCGGCAAGGACGAATACAATCCCGACAAATTGCGTTACCACCGCATAATCATCATGACCGATGCGGACGTGGATGGGTCGCACATTCGCACCCTGCTGCTTACTTTCTTTTACCGGCAAATGCCGGAATTGATCGAGCGTGGCCATATATTCATTGCCCAGCCGCCGTTGTACAAGATCAAGCACGGCAAGCAGGAACGCTACGTCAAGGATGACCATGAACTCAAGCAATACCTGCTGGGTCTGGCGCTAGACGGAGCCGAATTGCATAACCAGGAAGATCAGCGGCCTCTCACTGGAGAGACGCTGGAAAAGATCGCCAACGAGTACCTGCTGGCCGAAGCCGTGATCGAGCGCATGAGCCGCCTTATCGACAGCGAAGTAATGCATACGTTGTTCCTGCATCCTGATATCGACCTAAGCAGCGAGCGCCTCGCCGCTGAAAGCGCGGCCAGGCTCGCAGCACATGTTTCCAGGGTAAAAATTACACCGGAATACGATGCAGCCACCGAAGAGTTTCGGTTGGAAATTTCCCGCATGCATCACGGCAATGTTCGCACCACCTACCTCGATCAGGAATTTCTGCAGAGCGGTGACTATGCTCAAATCAAGCAAACCGCTGAAGCGCTCGATGGATTGATGGGGCCAACAGCCTACGTCAGACGCGGTGAACAAAAACGAGCGGTAAGTAATTTCAAACAAGCGCTTGACTGGCTGCTGCAGGAGGTAAAAAAAGGCATTGGCACCCAGCGCTACAAGGGCTTGGGTGAAATGAACCCGGCACAGTTATGGGAAACCACCATGGATCCCGCAAGTCGCCGGTTGTTGCGTGCCCAGATCGAGGATAGCATCGCTGCCGACGAAATTTTCACCACCCTGATGGGTGACGTGGTCGAGCCGCGGCGTGCATTCATCGAAAACAATGCATTGGGCGTAAGAAATCTCGACGTATAGTCGTAATAACGATGGAAAATTCGGCAAGATAATTATCTATACATATTTTATTAAAATAATATCAAGGACTTAATCGACATGCTGTCCCCGAAACTGACCCTGGAAAAGGTCGACCCCGATCTCTGGCAAGCAATAAAAGGTGAAGTACAACGCCAGGAAGAATATATCGAGTTGATCGCCTCGGAAAATTATGCCAGCCCCGCAGTGATGCAAGCGCAGGGATCGGTGCTGACGAATAAATATGCTGAGGGTTATCCCGGCAAGCGGTACTACGGCGGCTGTGAATATGTAGACGTTGTGGAGCAGCTTGCGATAGACCGACTGAAAGAATTGTTTGGTGCGGAGTACGTCAACGTTCAGCCGCATTCCGGTTCACAGGCCAATGCCGCAGTATATTTAACGGCATTGAAGCCCGGGGATACGCTGCTCGGCATGTCGCTCGCCCATGGCGGTCATTTGACGCATGGCGCCTCAGTCAACCTCAGCGGAAAAATTTTCAACGCTGTTTCATACGGACTCGATCCTAAAACCGAAGAGCTCGATTACGACGAGGTGGCCCGCCTGGCGCACGAACACAAGCCCAAAATGATTGTAGCGGGGGCTTCCGCCTATGCGCTGGTTATAGATTGGAAACGCTTTCGTAAAATTGCCGATGAAGTAGGCGCTTACCTGTTCGTAGACATGGCTCACTACGCCGGGTTGGTGGCGGCAGGGTTTTATCCTAATCCCGTCGGTATTGCCGATTTTGTCACCAGCACTACGCACAAGACGTTACGCGGGCCGCGCGGCGGTGTGATCCTGGCCAGGCCGGAGCACGAGAAAGCGCTGAATTCCGCAATTTTTCCCCAGACTCAAGGGGGGCCGTTAATGCACGTGATTGCGGCCAAGGCGGTAGCGTTTAAAGAAGCCGCGAGTAAAGAGTTCAAGGATTACCAGGAACAGGTGATCGACAACGCGCGCGTAATGGCCAAGGTGTTGCAGGAGCGCGGACTGCGCATCGTATCGGGACGCACCGACTGCCACATGTTTCTGGTGGACCTTCGTGCCAAGTATATTACAGGCAAGCTGGCGGCGGAATCTTTGGAGCGGGCGCACATTACCGTCAACAAGAATGCCATCCCCAACGATCCGCAGAAACCTTTTGTCACCAGCGGAATCCGTATTGGTTCGCCTGCGATCACCACGCGCGGTTTTACGGAAATAGAAGCGGAACAATTGGCAAATCTGATCGCCGATGTGCTGGACGCGCCTACGGATGTCGCGGTGATTTCGCAAGTGGCGGAAAAGGCAAAAGCACTCTGTGCAAAATTCCCGGTATACGGAACAAACTGCTGATTGCGTTACATGCACGCATTATATCGACCCATGTCCGCTGAGCACCTTCGATCGGCGGGTCGCATCTATTCACTCTCTGAATTTGTGTCATGAAATGCCCGTTTTGCAACGCAGATGACACAAGCGTGATAGATTCCCGCGTCAGCGAGGAAGGCGACAAGATACGTCGTCGTCGCCGTTGTCTCACCTGCGACAAACGGTTTACCACTTACGAGACGGTGGAATTGCGTTTACCTCAAGTGGTAAAACAGGACGGTAATCGCGCTGAGTTCGATCGCAAAAAATTGCTGACGAGCTTCGTGCGAGCTTTACACAAGCGCCCGGTCCCGACCGCGGATGTGGACGGAGCGATGGATCGCATTGTGCAAAAACTTTTAAACCTGGGCGAACGCGAGATCCCCACGCGCAGGATTGGCGAGATGGTGATGGAGGAACTCTTCAAGCTGGACAAAGTCGCTTATATCCGCTTTGCATCGGTTTACAGAAGTTTTCAGGACGCAGATGATTTTCACAATGCGATCAAAGAACTGCAAAAACCACAGAAAAAAAGAGAAGAAAAAAAATCCTGAGGGTAACGCCAGCACATCCGTTATTTTTTTGATCTTCGCTGGGATAAAAAAATAATCGGACGGAGCCGTAAATCTTTCCGCAATTTCGATCAATTGAAATTATGGACCGCCTATGTTCTCGTCAACCGATTACAGATTTATGGCCCAAGCTTTGCGGCTTGCGGAAAAAGGACTCTATAGCACAAGCCCTAATCCCCGCGTGGGTTGTGTGCTGGTGCGCGACGGCCAGGTCATTGGCAGCGGCTGGCATGAACGTGCAGGCGGGCATCACGCTGAGATAAATGCGCTCGCTGCTGCCGCTACCGGTGCAGCACAAGGCGCGACCGCTTATCTCACGCTGGAGCCCTGCAGTCATCACGGACGAACTCCCCCTTGCACCGAAGCATTGATCAAGGCGGGCATTGCGAAACTGATAATAGCCATGGAAGATCCGAACCCCCTGGTATCAGGCAGAGGGTGCGCATCCCTGAAAGCGGCAGGGATAGAGGTGCAAGCCGGGCTGATGGAAACGGAAGCAAGGGCGCTCAATATCGGTTTTATCTCGCGCATGGCACGCAATCGTCCGTGGATCAGGATGAAAATTGCCGCGAGCCTCGACGGAAAAACCGCGCTCAACAATGGCGCTAGCCAATGGATAACCGGTGAAGCGGCGCGACGCGACGGTCATCGTCTTCGCGCCCTCTCTTGCGCTGTTCTCACCGGTATCGGCACGGTCCTGGCGGACGATCCGCAACTCACGGTACGTCACGTAAACACCTCCAGGCAGCCATTGCGGGTGGTAGTCGACAGCCGGCTCGATATTCCGGTGGATGCCGGGCTGCTGCGTGGCGGCGGAGAACTGATTTTTACCGCGACCGCCAGCGAGGGAAAAATCATGGCATTGCGTGAGGTGGGCGCTCGTGTCATCGTATTGCCGGGAGAAGATGGCAGTGTTGATCTCGCCGGCATGATGCGACAGCTTGCCGACTTTGAAATAAATGAAGTGCTGATCGAGGCAGGCTTCAAACTGAATGGTTCTCTCATCAATGCGGGGCTGGTGGATGAGCTGGTAATTTATCTCGCACCGTGTCTGATAGGTGATGCGGCGCGCGGTATGATGAAATTGCCCGAACTGGCGAATCTTGCGGATAAGCGCGCGCTCAAGATAAACGATGTGCGGATGGTGGGAACGGATATACGGCTCACCGGCAGTTTTTCATAAGTCGCTTGAGAACCATTCGGCCATATTTTATGTTTTGGCAGGGTTCTTGGTGAGCTTTCGTTGCAAGGTGCGCCGATGCATATTCAGTGCTCTTGCCGTTACGGAAACATTGCCCTTATTCTCATTCAACACACGCTGGATATACTCCCATTCAAGGCGGCCGACGGATAACGGATGCGCGCTGATCTGAACATCCGCATCCCCTGTGGTGCGCTCGAACGCCATCATGATTTCATTGACGTCGACCGGTTTGGCAAGATAATGCATTGCCCCGAGTTTGATTGCTTCCACCGCGGTGGCAATGCTGGCATAACCAGTCAACATGACAATCCGGGTACCGGGGTCAAGCGCATTCAATTTTTCAACCAGGGTCAATCCTGAAATGCCGGGCAGTCTGAGGTCGATAACGGCATACTCCGGCGTACAAGCCTCCGCGCACTCCAGGGCCTGCTCGACGGTATGTGCACAGGTAACGTTGAATCCGCGTTTAGTCATTGCGTTCGCAAGTACCGTACAAAAAGTCGAGTCGTCGTCGACAATGAGTAACGCGGGGCGATCATCCACTTCCGTTGTCGATAATGTTGTCATATCGATTGCCGTATCAGGGGTAATGTAACTTGAGTACAGGCGCCGCCTACCCGATTGGTCAGGCGTACCCTGCCGCCAAACCGCTCGATATTCGCATTTGCCAGAAATAAACCTATCCCGAAACCCTGCCCTGAGGCTTTGCTCGTAAAGAATGGCTGGCCTGCGCGCTGCACGGCTTCCCCGGTTAATCCGTCGCCATAATCGAGAATCTGAAGATGCAGTTCCTGATAATTCCAGCTGACTTCGATCTCGATATGCTTCAGGGACGCATCCGCCGCGTTGTTCAACAGATTTAAAATCGACTGGCTCAGCAATTGCGTATTGAGTATCTGTGGAGCAGGTTGTACGCCGCTGTCATGATAAGTAAATTGGACGGAAGGTCGCATCAATTGCCATTTATCCAGCACTTGTCGCAAAAAGGAGTCGACAGCCTGGCCGCTGCCCTCCTCGGCCCGTGCTTGTCCGGCATCGGCCAATAATTGTGTCAGCGTATGTTTACACTGGGTGATCTGATCGCGCAGTATCCTGATATTGTCTTGAAATTCACGGTTCTCTTTATATTCGTCCTGCAGTTCCCCGGTGACAACCGCCATCGTCGCCAGCGGCGTACCGAGCTCATGTGCGGCGCCGGCCGCCAGCGTGCCCAATGCAATGATCTGTTCGTTACGCAGCGCCTGTTCGCGTGCCAGTGCCAGATCCTTGTCGCGCTCGCGAATGGATATGCCCATCTTGACAACAAACCAGGCGATCAACATGGTGCTTAATACGAAGGCCAACCACATGCCCGACACATGCAGGTTAAACTCGCTGTTGTGTTCCTCATGATCATGCGGCAGCGGCAGGTAATAAAACAGCATCAGCGTATAGCAGCTTATTGTAACGGCAGCCATCACCCACGTGTAGGCCCAGGGCAGCGCGGCGGCGGCTATCGTCAGCGGCAGGAGATACAGCGATATAAACGGGTTTGTCGACCCGCCGCTGAAATACAGCAGTGCGCTCAATGCAAAAACGTCAACCAGCAGCTGAGCGAAAAACTCGATGCTCGAGACCGGCCATTTGCGGCGCAGGCGTATCCATGTCGCCAGATTCAACACGGCCAGCATCACTGTTACCGCTACCATTTCCGCCCAGGGCAACTGCATGTTGAGCACCCAGTGCGCCAGGGCAAAAGTCATGCACTGCGCGGCAATCACGATATTCCTGAGCAGGAACAAGCGCTGCAAATTCTTGCTTAAGGGCGACTGGCTGAGATCACTGAACATTTCTGTTGCTGGGCTGTGTGCGGTGTCTTTGTGTATGATGTAGTTTCTGGAACAACAGGGGAGCTCCCGGTTTGCACCGTAGGTCAGGCTACGGCTACGAGCATAGCCGTGTGTCTGTTCATGCTTATTTTATCAGCTGGGTTGCCAACCGGGCGCTTCAGGCATGATTTGTTCTGGATACCCCGAACATTAGCGTATATTGCCACCCACGACCATGCGGCAAATTGCCGCACACCTCATATGAGCAGATGCAGGCAATGAGATTATTGTATTCAAGAGCGGAGAGCGCTTGATGTTCACCGGAATTGTCGAAGCTGTCGGCGAGATAAAGCAAGTCCGTTCCATGGAGGGCGGCATAAACTTGAGTATTGCGCCAGGTATGCTGAACCTGGAAGATGTGGAAACGGGAGATAGCATTGCAGTAAATGGTGTATGCCTTACGGTTACCGGTATAGCAAACGACATGTTTTCTGTAGATGTCTCACGCGAGACATTGGATTGTACCGAAGGCCTGGATAAGCCTGGCGGGCAAGTCAACCTCGAAAGGGCACTACTGTTGTCCGACAGGCTTGACGGTCATTTAGTGAGCGGCCATGTGGACGCAAGCGGCGAAGTCATCAAGCTGGAGCCCGCAGGCGAAAGTTATACCCTGGTGATCAACGCGCCGGACGCATTATTAAAGTATATTGCCAGAAAGGGTTCAATCTGTGTGAACGGCGTCAGCCTGACGGTGAACCGGGTAGCGGGAAACGAGTTGGAGATCAATCTCATCCCTCACACCCTGGCCGTTACGACATTGAAGAATCTGAAGATGGGCGCGAAAGTAAACCTGGAAGTGGATATGTTGGCGCGATATGTAGAGCGATTGATGGGAATTGCATGAGAATGACTGAAATTTGACATGATAATCAGCTCGATTCAGGAAATAATTGCCGACATCAAGGCCGGCAAGATGGTAATCCTCGTGGATGAGGAAAACCGTGAAAATGAAGGAGACCTGATCCTGGCCGCCGATTTCGTCACCCCGGCAGCGATCAATTTCATGGCGACGCATGGGCGGGGCCTGATCTGCCTGACGCTGACCGAGGAGCGCTGCCGCAAACTGAATCTGCCGCTGATGGTGGTGGCCAATCGCTCGCCGCTGGGTACGAATTTCACGGTTTCCATCGAGGCGGCCAGCGGCGTTACCACCGGCATTTCAGCGGGCGATCGCGCACGCACTGTGCAGGCAGCGGTAAATCCGGATGCGAAGCCCGATGATGTTGTCCAGCCAGGGCACATTTTTCCGTTGATGGCGCAAACCGGGGGGGTGCTCGTGCGTGCCGGCCACACCGAGGCCGGCTGTGACCTGGCAAATTTGGCGGGGTTGAGTTCCGCCTCCGTCATCTGCGAAATCCTGAAGGACGATGGCAGTATGGCGCGTCTGCCGGATCTGGTCGAATTTGCCGCAAAGCATCAGCTCAAAATTGGCGCGATCGCAGACCTCATTCATTACCGCAGTCGTACCGAAAGTCTTGTTAAGCGGGTGGCCGAGCGTCCCATCCAGACAGTTCATGGTGAATTCCGCCTCGTTGCCTATCTCGATAAAACGGTTAACGCCACCCATCTGGCGTTAGTGAAAGGCACGATCAATCCCGTTACTGAAACGCTGGTGCGAGTGCATGAGCCGCTTTCCGTCATGGATCTGCTTGATATCAGTGACGAGACGCATTCCTGGAACGTAAATGATACGCTTCAGGTAATCGCGGGCGCGAGTAGCGGCGTGATCGTCCTGCTGCATTGCAGGGAAAGCGCGGCTGAGCTGATGGAACGCGTGATGCCGGCAAAATCCACACATCGCGTTGCCGCCAGGACAGACCTGCGCGATTATGGTATTGGCGCACAGATACTCAAGGATCTTGGTGTGGGCAAGATGCGGTTGCTGGCCGTCCCGCGAAAAATGCCGAGCATGGCGGGTTTTGGACTCGAAGTAACCGGATATCTGGAGCCGGAGGAAAAAAAGCCGGTTACCAAGCCGCTAAAGTCGAACTAGCGCAATGCATCGGCACGGGTCGGGAAATATTGTCAAAGGATATCCGGAGCAGCTGGGAAAATTCGGGTGAATGCGCCTGGTGGCCGATTGTTTAATGACCGGTTGGCACGTTTATCTGTTGCTGTCAGATTTGTTTAAAGGAGTAAAACATGGCGCGTTACGAAAACATTCTTGAACTTGAGCCCGATCTTAACGGCGGAGAGTTACGTATCGGCATCGTTATGAGTCGTTTTAACATCGATGTGAGCGACGGATTGCTTAGTGCTTGCACTGCGGAGCTGGTGAAGCGCGGCGTGGAGGAATCGGGCATGCTGCTGGTGACGGTTCCCGGCGCGCTGGAAATTCCCATGGCGCTGCAAAAGATGGCTTTGACCGACCAGTTTGATGCGCTGATAGCCTTAGGCGCGGTGATACGCGGCGACACCTATCATTTCGAGGTCGTATCCAATCAATCCACCAGCGGCGTGGCCGCGGTGCAATTGGACACCGGCATCCCTATCGCCAACGGCATCCTCACCACCGATACCGATGACCAGGCATTGGCGCGTATGAGCCATAAAGGAACCGAGGCAGCCTTGGTCGCGATAGAGATGGCTAATCTGATGCGAGACCTCGACGAAGTGACCCAATAAGCATTATCCAATGACACAGACAAAACCGGTCGCCAAACAGACAACCCCGTCGTCAGAACACGTGGGAGATTCGGGAGCAGCCACAATCAGGCCGGGTCGGAAAACCCGGCGCCGGCTAGCCCGTGAACTGGCTTTGCAAGGACTTTATCAATGGTGCGTGGCGGGTGGAACCCTTGAGGCCATCGAAACGCAACTGCGCGAGACCAAAGAATTTCCAAGGACAGACGAGAAATATTTTTCAGGTTTGCTGCGAGGCGTTCTGGCGAATGCTGCGGAACTGGAGAAGCATATTCAGCCTTATCTCGACCGGCCTTTCAAGGAACTCAGTCCAGTGGAGATTGCCATACTGCTCCTCGGTACCCACGAGCTGGAAAGTCATCCTGAAATACCCTATCGAGCAGTCATCAATGAAGCGGTGGAGCTCGCCAAAAGCTACGGCGGCACCGATGGACATCGATATGTGAACGGTGTATTGGATAAATTGGCAGCCAAGCTCCGTGTGGTCGAGGTCAATGCAAGGGCCTGATCTCCTTGAAAGTGCATTCCGAATTCGAAATCATCCAGCAATACTTTTCCCGGCCGGCGCCCAGCGCGGTGTTAGGGATAGGCGACGATGCGGCACTCATCAAGCCGGCGACAGATATGGAGCTGGCGGTTTCCACCGATATGCTGGTATCTGGCCAGCATTTTTTCGCGAATGCCGATCCATGCAAGCTGGGCCACAAATCGTTGGCGGTGAATCTCTCAGACATGGCAGCGATGGGGGCAACGCCGCGCTGGGCCACCCTTTCGCTGGCACTTCCCGAAAAAACGGCGGGGGATGAGGAATGGCTTCAAGCATTCTCCAGTGGATTTTTCGGGCTTGCCCACACGCATCAGGTAGAGCTTATCGGTGGCGATACCACAAAGGGACCGCTCAATATCTGCGTTACCATCATGGGTGAAGTGGCCAAAGGAAAAGCATTGCGTCGCAGCGGTGCCAGGCCGGACGACGATATCTGGGTATCGGGCCATCTGGGCGATGCTGCGCTGGGGCTCGCTCATCAGCAGCAACGCATCGTGCTTGAAGCCGGCGAAGTCGACGAGTGTCTTTCCGCGCTGCACAGCCCCACGCCCCGGGTCGCCCTGGGACAGCGACTGATTGGTCTTGCCCACAGCGCCATCGATATTTCTGACGGGTTGTTGGCCGATCTGGGGCATATTCTGCAAAATTCAAACGTCGCGGCTATCATTCATATGGATGAGATAAATTGCTCGGCATCAATCAAAAAACGCCTCCCTCATCCATTGGTCAAGAAGTGTTTGCTGGCTGGCGGCGATGATTACGAACTCTGCTTTACCGCCCCCCGGACTGCGCGCGCAAAAATCGAAATGCTCTCCCGCGAAGAGGGGATTCAACTCACCCGCATCGGCAGAATCGGCGAAGGCGCGGGTCTGGTCGTGCTGGATGCGGCAGGCGGGGCAGTCAAGGTCGAGGTAAAAGGGTATGACCACTTCCATGTCGAGCAGTCACTCTGACAACGGCGATGATAAGCGGATAGGTGGCCAAATCGATGGCCGGCCAGCGCCTGAGCCGGAGGTCGAGCCAATCCCAAAATCTGAAGGGCCCGAGCTTTTAGCACAATCCGAACCCGCCCGGCCGCGTCCCAATAAGGATTTTGTGCGGCGCCATACTGCGCATTTCATCGCATTTGGCGGCGGCGCCGGCTTGAGCCCGGTTGCGCCCGGTACGGTGGGAACGCTGGTTGCATTCCCTTTGTTCTGGATTTTGGCTCTCTTTCTCGATCCGGTTGAATTTCTCCTGCTGATTGTTGCCTTATTTATCATTGGCATCTGGGCGTGCAGCGTTACCGGAAAGGCACTCGGTAATCACGATCATGGGGGCATGGTCTGGGACGAGATCACCGCTTTTCTGCTGATACTGCTTTTTACGCCTCATGACCTGCGATGGCAGGCATCCGCATTTCTGCTTTTTCGTTTGTTCGATATAATCAAGCCGCCGCCGATCCGATATTACGATAGAACATTGCGTGGCGGCTTCGGCGTGATGTTCGATGACTTGCTGGCTGCGTTCCTGACGCTGCTTTGCCTGGCTGCATGGAAGGCGTTTGTCATATAGGCCATCTGATACGGATCATTGTAAGGAGTAAATTCGGAAGGGGTTGATGACATGGATGACATGATACTTCAGGATCTCGCCAGACAAGCAGGGATAGCGCTAGCCCAGGAGGAGTTGCTGCTGGCGACAGCCGAATCGTGTACCGGAGGATGGCTGGGCCAGGTCATCACATCGATAGCCGGAAGCTCAGCCTGGTATGAACGCGGTTTTATCACCTATGCTGTCCGCTCAAAACATGAAATGCTGGGTGTGAGCGATGCGACTCTCGAGCAATATGGCGCGGTATCGGAGCAGGCCGCATCCGAAATGGCGGCGGGTGCCATTGCGCGAAGCCACGCCCAGGTCGCGGTGTCCATTACCGGCATTGCCGGTCCCGAGGGTGGCACACCGGAAAAACCGGTAGGAACAGTATGTTTTGCCTGGATAATGAAAGAAGGAATGGCACTCACCGAAACGCGATATTTCAGCGGCAACCGCGAGGAGATAAGACGCCAATCGGTGGGCGGGGCGCTGCAAGGCGTAATAGACCTATTACACAGCATCCCTCCCAAAGTCGCGTAAACCGGTTATTGTTCAGTGGGAATTCCTGGCTTCCTTATGTGAGGTGTTGCCGCTCATGAGGCGATCACTATAGGCGATCGCAATCGCAGAGAGCAGGAAAACCAGATGAATCCCGGTCTGGGCCAAAATGGTTTTCTCATCGTACGCCTTGGCATTGATGAAAGTCTTGAGCAAATGAATGGACGAAATACCGATAATGGCTGTGGCAAGTTTGACTTTCAGCACTGATGCATTGACATGCGATAGCCACTCCGGTTGATCGGGATGACCATCGAGATTCATGCGAGAAACGAAAGTTTCATAACCTCCGATGATCACCATGATCAGCAGATTGGAGATCATCACCACGTCAATCAAACCCAGCACCACCAGCATAATGGTGGTTTCACTGGTCTTGGTAGGCCGGACCGCGCCTTCGATAGCCACTGCATCTAAAATGTGCTGTAACGCTGTCTGGTTACCCATCACAGCGCCGATCAGATCAACCAGTTCGACCCAGAAGTGATACACGTACACACATTGCGCGAGAATCAGCCCAAGGTACAACGGCAACTGAAGCCAACGTGTAGCAAAAATAAAATATGCCAGCGGTTGAATTCTCCTCGAGTGTGCGCCCGAACGAGAGCCGTCGGAATCCCCGTTGTTATTCATAAGCTTCCGCGGTTTGCGGTGAAGAAGTGATTTAATTATTTTACACTGCTGAGCTTTGCTGTGCACATTGTTAGCATCGCTCCACAACATTCACGCATCGATAATGCACCCAGCCAGTACATTGTGAGATGCCGTCGTGAATCTGAATTAAAAAAGAAGAATCATGATATTCATACACCCCGTCGTGCTTGGGGCCTTCCTGTCTGGCATGATTTCGCCCCTTGCCGTGGCTAATGCCCCCGCCAAAGCACGCCATGCCTCCGAGACCCCTGATCAGATCTTCTTGCGGGTGTGGCCCTCCGTCGTTGCCGTGGACATGGTTGACGCCGGCGGTAATCGCATTGGCCCGGGCAGCGGCGTGTTGATCGGGGAGGACGAGGTGATAACCACTTGCCAGGTAGTCAAGGAAGGGAAGCAAGGAGAGGTGCGAAAACCCGGCAGCACCTTCAAGGCCATGCTGCAATACGCCCGGCCAGACCTTGATCTTTGCCAGTTGAGAGTGTCCCGGATGCAAGCTGTGCCCATCGTCCTGGGTACAGCTAAAAAGCTCAGAGCCGGCCAGCGCGTCTATGCGATCGGTACGCAAGGAGCACGGGAGGGACGGGAACCGATCCTGAGCGAAGGGGTGATATCCAGCTTGCGGCCGTATCAGGGCTCGCAATACATCGAGATATCTGCCCTCGTTTCCCCGGCGTCCAGTGGCGGCGGGCTGTTCGACGATCAGGGGCGATTGATCGGAATCCTCTCGCGCCAGTTTATAGAAGGTCAGCATCTCACTTTCGCACTACCAGTGGATTGGATAAGTGAATTGGCAAAGGAGGAGCCGACCAGCTCGGCACCAGCAAAAAATAATGGAATAAACTGGCTTAGCCATGCCTTGGCACTGGAAAAGAAAGCTGACTGGCACGGGCTCCTGAAACTCTCCCGGCAGGAGGTCAAGCGCAATCCCGCAAATGCAGCGGCGTGGTTCAGCGTAGGGACTGCTTTTGCCAACCTCAAGCAATATGACCAGGCGATTCAAGCCTATCGAGAAGCCATACACAACGAGACCGAATATGGCGACGCCTGGCATAGCCTGGGTGTTGCCTATGCCAATCTCAAAGAATACGATAACGCGATCCAGGCCTATGAGGATGCGCTACGCATGCAGCCGGACAATGCCGGGATCTGGTATGACCTGGGCAATACCTACTACGACATCAAACAGTACGCATATGCGGTACATGCCTATCGGGATGCGCTAAGCATACAACCCGCGAATCCCGAAGCCTGGTACAGTCTGGGTAATACCTACGACGCCATGAAACTCTATGGCGAGGCGATCGAGGCCTATGGGGAAACGGTGCGCATTCAGCCGGAGAACGCCGAGGCCTGGTATAGCCTGGGCGTAGCCTATGCGCGCCTGGATGAGCGAGACAAGATGCGGGAGATTTATCAGACCCTGCGCAAGCTGGACCCGGCGAGAGCGGAGCGGTATTTCAACACTTATATCCTGCCCTGAATCTTGTCTTGAATAATGCCGAAGCGAAATAACCTTTTCCAATCAACCCATCGGTGCATAACTCCAGCTTGATCGCGTGAATAAAGGTTAAAACCAGGCAGCCCAAACACGTTGTCATTCCCTCCCCCGCTTCCCGGCCGAGGTCACCTATGCGATAATTCACCCTACCCTACAAAGGAAAAACCTCATGGATGAAAACAGAAGCAAGGCGCTGGCGGCGGCCCTCTCCCAGATCGAGAAGCAGTTTGGCAAAGGTTCGATCATGCGCCTGGGCGCCAACGAGGTTGCCAGAGACATCCAGGTAATTTCCACGGGTTCGCTTGGTCTCGATATCGCGCTGGGCGTGGGCGGGCTGCCCCGCGGCCGGGTAATCGAAATCTACGGCCCGGAGTCCTCCGGTAAAACCACCCTCACCCTACAAGTCATCGCACAAATGCAAAAGATGGGGGGTACTGCCGCATTCATCGATGCGGAGCACGCGCTCGATCCCCAGTATGCGCAAAAAATCGGTGTCAACGTACAGGAATTATTGATTTCCCAGCCCGACAATGGCGAACAGGCGCTGGAAATCGCCGATATGCTGGTGCGCTCGGGCTCGGTTGATGTAGTGGTGGTGGACTCGGTCGCCGCCTTGACGCCGCGAGCGGAGATAGAGGGGGAAATGGGCGAACCGCAGATGGGCCTGCAAGCGAGATTGATGTCCCAGGCCTTGCGCAAACTTACCGCCAACATCAAGCGCAGCAATACCATGGTAATTTTCATCAACCAGATACGCATGAAAATCGGCGTCATGTTCGGCAGTCCCGAAACCACAACCGGTGGCAATGCATTGAAATTCTACGCGTCGGTGCGCCTCGATATACGCCGCACCGGTTCCATCAAGAAAGGCGACGAGGTAATCGGCAGCGAAACGCGGGTGAAGGTGGTGAAGAATAAGGTTGCGCCGCCATTCAAGCAGGCGGAATTCGATATTCTCTACGGAGAAGGTATCTCGCGTGAAGGCGAAATCGTCGAGTTGGGCGTACAGCATAAGCTGGTCGAGAAGGCCGGGGCCTGGTATTCCTACAAGGGCGAAAAAATAGGCCAGGGCAAGGATAATGCGCGCGAGTTTCTGAAAGAACACCGCGACATTGCGATGGAAATAGAAGCGAGGGTCCGCGAGGCCGTAGGCGTCGCCAACCCGGCTATCGAAACCGCGAACGCAGAGTAGTCGCAGCGTATTTTATTGCATCGTCGAGGCCGTCATGACGCGTGCGCCGAGCCTGAAAACCCGCGCGCTGGGTTATCTGGCCCGGCGGGAGCACTCCCGGTTGGAGCTGGAAAGAAAGCTCGCTCGCCATGCCCAAACTCCCGAAGAACTTTCCTCCATGCTGGACACGCTTGAGCAGCGAGGTTTCCTATCCGCAACCCGCATGGTCGAGCACGTGATGCACGTTCGCAGAGGTAGATTTGGCAGCCAGCGGATAGTGCATGAGCTGCGTGAAAAAGGTATTGCAGAGAATTTAATCGCCGCGGTGTTGCCCAACATCAAGGAAACTGAGCAGGAGAACGCGCGCGAAGTGTGGCGAAAAAAGTTTGGTGTGATACCCGCCGACGCAAAAGAACTCGGCAGGCAGATGCGTTTCCTGGTGGGGCGCGGTTTTTCGACGGAAGTGATACGCCAGGTATTGCGCCATTCTGATAAGGAAGAAGCTTGATAGACCGTTGGTCTCACCGGTTGGTTCGAATTGTGCTGGCAGTTGCGACTGCGGGGATTGTGCTGGGTGGTTGCAATCCCATGAATGCCACGCCCATCAGCGAAATAAACGCTTCCCCCGCAAATTTTGACAGCAAGGAGGTCGTGCTTCACGGTGTGGTAAAAGCGCCTACGCGGCTTCCGTTATTAAATCTGAAGTCGTATGTATTGAAAGATGACAGCGGAGAAATCGATATTTTGACCGAAAGCGATCTGCCGAAAGTCGATGAAAAAATCAGCGTGAGGGTAAAAGTTGCAAATATTGCAATTATCAATGGCGAACCGCTGGGAACGACGGTAACGGAAATAGCGCGACACTAGCCGAGACAGCAGGCGTGGCATGGGCGTGGTTGAAGCCCGTCCATCATTCATTATCGTTCAAATGAAGTCGAGATGAAAAGCAGCGAAATCAGGCAACAATTTCTTGAATTTTTCGAGTCGCACGGCCATACGGCCGTGGCGTCGAGTCCCCTCGTCCCCGGCAACGATCCTACGCTATTGTTCACCAATGCGGGCATGGTGCAGTTCAAGGATGTATTTCTCGGCCAGGATAAGCGGCCTTATGTGCGCGCGGCGAGTTCACAGCGCTGCGTGCGCGCGGGCGGCAAGCACAACGACCTCGAAAATGTAGGCTACACCGCACGGCATCACACGTTTTTCGAAATGCTGGGCAATTTCAGCTTTGGCGATTACTTCAAACGCCAGGCCATCAAATTCGCGTGGGAATTTCTTACCGTTATCCTGAAGATTCCCGAAGGGAAACTGTGGATCACGGTCTATGCCGAGGACGACGAAGCCGCCGATATCTGGCTCAACGAGGTGGGCATTGACGCCTCGCGCTTCACGCGCATCGCCACCATGGACAACTTCTGGCAGATGGGCGATATCGGCCCTTGCGGCCCTTGTTCCGAAATTTTCTACGACCATGGTCCGGAGATCGCGGGCGGCCCGCCGGGCACGCCCGAGGCGGACGGCGACCGCTATGTCGAAATATGGAATCTGGTATTCATGCAATACAACCGGGATAGTGCGGGCGTGCTGCATCCGCTGCCCCGGCCGTCGGTAGATACGGGCATGGGATTGGAGCGCATTTCCGCGGTCATGCAGCAGGTCCACAGCAATTATGAGATCGATTTGTTTCAGGATCTGATCAGGGTGGCGGCGCAAGTAACGGACACCGTCGATTTATCCAGCAGTTCCCTCAAGGTGATTGCCGATCATATTCGTGCCTGTGCCTTTCTCATCGCCGATGGCGTGATACCCGGCAATGAGGGCCGCGGCTACGTACTCCGGCGCATCATCCGCCGCGCCATTCGTCACGGCTATAAGCTTGGGCAAAAACAGCCTTTCCTTTACTTGCTGGTGGAAGAACTGGCACGTGTAATGGGGCAAGCCTATCCGGAATTGGTCGACGCCAGGGTTCGTATCGAGGCGGTACTGAAGCAGGAGGAAGAACGTTTCGCCGAAACGCTGGAAAACGGCATGCAGTTACTTGAAGCAGCGCTTTGCCAGGAAAGCCGGCTATTGGATGGCGAAGCCTTGTTTCGGCTCTATGATACCTTCGGTTTTCCGCTGGATCTCACCGCGGATATTGCGCGTGAACGCGGCGTCGAAATAGACCAGGCCGGGTTTGAGCGGGCCATGGAGCGCCAGCGCGAGCGTGCCAGGGCAACGAGCAAATTCACCATGCAGGATGGGATAACGTACAGCGGGCCCGCAACGGCATTCCATGGTTACGAAAGCCTGCAGCATGAAGGGCAAATTCTTGCCATCTATAAGGAAGGCAGCCGGGTCGACTTCATCGAGGCCGGGGATGAGGCGGTGGTTGTACTCGACAGCACGCCCTTTTACGCCGAATCCGGCGGGCAAGTAGGAGACAGCGGCGAACTGCACCCGGCCAATGGCACCTTTGCCGTATCGGATACGCAAAAAATCCAGGCGGATGTATTTGGTCATAAAGGGTTGCTGCGTAGCGGCCGGCTGGTCACCGGCGATAGGGTGCTGGCGAAGGTCAATCGCGACGCACGGGCACGCACGGAGCGCAACCATTCCGTCACGCACTTGATGCACAAGGCGCTGCGGCAGGTATTGGGCGCCCATGTGCAGCAAAAAGGCTCTCTGGTCGATGCCAGCAAGACGCGTTTCGACTTCGTGCACAACCAGCCTGTGACGGATGCGGAAATTCGCCAGGTGGAAGTCTTGGTGAATGCCGAAATCCTGGCCAATGCAGCGACCACGGCGCGCCTGATGACAATAGAGGACGCCAGGAAAACAGGCGCGATGATGTTGTTCGGCGAGAAGTATGGCGACGAAGTACGCGTGCTGGATATCGGCACTTCACGTGAACTGTGCGGCGGTACGCACGTCAAGCGTACCGGCGATATCGGGTTCTTCAAGATCGTGGCCGAATCAGGTGTGGCTGCGGGTATTCGTCGTCTGGAAGCCGTGACGG
The DNA here is from genome assembly GCF_000619905.2 of Nitrosospira briensis C-128. Classification (NCBI taxonomy): domain Bacteria; kingdom Pseudomonadati; phylum Pseudomonadota; class Betaproteobacteria; order Nitrosomonadales; family Nitrosomonadaceae; genus Nitrosospira; species Nitrosospira briensis. The sequence goes on along the minus strand of NZ_CP012371.1, from coordinate 1,731,428 downwards.
GCGAGAATGCATTGACTTACATCCAGGAACGGGAATCGCAATTGCAGCAGGTAGCGGACGCGGTGAAGGTGCAACCGCAGGAAGCAGCCGCGCGCATAGCGCAAATTCTCGATAACGTGAAACATCTGGAAAGAGAGCTCGGGCGCCTGAAGTCGAAGCTCGCCAGTTCGCAAGGTGACGACCTTGCCGGGCAGGCCCACGAGGTTAAAGGTGCAAAAGTGCTCGCAATTTGCCTGGATGATGCGGATTCCCGGACCTTGCGCGAAGCGCTGGATAAGTTCAAGAATAAATTACAATCCTGTGTCGTGGTGCTGGGTGCGATAGAAGATGGAAGAGTCAAGCTCATCGCAGGGGTTACTTCCGATCTGGCGACGAAGGTGAAGGCAGGCGAACTGGTCAATTTCGTGGCACAGCAAGTGGGTGGCAAGGGCGGCGGGCGCGCCGACATGGCTCAGGCGGGTGGAACCCAGCCCGATAATCTGCCCGCTGCCTTGGAAAGCGTTGCCGGTTGGGTTGAACAACGGCTGTAAGAAGCGACAGGATTTTTTTGGAAAAACCTCTCGCGATACTGCGCTGCCTCCTCAGCAATTGAACCTGTTTTTTTGAACAATAATCCCCATATATAAAACATGACCAGCAAGCATTCCCGCCTTCTCATCCTCGGTTCCGGTCCTGCCGGCTATAGCGCGGCGGTCTACGCCGCGCGCGCTAATCTCAATCCTGTGCTCATCACCGGCATGGCCCAGGGCGGCCAGCTCATGACCACTACCGACGTCGATAATTGGCCAGCCGATGCAATGGGCGTGCAGGGTCCGGAACTGATGGAACGTTTTCAGAAGCATGCTGAACGTTTCAACACCGAAATCCTTTTCGACCACATTCATACGGCCATGTTGGCAGGCAAGCCCATCACCCTGATCGGCGATCAGGGTACCTATACCTGCGATGCGCTGATTATCGCCACTGGCGCTTCCGCCCAATACCTGGGGTTGCCCTCCGAGGAAGCATTCATGGGCAGGGGCGTGTCCGGCTGCGCGACTTGCGACGGATTTTTCTACAAGGGCCAGGACGTGGCCGTCATAGGCGGTGGCAATACGGCGGTGGAAGAAGCGCTATATCTTTCCAATATCGCGCGCAACGTCACCGTGGTCCATCGGCGCGACAAATTCCGTTCTGAAAAAATCCTGATAGACAAATTGATGGACAAGGTAAAAAACAGCAACGTCAAGCTGGAGCTTGACCATGTATTGGATGAAGTGCTGGGCGATAAATCCGGCGTCACCGGCATGCGCATTAAAAATGTCCAGGACAGCTCAACCAAGAAACTGGATTTGCAAGGCGTATTCATCGCCATTGGCCACAAGCCCAACACGGATATCTTTCAGGGCCAACTGGAAATGAAAAACGGCTATATCATCACCCGCAGCGGAAACGAGGGTAACGCAACCGCAACCAGCATTCCCGGCGTGTTCGCGGCGGGCGACGTGCAAGACCACATCTATCGCCAGGCGGTGACCAGTGCGGGAACCGGCTGCATGGCGGCCCTGGATGCGGAAAAATACCTGGATGCATTGGCGTAGCCACAATTGATCAGCAATTGAGCAACCGCAGATTGAAGATTACGTATGAAACGGCGGGGAAAGAAGGCGGCAACCAAGCTTGCAATCGAGTCTGCAAAGGCTCGAGGAGCCGAATCGACCATTGAGGATGCCGACACCGCCCTGTTTCGCGATGCGGTTCGCGGCGTAGCACCGCTGGCGCCCTCCGATAAAATACCCCTGACTGTCGAGCATCCCCAGCCTATACCACGTCAAACTCTGGACGATGGTCAAACCGCGCCGGTCGATTCGCTATCCGACTATATCTCGCTTGAGATGGAACCGGGCGACGAATGGGCATTTCTTCGCCCCGGCATGCCGCGCCAGACTTTGCGGCGGCTGCGGCGCGGTTATTGGAAGATTGAAGCACAGCTGGATTTGCACGGCCTCACCCGTGACGAAGCCCGTCCGCAACTGGCGGCGTTTCTGGATGCCAGCCGCATACGTGGCGCGCGTTGTGTGCGAGTAATACACGGCAAGGGTCTGAGCTCAAGGAATCATGAGCCGGTTTTAAAAGCCAGGGTTGGAAGCTGGCTTGCCCAGCGCAGCGATGTACTGGCTTTCTGCCAGGCCAGGCCGGAAGATGGTGGCAGCGGCGCCGTGCTGGTGCTGCTTAAGGCACCAGCGCATGGGGCTTATTTGCAGGTGCCTTAAAGGGTGGGATTATTCTCGTGTGAATAGGTCTTTTCGTGCAATCCCTGGCAACGCACACACCGCTGCGCGGTAGGGTAAGCCATGAGTCGCTCAAACCCGATTTCACCGCCACACTCGATGCAGTCGCCAAAATCCAGCTCAGCCAGGCGTTTTAGCGCTGCTTCCACCTCGCGTATCTCATTTACCTGACGGTCCACGAGGTTGGCGTTCAAATCCACCAGCAAGTCGGCAACCGACGCATCGCCGGGATCAGCCACGCTACCGGCCAGATCCGCGTAATGCTGATTGCCGGAACGCTCCAGTTCGCTGCGAATTTCTTCGCGCAATTCCAGATAACGCTGCTGCAGCGCTGCTTTCAGTTGTGCCAGTTGATCGTCGGTCAGGTTTGCCATGATGTCATCCCCTTATAGTGGATTCGGTATTCTCCAACGGTGCACGTAAATGATGCACATAAGCCGAGGCATGCCGTTAACCCATCCTACAGCCAAAACCGTAGCCGTGCGGAAAGTTTTATGAACCGGTTGAACCTTTCAACTTCTTCAAATCCTCTATTATCTCGGCAGAATTACGCGAAGTACTGGCGGACAAATAAACCTTAGCAATCCTGCCTTGCGGGTCGATCAAAAAACTATTGCGTTTCGCCAAACTCCCGTCGCCCCGAAGTGAATCGTAACGCGCGGCAATCTCACCCTTGCTATCCGCCAGAAGTGGGAATGGCAGATTATACTTTTTGGCAAAATCGGCATGACTGGCGGTATCGTCCACGCTCACGCCGACCACTTGCGCACCCAGGTCCGTCAGCTCATGGATATCATCGCGAAACTTGCACGCCTGCTCAGTACAGCCGGGCGTGTCATCCTTTACATAGAAATACAACGCCAGCCACTTTCCACGAAAATCCGCAAGCGTACGCGTTTTGCCATTCTGGTCGGGAAGACTGAAATCCGGCGCAGGTTGACCAACTTTAAGCGGTTCAGCCGCTTCAGCACGTACCGTATGACCCGAAAAGAGCAGAACCATTGCCATCAACGTCGCCAACATTGCCACTGATTTCATCACGTCCTCCCGTAATAGTAGGATGGGTGAAGCAAAGCGCAACCCATCACTTGAATATTTTTACACCTCACCAAATCCCCCGTCACCCGCCTTACCACTTCCAGCCCAGTCCCTGGGATATACACCGACTTCGACATAACGATGAAACGTGGAAAACGGCCAATCGACAACCCATTCAACATGCCGATGCCTGACCGGATTGTAATGAATATAATCAATATGACGTTGCCAATCCGTCTCGTCGCGCAACGTATGCTCCCCATAACGGCGCTGCCAGATACCGCGCTCGCCCTTCAGTATCTTGCTGGGAGAGCGATAATTTGAATCCGTCAAACTGCGCGAAAACACCGCCTTAATACGCCGCCACCGCTCGGGATAATTGGCATCACCCTCCGGCAAAGTCCAGATGCAGTGCAAACGCTCCGGCAGAATAACAATAGCATCAATGGTAAAAGGATATAAAGCCTTAACTCGGCGAAAGGCTCCACGTAGAGCGTCAATGTGATCAACCAGAAGTTGTTGTCTGCGGTCCGCCAGCGCCACCGTAAAAAAGTAGCTGCCGCCCTTGATGAAATTGCGCCGGTATTCAGTCATGATGCAATGCGCCATACATATGTATTTTGATGGGTTACGCTACGCTCCACCCATCCTACGAGTTCTGCGGCGGCAGATATTACGAGCGCTCGGTTACCTTGGTAGGATGGGTGGAGCGTAGCGTAACCCATCATTAGTCCATCCAATTCAACAATACCCATCCCAAAATCAAACGTTATTCCCTCCTTTTTACCCCTCACTTTTCCTCAATTTCCTGACCGGCCAAGCCCAGACTCGCAACAGCAGCGCCGCAAAAGCTGCCAATACACCCGCAAAGAAAAAAGCCATCGTCGCACTTTGAAATTGCCAGATAGAACCAAACAGCAATCCTGCTGGAATCGCCGCAATGCCCACCATCAAGTGATACCAGCCGAAAGCCGTCCCGCGCTCGCGGGGCGCGGCATAATCGCTGATGATAGCTCGCTCAGCACCTTCGCTCATGCCCGTACATAAACCGTAAAAAATGCTTACCGCCCATAGTCCGGCGCTCTGCTCCACTAACCCAAGCAGCAAAAACGAAATTGAAAAAGTGGTCCAGCCGATCAGCATCAACGTGCCGTGCCCCAGCTTGTCGGCCAGTTTCCCACCCCAGGTGGAGGTGGCGGCTTTGCAAAGATACAGCGTCGACCACAACAGCAATAATTCGACTACGCCCACGCCCAATTGGTGCCCCAGCAGCAGGATAAAGGTTTCCGAGGCGCGGGCGAATGTGAACAGCATCAGTACCAGCAGATAACGCCGCATGGGCAGGGATAATACCGACCAGCGCAGAGGCGGCAGCACAACGGGAACTTGAGCCTCGGTATGTTTTTTCTTTTCTTCCTTTACCCCGGTACCGAGCAACAGCACCGCTACAAAGCCGGGTACCGCCGACCAGAGAATCACCTCGGTCAAGCTCAAGTCGGACCAGGCAAGCGCCGCCGCTGCCACGAAGCTGCCCGCCACCGCTCCGCCGTTGTCCATTGCCCGATGGTAGCCAAAAGCATAGCCGTGCATGCCGGGCGGCGTCGCATCCGCCACAAGCGCATCGCGGGGAGCGCTACGCACGCCCTTGCCCACCCGGTCGATGCTGCGCAGCACCAGTATCATCGGCCAGGAACCCGCCAATCCCAGCAGTGGACGCGCTATGTTCGATAGCGTATAGCCCGCCACGGCAAGATTCTTGCGCCGGCCGCTCATGACATCAGAATGCCGTCCCGACCATAGCTTGAGCAGGCTGGCCACCGCATCGGCAACACCTTCGATAAGCCCGAGCGCTACCGGTCCGGCGGCCAGCACCGTCGCCAGCAATATGGGAATGAGCGGAATAACGATATCGGAAGCGAAATCATTGAAGAAACTGACCAGCCCGAGAACGATTACGGTACGTGGCAGTTTTCGGGAATTGGCTTGAGTTGGGCTAGCGGTTTGGTCAGTTTTATTCATACCGCAATTTTAGCGTAAAATGCAGTCACGCCCTGGTAGCTCAGTGGATAGAGCAACCCCCTCCTAAGGGGTAGGTCACACGTTCGATTCGTGTTCAGGGCGCCAATACCATAAGACTTACAACGTTTAAGCGGTTTTCATGCTCTGACCCTACCCCAGAATTAGTACCGGGCTAAAGTAGCGTGTTCACGACATCTTCTCCTTTCAGGCTCTGGCCTACCTCGATGGTCAGACTCTCTCTCGTATAGTTATCCACTACAGTTAGTGCTCGCAGCAGCCTGCTATCGAACAACGCATCTGCGACGAAATCCATGCTCCAGATCTGATTAATGGCAGTAACGTGGTGCTTGGGCTGGCGCAGCCGCGCCGACTTGTTGCGCTTGGGACGCTTGAGCCCTAACGATAGTCCCTCCTCCCGATAGAGTCGGTAAACACGCTTGTGATTATCCTTAAGCCTTCCCGCTGTAACAGGACATGTACGCGCCGGTAACCGTAGTGCACGCGGGCGGCGGCAATTTCCTTGATGCGCATGAGCAGCAATGATGAATCACGGGTGCGAGACTTGTAGACGTACACCGTGCGCGCCAGCTTGAGCAATGCGCAGGTCTGCCTCAAGCTGGCGCGGTAACAGTTGCGCAATTCATCAATCAGGATGCGCTTGCAGGAAGGCTTCAGAGCTTTTTTGACAACACATCCTGCAGCATGGTCTTGTCCAGGCTCAAGTCCGCGACCAGCCGCTTGAGCTTGGTATTCTCCTCTTCCAGTTGCTTCAGCCGTCTCAGCTCGGACGGCCCCAACCCACCGTACTTCTTCCAGTTATTTCTTCTTCCAGTTATAAAACGTGGCATCACTGATGCCCATCTTCCTGCAGACCTCTTCAACCGGCGTACCAAGCTCCGCCTGCTTTAGCGCAAACGCAATCTGCTGCTCCGTATACTTGCTCTTCTTCGCGTCATGCTCCTTTCCATTTAAGGTCAAAATCATGCCGGAAATTCTACTTTTAAATGGTACGGTTTATTGGGGTAGGGTCAGTTTCTTTATTGCAGGATCACATTTTTGAACTACAAATAGATGGCATCCCTTATGAAACGTTTCCTCATAGGATGCTGAATTTTTGCAGTCAGGGAAGCACAAAAAGAAGTTTTAGCTGACATCCGTCGCTATCTCTCCGGGATAGGAGGGGAATGTTGAGGTGTTGCATCTATCCGATGGATAGATGCTGCTTTCTCCGTGCTCAAGCTGGTCAGGGATTTCTTGACTGGATCGGGATATTAAATTTGATTGGTCGTTGCCCATAGGGGTATTTTGAAGAGTCCATTTTCGCGTTTCTACTCTTACTGCATGGCTCACCGGAACCGTCATTGAACAGTAGCAATAGACAATTGCAAAAAATTCTGCCTTTCATTTCCTCTTTCGGCGCGCACGTAAAATCACTATGAAACCATCCAGATTATTAATGGCTCTCTTGCTGACAGGGAGCCTGTCCATTGACGGCACTGCTGCAGCGGCAGGCTTTGCGCTGCAAAACCAGAACGGAGCTGGAAATGGCTATGCTTATGCGGGTGCAGGGGTAGTGGCGCAAGACGCCTCCACGATTTATTTCAACCCCGCTGGCATGACCTACCTCGCCCCCGGTCACCATGTTTCAGGCGCGGGGAGCCTGCTTATCCGGTCATTAAGATTCCAGGATACGGGTAGCGGACGCTTCCTCAATTATCCTCTCGGTGATAACGGAGGTCAGGCTGGGGGTCTAGCGGTCGTTCCCGCGGTCTATTGGAGTATGTCGCTGGGTTCCGCCTTCCGCATAGGACTGGGGGTATCGCCGACCTTCGGCAACGCCACGGATTGGAGCAAGACCTTCATCGGCCGCTTCCAGGGGGTAGATTCAACGATAACGGCCATCAACTTCAATCCAAGCATCGCGTGGAAGCTGCACGAGGACGTCTCGCTCGGGGTCGGTTTGAACGTTGTAAAATTTGATGCCGACCTGCGCAACATCGTGCCGGTGACAGCACTGTTGCCTGTGCCCGTGGAGGTCGAAACCAAATTGAAGGGGGATGATGTCGGATTCGGCTATAACGTGGGATTGATGTTCCGGTTATCCCCATCCACGCGTGTTGGGCTGACGTATAGATCAGCGGTAAATTTGAAAGTCGGCGGCCCCCTGAGCGCGCCAAACACTGTCATTCCCGCCTCAGTCTCCGTCGAGCTGCCGGACACTGCTTCCCTGGCAATCTCGCACATGATGAATGACCGTTGGCGGTTGCTTGCGGATTTGACATGGACGGGCTGGAGCGGGCTGCAGGCAATCGTAGCCAAAAACCGGGTTTCCGGGGCTACTCTGGCGAACGAACGGCTGGGGTTCGATAACACCTTTCGGGTTGGTCTCGGGACGCAATATCAATATACCGAACGGCTGCGGCTTCACGCCGGGTTCGCCTGGGACCAGACACCCGTCCCCAACTCCACCGACCGGACTGTGCGTCTGCCGGACTCCGATCGTTTCTGGCTCGCTGTTGGCCTCAATCAGAAGCTTGGCCAGCGAACATCAATCGATGTCGGATACGCGCATATATTCTTCACAGGTGCTGACATCAATCGTCCGAGCTTCCCCAACCCCGCGCTCCAGGTTGTCCGCGGCTCATTCAACACGGACGTACACATTATCTCTGTCCAGCTCAATCACCACTTCTAATGCGCTTGGGGGGACGGTCGCGGGTGCAGGTGTACCAAATACAGAGTTATGAGAAAAGCATCGAGCGGGTACGACAACCCGCTCCACCGCCGCCGCTGGCAATCCAACCGCAAATCAAAAGACCTGCGTGGATCTAAGGGATCTAAGCAGTCAGACCGCCGCTTTTTCGGTTGTAACGCTTGACTGACAAACGAGCGGGCCGCCGCATTGAGTCTGACCTCATAGATTCCTCTTTCCAGCCGTATGTGAAATATCTCTATAAATAGAAACCCAATTGAAAAAAAATCGAGTTGCGGCAGTTATCAATCACATGCCGTTACACGAGTTTTGAAGATGTATTTAATTCTGGCTCCAGCTACTTGCTTGAAAAGATCGGGGGCAATAACGCTGTCGCTTTTTTCATAATAGCTATTTCCACATAGGCGACTGAAGCTGATTTGACCATTTGGCGTCAATTCCTGACCGTTCCTGTCGAGAAGAATCAGGTTGAATACCACGTCTGGTGAAACCACCTTGCGGACGCGGGACCGCACATCGAAAGACGTGTGCCAGATCAGGGTGTCACCGCGCTCTGAAACACTCAGCGTAAGATTGTCGATATAGGTTATCCCGGCTGGACTTTGCAGCGCCAGGTTATTGAACTCCCATGCTTTGCTGTTCTTGCGTTCGTCGGCTATCGCTCTGCCGTCTGTCGTCATTGCCGCGGTAGAGCTGGAAGCAGAGGACGCCGCTGAAACAATAATAACCTTATCCGTGGCGCCGGATGTGCCTTGAGGAGCTTGCCGGCTGGGTGAGCCTCCCGATCGAACCGATATGCATCCGGATAACGCGACAAGAATTATCAATACCGTAATCGTATACAGATTTTTCATGGTTTTTCTCTCCTGCGATTGTGAAAAATACCATATGTCGCGTTCATGTTTCGATGGTGTCGGGCTGGATTGAGTCAACATAAAAGGCAGTATATTGATTGCTTTCCAAGAGTTTGACTGCGAATGGTCTAGGCCGTCAGAACGATCCTTATCCATTGAGCCGGACCCTATATATTCCTCGGCACATCAAAGACCCGTGCCAGATCAGGGTGTCATCGTGCTCTGAAACACTCAGCATAAGATTGTCGATATAGGCTATCCCGCCTGGACTTCGAAGCTCCAGATTATTGAACTCCCATGTTTTTCTGTTCTTGCGTTCCGTTGGCTGCTGCCCTGCTATTCGTCGTCATTGCCGCGCGCTAGAGGCGGAAGCAGAGGACGCTGCTGAAACAATGATAACGCTATTCGTGGCGCCGGACGTGTCTTGAGGACCTTGCCGGTCGGGTGAACCTCCCGATCGAACCGATACGCACCCGGATAACGCGACAAGAATTATTAATCCCATAATCGTATACAGATTTTTCATGGTTTTCCCTTCTTGCAATTGTGAAAAACACCCTCTGTCGCATTCATGTTTTGTCGGGCTCAATCGAACCAACCACAGCGCGCTATGCTGTTGGAAGGGAGCCGCAAGCATAATACGTCAGGCATTTTCGATAGGCTGCTAATGCATGGAATGCAGCCCGATCATGTTGCCTTCGGTGTCGAAAACCAGCGCGATGAAGCCATATTTGCCGATCGACATTTTTTCCTTGAAAATACGCCCGCCATGCTCGGCGGCCCGCGCAGCCTCCACCGCGCAGTCTTCGCACATGAAGTAAACCAGCGTGCCGCCGCCACCCGAGGCGCAGCCTTCCATTTTAGCGAGCGCGCCCGCCGCTCCATAGCCTTCCTGCGACATGGGAAAGCTCCACATTTCCAGCTCTGTACCAGCGGTGGGGTTGGGAATCTGCTCGAGTTTTCCTTGCAATACCGCTTCGTAGAAAGCCTTGGCGCGCTTCATGTCCTGCACATAGATTTCAAACCAGCCAACTGGATTGGGTTTCATGGCGTTGCTCCTTTGACGTGAGGGAATTCATATATTTTTCAGCATAGCGTATTTTTGCGCTCTAATCGTCGTGTCGAGGCTTTGATTCAGGCATTCTTCATTTCCTGATTGTGAAACCTATGGAATCAGACCTGAACGATTTGAAATTGCTCCCTGTGAAGGAAGATTTCTGAAGGGAAAGGGTTTGGGCCTGAGGCTGGAAATCCTGGGGAAATGAAAATCCTGCCATTTTTCTCGGTAAAATCCATTAGATCCATATAATTGCGCATTAGTAAAAAAGAAAACCTTCAAATAATTATAGGAGTTGAAAGAAAATTGGCAAATTCTTTCAAACACCCGAATGGGGTCCTGGCCGAACAAACTACGTTCCCTCATCCCTATCTATAGAATCCAAGAGATCAGCTCGATTGATCCGTGGGTATCAGGAGCCCCCATGCTGCCAGGCGTCTACCGATGTGTCGGTCCACTTTACACTTACGATCCCAGGCATTCGAAAGAAATATATAAGTGCCTGAGTAAAAAAACTTTCTTGAAGTTAGCATAAACTTTGCTTCGGTTAATTTGATCACCGTGAGGAGCAGGGATCAGATACAACATAAAACAATAGACACATATGATTGCCGATCCATTGCTTAATCGAGGTGTACTGTAATGAGTGAAACGCCAAAAGACATCTCCTCTTCACCGCAAGGACGAGCCGATAACGTACCTGAGGCATTCTTTCCCGGCATTGAGCAGCTTGCGACAACCGTAATTTCGTCGTTTATAGCGAAGCATGGTCCAGCCGTTGGCGGAGCCATGTATAAGGCGCTGAAGGGCGACGATGTTCTCTTTGTGCAGATTGAAAAAAGCTGGAAGGAGGCAGCTTACTATTACATTGCGCTAAAGTTTAGAAACTTGATCGAGCATGGTGTTTATCTCGAAGACATCTATGTATTGGTACCCAATGACGCTCCGCTAGCTCTTCTTAAGAGCGGGAAAAACACCATGGATTTCGGTGCCGAGAATCATGTAATCTGGGTTACCCCAAGCGAGTTGCTCCCTCAGCTACTGCCTGCCGAAGCCGACGTGGCAAAGCAACTCCTGCTACGCATTCCCGACTTTACACGAGAGGGGTATAGCGAGAAAGCGTTTGCCAAACTCGACGCCATCACATTGGGATATCGGTTTTCGCGGCTTGACAAGCCGGGGCCTGACATTAAAAAGGATATCGTCATCCGCCTTCAAAAAAGTACGAACTTATCCTGACTGGCTGATCTGCTCGTAGAGTGGGCTGTTCAATCGACAAGTTGGACTACCGCGAAACGCGCGCTAGAGTTCGCTCAATACCGTTCTTGCCTGGGGCACAGGAGTAAACCTGCCTGTGCCCTATCAGCCTGTCGTTTTGCCAGGCTCCTCACCCTCCTTTCATGAAGGGCGTGAGGCTGCCATGAACAGAGCCATCCATACCGATGAAGACATTGCCGGTTTCAGTAGGAACTTCATAAAGCGGCTGAAATGGACTTGCAGTTTCGCGACAGGCCTGCCACACCAGCCTGGGCTCGCCTGTCACGCGCACGCCCAAGCGGTCAAACGAAGCGAGCCGAGCCTCCTCGGGAGACATCGCCAAACGAGGTAAGGGCACCGACGGTGCAGCCACCGAAGCCATCAGGCCGCTTTCAGCATCAACTTGAACGATGAGTACGATTCCCCGTTGGTCTTGCCAGGGTACGAGGTAATATCCTTGCCCCGGCGCGTCGAGCCGCAGGACAAGTATAGGCGCTCCGGCATGTCCACCCACGCGTGCGGCGGCGACGCCGGGATTATCCTCGATCTTGAGACGATCAAGCCCGCGTTGCGCTCCCTTTATGGCAAACTCAGGCCCGACCACGATGTATCTTTATTCATACGCCGAGTCCGCTGGTAAGCTGGGTGAAGACTTCGCCATCTACCCGCACATACAACAAGGTTCCGCCAATCGCCAACTGGTAGAACGGAAGGTGAGGCGACCAGGATTGCCGGCACGGCTTCCACACCAATATCGGAGTGATGCAATAAGTGCCGGGGTAGACCTTGAATCGCCCTTTCTCGCCGGGTAATTCAAAGATTTTGTCGTTGACGCGTCGCGCAATCAATTCTGCTGACTTTGCGCCGTGTTCCCCACCGATCAGCCATTCTTTTGCCGGCTCGGAAAATACCCGTGCGCTCTTGAAGAATCCGAATCGCGCATCGATATCCACCAGAGCTGAAATACCACGTTCTCCTTCCCAAGGCGTCAAGTAGTAGAAGTCGTTGGGCCGGTCGAGCCGCTGGACAAGCTGCGGCATGCCAAAACCGCCACTGCTGAACGCTGCCTCGAACTGTTTATTTTCGGCAAGTTTATATTCTTTCAAGCCGCTCGATGCCAGTTCCGCGACCTGTTGAGGCTGGATCAGTCGCTTTCCATTACCATGGCGTTTTACCTCGCGTCGACGCGGCAGATCGATTGTCGGCGGTTCAGGATCGCACACGCTGATCCATTGTGTAGCAGCGCCTGGATCGTCATATGCGCAACCGTTAAAGCGGTTAGTCTGCCATTCGGCATAGGTAACGAATTCGTTTGCCACGCCATGGGTCCCGCCCGATCCGCACGTATCCGATCCGTCGTGCGACGAAATTGACGAATCCCATACCGGGTTATTCAACCAGAAACCTTCGATGACATATGGCCCAGTCGTCGGGTCGACATCGGTTTGCACGCCGCATACAACATTCCAGTGTGCGCAGTGATACACCAGCACTGCCGGCGACACTTTGTAATGATACAGAGTGAAGGCTACGTCCCTCGTTCCTTCCGCTTCCGTCAACCGCTTGTGGACCACGAAGTAATTCGGCAAGAACGAGGCGGGTCGGCGGTCGTTGAGCGTGTAGCAAAGCCCGTAAGGATCCGTATACCACGCCGGGTTGGCGTTGTGACTATTGTTCGACGTATAAAGGTCGTCCTGGTCGAGATCCGCATAGGAAACACCGATCTCATTGAGAATCATCATCGCGCATGCCGCACCGCAATAGTACGACGTATCCTGGGTGTGATATCGATCACCCGTGTTCAGGCTCCAGCTCATGGCAAATACTCCCGTCTCGGTCACAGTTCGTTAAGTCGACACAGACACGATCCAGTTCCACACCGCGCGCAAGGCCGACACCCAAGCAAAACGTTTTCAACATCCGACTGATCGTATGTCAACGAAGGTATCACCCCTCTTTTAGCTATTGTCAGTTCGGGCCGATCCGGTAAAAGCTCTTATCTCAGGCTAGTTCACTTTTCATTTGTCTGCCAGATTTTGTTTTAGAAAAAAATTGATACGGCCCCAGTACTATTTCATTCGTGACCCAACTGAAACGGGGTCCTTCTTATCCACTCTGCAGCAGAGCATAAAGAATCAACAGGAGCCGAAATTGATGGAAAGGTGATCGCACCGAATACTGAATAGAGCCGGGTCGATTGTGCCAGATAGAGCCGAATGTTGGATTACCGCCCGTGGGATTGATGTTCGGGGCGCCGATAGATCCGATATTCATCTATTTCAAAAATCATCGTTTCTGTCAGAGATTGCGACGATTCATGCCCAAGATGTTTACGAGGACTGGAAACAGATAACCGCTTTTCTTGCGCTAGCCAGATCTATCGCCTATCGTTTCTTTATACGTCAGCTTGGCAGGAAAGCAGGTGTTTGAGCGCTACCAGACACCACTTGGCATTTGAATCGAAACCATTGAGATATTACTTTTAAGCTTGCAGCATCTAAAAACCTACCGCTTCGCCCAACTATCGATAGGAGAGACGTCATGCCATACGCCACCATAAAAGATCTCCCAAACAACGTCACAAACGTATTGCCGAAGCACGCGCAGGAAATATATCAGGCGGCTTTCAATAATGCCTGGGATGAATATAAGGACCCGGATGACCGCAGAGGCGATGCTTCACGTGAAGAAACCGCGCATAAAGTCGCGTGGTCGGCGGTAAAAAAGGAATATGAGAAAAAAGGTGATGAATGGAAGAAGAAGTCATGAGTTTTCGATGAGACAACCTTCCGGTTACTCGAGCCCAAGCAGCCTCGATGAAATCCGGGGCAATTGGGTCGACGCAGTTAAGCGTAGAACTAAAAGTTCGATAAGAACGGAGCGTGTTATGAAAGGTCAAACAGCTTGAGATAAACAACGCGTCCTGCCGCTGCCAAAATTTTCCCTTTTCTATCGCCTCGGAAGGGATGAAAAATATCAACGGGCCTCCCTGCGCCCTGCACGCTACTCAGGATAGATCTTCTGGCGTGTTTTCGCACCGATAACCTCCATTCGTCGGTTCTCGACATTTTGAGGAAGGTGTCCTCCAGGTGCGCTCCTCTCCGATTAGTTTTTTTGAAGCAATTTGCAAGGTGGAAATTATGTGCTAGATCTATAAGTATGCGTACTTCAAGTTCGAGTAAAAGTTTTTACGTTACCGCTCAACGACCTCACATAAGTTTACTTATAACATGCGTCGAGTACTATTCATATTGTGAAAACCGCGACTTCGACCCGCGAATTTATTCTCTCTTACTCTTGTGGCCGAAGTCTTTGTATATATCGAAAATGTAGGAGAACGAGGTGAAAAAAACCGCTATAGCCTTAAGCTTTACCGCAGCATTTCTTCCCGGCCCGGTTTCTGCGGATACTGAAGGCATCCCCAGCCTGAATCACGTATTTCTCATCATGATGGAGAACCGCAACTACAAAGAAGTGCTGGACAATAATCCGGCAGCACCTTACCTCAACAGTCTGGCGAATTCCGCAGGTACCGCAACCAACTATCAAATCACCATGCATCCGAGCTTGCCAAACTACTTGGAAATCATCGCGGGTTCGACATATAACATCGCGGCTGATTCAGTACCAAAGTGGGGCGCCGATCCCGTCGCCCGGGGCAACGGAATCGCTAACTCTCGAGTTGCTCCGCTTACTTCCCTTTCCATTGCCGATCAGCTCGATGCTGCTGGCAAGACATGGAAATCCTATCAAGAAAGCCTGCCAGCAACTGGCGCGTGGAGAGTAAATATTAGCCCCTACAAAGCGGGCAGCCCCCCGCTCTATGAAGTTATGCACAACCCCTTCGTATACTTCGCTAACGTCCAAAATAGCGCCCATAGAAACAGTCTGATCGTGCCCGGTGCGCAGTTGCAAGCCGACCTGAACAATAACGCCGTTCCAAATCTGGCGTTTATCGTTCCCAATCTCTGTAACGATATGCACGGGCAGGGCGGTTCCTGCGCCGGATTTACCGATGCTCAGTTGACTGCCAACGGTGATAAGGCGGTTCATTCGCTTGTGAACGAGATTACCGGCTCGTCAGCTTGGCATACGGGCAAGAACGCAATCATCGTGCTTTGGGACGAGAACAACGATTTCAGACCGGGAGTAGGCACCATTCCCGCGATTGTCAAGACGAACTATAATACCCATAGCATCGTGGATGGTACCGCTTACACTCATGATTCGATGCTGCGCACCCTTGAGGATGGTTTGCTCGGCGGAACCTCATCTCTCTCCTACCTCAACAATGCTGCGCATGCGAATGCCATGACGCCTTTATTCGCGGCTTCTATTCCCGAGCCGGAAACCTATGTACTGATGCTGGCCGGTCTCGGTCTAGTGGGAGTCGCGGCCAGATGCCGCAAGATCAACGCTTAATCTATCGGCACGTCTCGCACGAGTTCGATGGAGTCAGACTAAGTCAGACTCCATCGAATCATCATAAAAGGCAATATACTGATTATCTTCGGGGGCTGAGTACGGATAGTCCGGTCGGCCGGAACGATTCTTACCAGCTCGGTCTGGCCTCACAGATTCTCATTCCCGTTCAAATACCGTCCTCAATCCTTGCAGCTATTCACATCCTCAGTAACCGTTTTCCCATCTTTTAGCACGACAGTTTGCCTGATTGTCTTGCATTCCTTGTTTTTCTGTGCCGTGACCGGTCCGGATTGAACGACCTCGGCTTTACCCACCAGGCCGGTATCGGGGTTGCTGAAGGTCTGAGTCTGGTTTGTCTCGAACGCTTTCTGCGACGCATCGGCCATTTTTTTCCTATCGTCCTTGCCGAGGACGCCTCCAATTTCCGCACCGACATAATAGCCTGCGACGCCGCCGGCAATGGCCGCCACAATGCGGCCCGCAGTACCACCGCCGAGATAGCTGCCCAGATAGCTCGCTCCGATAGAGCCGGCAATGCTACCGATCAACCCGCCAGTCCGCCGCGTGTCTGCTGTTTGACATCCCGGCAGGAGCACGATCAGCGCTATCGCGATGAGCCATTTGGCCCGCCTACTGGAGAGTGAAATGTTGCCCATGATATTCCCCTTTCAAAAAATTCCTGATCTACTAATGGGTTAGTCCCGCGAAATACCCGGAATCGAAGCCGGCTTGATCCAGTCCAGGTTCATGTGCTTCTGTACCGGGATATCATCAAAAGAAAATGGATACAACCTGATTGACAGCATAGCATTCCCTGAGGTAAGTTCCCGCGACCGTTATTTTCCATTTTGCTTTTATATTAGAAGAATTTGATGAAAATGAAGAGAACAATTCTAATAGTCGCGCTCCTGGCTGTCATTCCAGCGCTCTCAGGTTGCTGGTATGTTGTCGCCGGCGGCGCAGGCGCCTATGGCGGATACAAAATGAAACAGAAAGGTTATACGCTACAGAACCCCATCACCAAGGAAAAGAGCAGCCAGCCCTCCAAATAGCTCAGCTGCCCCGTGGATGCGCCCTGTCACCTTTCGACGCCCTTATCGTTGCCGGACCGTTTTGCCATTACCAGGTTCAGCGCGCCCATCGGGCAGTCACAACAGGGAGGGGACAAGCAGGTGCGCTGGAGGATGCCCGTGAATCCGGATATAGACGCTTACTCCCTGCGTGTTTTTATCCACTCTTCCGCTAGCCGTTGCGCTTCGGCAACTTGTACCGGCGTCATGAGTTTCTCCATAAGCTCCTGGTTTTCTTTCGCATCCTCATAATCTCCCGCGCTGGCGATGCTGAACCACTTATCAGCCTCAACATAATCCTGCTTGACGCCGGTGCCGTTGTAGTAAAGCACGCCCAGATTTGTTTGCGCCCCGTGATGACCCTGCTCCGCCGCTTTTTGATACCAGGACAAGGCTTGCGCATAATCCTGCGGTACGCCCTGGCCGTTGTTATACTTGACACCCAGGCTGTATTGCGCCCTTGCATAACCCTGTTCCGCCGACTTGCGATACCAGGATAAAGCCTCCAGCGCATCCCTTGCAACGCCCCGGCCACTGTCGTATCGCACGCCCAGGTTGTATTGGGCATCCTCATCCCCCTGCTCCGCGGCTTTGCGATACCAGGCCACGGCCTGCCGATCATCCCGCAAGACCCCTTTCCCCGTGGCGTACATTACGCCGAGATTGAATTGGGCGGGGACGTAACCTTGCTCCGCCGCCTTGCGATACCAGGCAGCCGCCTCATAATCGTCGTGCGTAATCCCCCGGCCCTTGGCATAAACGACGCCAAGCTTGAATTGCGCCCTTGCATATCCCAGTTCGGCGGCTTTGCGGTACCAGGAGGCAGCTTGTTGATCGTCCTTGATAATGCCCTCACCCGCCGCGTACATGACGCCGAGATTGAATTCAGCATCCGGATTCCCCTGTTCAGCCGCTTTACGAAACCAGGACACCGCTTTCTGATCGCTCTGCTCCACGCCTCGGCCCTTGGCATACAGCACGCCTATTGCATATTGCGCATCCGCATATCCAAGTTCCGCAGCTCTAAGATACCAGGATGCCGCTTGCTGATCATTTTGCTCCACGCCTTGGCCTTTGAGGTACATGAAACCCAGAATGCCCTGCGCGGGAGCATGCCCTTGCTCGGCGGCTTTGAGATACCAGGACAAGGCCTGCTGATAGTCCTGCGTAACTCCCTGGCCTTTTGCGTACATCACGCCAAGATTGTACTGGGCCACGGCATATCCTTTATCCGCCGCCCTGAAATACCAGAGCATGGCCTGCTGATAGTCCTGCTCGACCCCCTGGCCTTTAAGGTACATGAAACCCAACATGGATTGCGCCGGCGCGTCGCCCTGCTCCGCCGCTTTGCGATACCAGTTCGCGGCCTGTGCGTCATTCTGAGGCACACCTCGGCCTTTCGAATACATGACGCCCAGATTGAACTGTGCATCCGCGTTTCCTTTTTCCGCTGCCCGCCTGAAAGAAGCTACCGCTTTAACATAGTCCTTGCTGAGGGCGAACCGCATTCCATCCTCAAAGTCTCCGGCGAATGCCGGAAGAGTCAGCAACATCAGTACCAGTCCGGCTATCGCCGAACCCGCCACCGCCATTGTTATCGATAAACGCATCATTTATTCACCGTAATTCCACCGATTCCTGTGTTAGAACTAAAAATTCCGAGCTCGTTGCCGGTTTTTTACCCATCGATATTTTTTGTGCTGTTTCCTGAAGCTTGAAAATAACCCGAGAAATACGATAGCTATACCAGGAATATCAAGAGCGCTATTCTATCGCGGCGGGCATTTAAAAATGGCCCATGCGCGATCATGTTCGGGATTTTTTCGTTTGCGGGGTTTGATAAAAGGAAATCCGGGGTTTTTTAGCCGAAGTAACGTAGCCGGCCGACGAGGTGAAACGAAAGAAGTCCTGCTCAACTTAGCGGGGTGAACACGCTTTCAGCTTGTCCCATGCTATATCGCTCTCGTATTTCTTCCCGTTCAGCCTGGCGACTACCGTTTCGTTATCGGTCCTTTGTATCATCATGACGAACGAATAGCCGGGGCTGGCTTCGCCGCTCATATCGGCATTTGATTTATGCGCATAGATCTTGGGAATCAGCGGCTGGATCACCGCATCGGGGTTGTTGGTTGCATTGCGCGCGTAGGTTCCCGGTAGCGCGCCGGACGGATAGGCATAAATTTCTGTCGCTTCGATATCCTGATAGCTTCGCACTTCATATTGCAGACCGCGGATCAGCCATCGGCTATCGGTTTGCAGTTCATTGATGACACAGCGTGCGAGCGAAACGCGATCTCCCGTAAATTTGGCGGCGTAAGTCTGCGATTTTTCCTTGAGGCCAATGCCCGAGCATGCCGATAACAGGCATGCTGACAAAAGTGGAGCTAAAATTGTAATGCGTTTTTTCATGATAACGTTCGGGTATAGCCTCCGCGTTTTAATGAGATCAAGCGCACTTCGCGAATTTGTTTTCATGGTAGCAGGACATGTTCGGCGGCGCTTTACCCCAGCCCGAGCTATCATGCAATGTAAACGTAGGCCAAAAGTATTCATTTGTAAAGCATCGCTTATTTTCGGATCAACCCAGGAAACCAATGCGTGCATTTTCCAGGCGCCGCTTTCACGGCATAGGCCGCGGTGCGGGCGACAATACCGACGCCGACTCCGGCGTTCATATGAGCGAAGAGTATGGCGTGCGTTCACTCCATATTGGCAGCAGCATGGTGCAAAGCGCGATGAGATTGGCAACACCCAACCATCTGGAGCTGATCTATACCCAATGCATGATGGGTTTTACCCTGTTTCATCCACGGCCGGAAAATATGCTGATGATCGGTCTGGGAGGGGGTTCGCTGGCGAAATTCGTATACCACCGTTTGCCGCAGGTTCAAACGACCGTGATTGAAATCAATCCGCAAATCGTTGCGATAGCGCGAGATCATTTTTTTGTACCGGCGGATGATGATCGCCTGCAAGTCGTGATTGCGGAAGGCGGCGAATTTGTTGCCAGCCACCCTCGCAGTGCCGACATACTGATGGTTGACGGTTTTGACGATGGGCGCCAGGTACCCTCGCTTTGCAGCCAGGATTTTTATGATCGCGCCCGTGAAGCATTGAAAAAAAACGGCGTGCTGGTGGTCAATTTGCTCAGCAGAGACAGGGCAGTCCATGACTACATCCATCGCATCGAGGATAGTTTCGCTGGTCGAGTGGCTACGCTACTGGCTGAGCCGTTCGGTAATCTGATCGTCTTCGCTTTCAAGCACAGCCCCGACAGATCCGCGTGGGAAAATTTGCGGGAGTGTGCAAAGCAACGCGAAGAGGAACTTGCCTTGCCTTTCACCAAGTTCGTCAATAAATTACAGCAGCGCAAGCCTTTCTGAGTCACACTCATGCTGCTGAGGCTTGATGGTTGCGCTACGCTCCAGACATACATTGATAAATTGTAGGTCGGGCTTCGCCCGACATCGTTTTTGATCGTCGGGCGGAGCCCGACCTACATTGGCATTGGAGCGGTGAAGATATTCAGCGATAACCCATCAAAACACGACCGGATTATAGATTACGCTACGATCCAGGTCACAGACCCAAGCTCAGTCGATGCGAGCACCTTCCGGTTATGGTAAAGTTTCAGGTTGCCACAGAAAAGTGAAGAGAGGAGAAACCAGACCATGAAACTGTACGAATCCGACCACACCAAATTCATGCGCGAGCTGTTCGAAAAAAATCCGAAACTGGCGGAGGATCAGAAAGAGGCGCGCGCCATCTGGTGGGATAAAAAGCTGGACCTGGAAGAGCGCAAGCGCTTCAAGGAGTCAAGCGTACCGCAAAAGGCCTACGTCTATTTCGGAAAATAGAGCGGGTATCCGAGTAGGTCTGCGAGTTTGCCGTGCCACATGATCAACAGGATAGTAATCCTGTTGATCTCCAGATTTTCATGAAAACTTATTCGCCGGTTCTCGTCATAGCGCTTCAAACACCCCCGCCGCGCCCATGCCTGTCCCCACGCACATGGTTACCATACCGTATTTTCGATGATGCCGGCGCAAGCCGTGCAGCAACGTGGCGACACGGATGGCACCGGTCGCGCCCAACGGATGACCTAGCGCGATCGCGCCGCCCAGTGGATTGACTTTGGCGCGGTCCAGCCCCAGGTCATGGATGACCGCGAGGCTCTGGGCTGCGAAAGCTTCGTTCAATTCGATCCAGTCGAGATCATCCAGTTTCAAGCCAACCTGCTTCAGCACCTTCGGTATCGCCTTGATCGGGCCTATGCCCATGATTTCCGGTGGCACACCCGCGACAGAATAGCCGAGAAAGCGGCCAATAGGGGTAAGATCGAAGCGTTTCAACGCAGCCTCGCTTGCTACGATCACGGCGCCCGCACCGTCGGACATCTGCGAACTGTTGCCCGCCGTTACGGAGCCATTTGCCGCGAATACCGGTTTCAATGTGGCAAGCGTCGCCGCGTTGGTGCCGGGCCGCGGCCCTTCATCGGTATTCCTTGTGCTGGAAACGTCCCGGACCTCGTGAGAGACGAGATCGGGGCGTTTTTCGACCACAGTATAGGGCGCGATTTCCTGTTCGAATTCCCCTGTCTCGATGGCCTTGAGTGCCCTTGCGTGGCTTGTTACCGCAAATTCATCCTGGGCCTCACGGCTGACTTGCCATCGCTGTGCGACTTTTTCTCCCGTTATGCCCATGCCGTAGGCGATGGCGACATTCTCGTCGCGCAGGAATATAGCCGGATCCAGCGACATCTTGTTGCCCGTCATCGGGACCATGCTCATGCTCTCCGTACCCGCCGCGACGATTACGTCCGCATTGCCCAGGCGAATGCGGTCGGCAGCGAGCGCTACCGCTTGCAACCCGGAGGCGCAAAAACGATTGACCGTCATTCCCGGCACGCTATCAGGCAGCCCTGCCAGCAAGAGCGCAATACGCGCGACATTCATTCCCTGCTCCGCCTCAGGCATGGCGCAACCAGCGATTACGTCGTCGATGGCTGCCGGATCGAGTCCCTCGCACTGTGCCAGGGCAGCTTTCAACACGTGGGCCAACATGTCATCAGGGCGAACGGTTTTGAACATTCCGCGCGGTGCCTTGCCGACCGGCGTACGGACGGCAGCAACGATGTAAGCGTCTTGTATCTGTTTGGTCATGACAGTTCTCCTTCGCTTAATTCCTGAGAGGCTTCCCGGTCTTCAGCGTATGCTCCACGCGCGCCTGCGTCTTCTCGGTTGCCAGCAGCTCTATGAATGCGGCACGCTCAAGCTCCAGGAACCAGTCTTCATCGACCACGCTGCCGGGAGTCAGTTCACCTCCACACATGACGTGGGCGATCTTGGTGCCGATCAGGTAATCATGGTCCGAGATGAAATTGCCTTCGCGCATGTTTACGAGCATACCTTTGATATTGGCAATGCCGGTAGAACCGGCCACCGAAATATTACGGGCTTTCAGCGGCGGGCGATACCCTGCTTCAGCCAGGGCGACCGCTTGCGCCTTGGCAACGTAAAGTAATTCATACCGGTTCATCACTACCGGGTCGGCAGTGCGCAGATAGCCCAGTTCTTTTGCCTGCTCGGCACTTTTTGATAGTTGTGCGGTTGCGACGCTCTGAAAATAATTTTTCAGCAAAGGGAAAGGATCGCCGTCTTTCGCATCCCGCGATGCTCTCAAAGCAAGCTCCTTGCATCCGCCACCCGCGGGCAATAATCCCACGCCAGCCTCTACCAGGCCGATGTAACTTTCCATTGTCGCTACCGCACGATCGCAATGCATCACGAATTCGCAGCCGCCCCCCAGTGCGAGGCCATCCACGGCCGCGACAGTGGGAATCATCGAGTATCGGAGGTCCTGCGAGGTCTGCTGGAATTGTGCAACCATCGCTTCGATTTCGGCCAACTTACCTGCCATCAGTGCATCGGCGAGATTAAGGCCGCGCGCCGCCTTGAGCACTGCAGACTGCGCCGTTTTCCTGATTTTTTTTGCCAGGACGCTGAAGGCGGAAGGCGGCTCGTCACTTTTCAGGCGCTCAGTGGCTTTTTGAAGATTGGCGCCGGCAGAAAATGGCGGTTCGGTCTGCCAGATTACCAAGGCACGCCAGTTCCGTTCGGCTTCATCAATGGCCTGTTGCACCCCATCCAGCACATCGCTCCCGATGGTGTGCATTTTGCTCTTGAAGCTGAGAATGGCTATGTGGTCATCCGCCGAGCCATTGCCGCCGGGCTCGCCCGTATGCCACATCCGTACCGCATCGGTCTCGAATATTGTTGTGCCATATTGCGCCCGCTCGCTCAGTAGCCTATCTGGAAACAACTGTCGCCGATACACGGGCAATGCCGGACGTGGCCGGAAGGTATTGCTGGACGGCGCATAGGATCCCTGTTTTCTATGCACGCCCTGTATGCTGATATCGACGGCTTGGCTGGCGCTTTGCCCCAGTTCCTGCACCCATTCCGGCAGCGATACTGCGCTCATGCTTTTGCCAGCCGCGATATCCTCGTTTATCCACCCGGCAATTTCGCTCCATCCCGCCGCCTGCCAGATCTCGAGCGGCCCCTGATTCCAGCCGAAACCCCAGCGCATCGATAAATCAAGGTCGCGTGCATTGTCGGCGATAGCGCCGAGATGAATAGCGCAATAATGAAACAGATCGCGGAATATGGACCACAGGAATTGTGCTTGCGGATGTGGATTCGCGCGCAACGCGCCAAGCTGGCCCGCGAGATTTTTACGTTTGAGCAGTTCCTTTATGTCGTCCTCGGCCGTACCCGCCGAGAGAATATATTCGCCCTTCGCAAGGTCCAGGACATGGATTTCCTTGCCCATCTTCCGATATATGCCGCGCCTGGCTTTCTGCCCGAGCGCCCCTTTATCTACCAGGGCTTGCAGCCAATCGGGCACGGCATAGTATCTGTGCCATGGATCTTCCGGCAGCGTATCGCGCATGGTAGCGATCACGTGTGCAAGGACATCGAGCCCCACCACATCCACGGTGCGGAAAGTCGCGCTCTTGGGACGACCGATGAGCGTGCCGGTCAAGGCATCCACAACGTCGAATCCGAGACCGAATTCATGTGCATGATGCATGGTGGCGAGCATCGAAAACACGCCTATCCGGTTGGCGATAAAATTCGGCGTGTCCTTTGCACGAATTACGCCTTTACCCAGGCACGTGACCAGGAATGCTTCCAGATCATCGAGCATCGCGGCATCGCTCTCCTTGCAGGGGATCAACTCTGCGAGGTGCATGTAGCGGGGCGGGTTAAAAAAATGGATGCCGCAAAACCGGTGACGCAAGTTCTCGGGGAACGACTTTGCCAGCTCATTGATGGAGAGGCCCGATGTATTGCTGGCAAAAATGGCGTTCTCACCGAGGTGTGGCGCGACCTTTTTATACAGCTCGCTTTTCCAGTCCATGCGCTCGGCGATGGCTTCGATCACGATGTCGCAATCCCGGAGTAACTCAAGGTTCTGGTCGTAGTTGGCCGGTTGAATGGAAGCGGCCTTGGCCACAATCGACAGTGGCGCGGGGTCCTGTTTTTTTAAATTCTCCACCGCCTTGATCACGTTGGCATTGGGGCCCCCCTGCTCGGCGGGCAACTCGAATAACAGCGTCTCGATGTTGGCATTGACCAGATGCGCTGCGATCTGCGCTCCCATTACGCCGGCGCCGAGGACGGCTGCTTTGCGCACCATGAATTTACGATTATTCAATGTCGCCTCCAGTTCGATCCGTTTTTTTCATCAGGAAAAAGCCCACTTCGTAAGCGTGCGGTATTCTTGTCCGCTTACCCTTCTCATTCCATTACGTCAAAGTATCGTATTACCGGTTGCCCGGCGAGAACAATTTTTTGAATATTATTCCGCTAAGCTTGTTTTCGGAATCCGGGTCGGCAAATGAACTGCAAGAATCGCGAGTTTTTTGAATGTACGTTATTCCTGCGGAACGACGCGCGGTTTGCGATTTTCATCCACGGCGACATACGTCAGGACCGCATCGGTCACTCGGCAGCATATTTCATCAATTCCGTGGCGAAGACCCCGCTGTGCATAGACGGCAACCTCCACCGTTATGGAAGTTCGGCCTACCTTGACGATCTCGGCATAAAAACTCACGATATCCCCGACGAATACGGGTTGTTTGAATACGAAGGAATTCACCGCTACCGTGGCCACACGCCCGCGAGCCCGGCGTATTGCCGGAAGGCTTCCGGCAATGTCCACCTGAGCCATGATCCAGCCGCCGAAAACATCCCCGGCATAATTCGTGTCTGTCGGCATCGGCACCAGGCGCAGTATCGGATCGAGCCCCTCGGGCAGTGATGTGTGACTTTCTACGTTCATATTCATTTTCTATTCCAAGGTTTAAACCACCGGCTTTGGCCGGTCAGGCTATCGCCCAATATCATTTTTCGATCGTCGAGCGCAGCTCGACCTGCTTTGGCGCCAATCTCTCGCATTCCGGGTGACTTACGGGCACGTCCCTAATGCCCCGCATATAACCTGCTCACCTCGGCTTGGTAACGATTCAACACCTGCGAGCGGCGCAGCTTCAACGTAGGCGTGAGCATATCGTTCTCGACAGTCCATGGCTCCTGCGCCAGCGCCACGCGATATATTTTGGCATAGCCGGGAAACCCTTTTATTTGGCGGGTGATCCGTTCCACGAGGATTTCTTCGAGCTTCTGGTCTTGCGACAAACGGCGTAAATCGCTATCAAGATTATACTGCGCCGAAATACTTTCCCAATTGCGGGCGTTCAGAACCACCAGTGCGCTTAAATACGGACGACCTTCTCCAATCAGCATTATCTGTTCGAACAGCGAATCATGCAGAATCGCCGCTTCCATGGGCGCAGGCGGAATTTTCTGGCCGGTGGACATCACGATGATTTCCTTCAGGCGGCCAGTGATGGTCACCCGGCCTTGCTCATCAATGCGCGCGATATCGCCGGAATTGAGCCACCCGTCGGGCGTCATTATTGCCTCGGTGGCTACCGGATCGTTCCAGTAACCTAGCATGACGTTGGGGCCGCGAATCAGCAAGGCATCGTCCGGGCCGAGTTTCACCTCTACCCCCGGGATGGGACGCCCCACGCTCGACGGAAGATTGTCCTCCATGGTGTTGCAGCATACGACCGGGCTGGTCTCCGTCATGCCGTAGCCTTGCAGGATGGGCAGGCCCAAACCGATGAATATCCGTGAAACTTCTGTCGGTAACGCCGCGCCGCCGCTCATCGCCTCGCGCAGGCGCCCACCCAGCTTGCTCATCACCTTCTTCGCCACCAGGGCTTCCAGCAGTGGCCACAATAGGTGAGAAAAAAGTCGGGGACTCCGTCGCTGCTGATACTCAAAGCGGCTGTAGCCAATATCAACCGCCAGATTGAACAGTTTTCTGCTCAAAGCCGAACCTTCCGCCAGCTTGGCATGAATGCCCGCATAGACCCGCTCATAAATTCTCGGGACGGAAATAAGAATAGTGGGTCGAATGATCAAAAGATCCTCTTGCAGCTGGTGAACCGAGCGGGCATATGCCACCGTTGCACCGCGCATCATCGGAGCATAATAGCCGGCAGTGCGCTCAAACGTGTGCGACAGCGGCAAAAATGAAAGCAGCAGATCGTCCTGTCCGATGGGCACCACTTGCAGGCAGCTATGCGCATTCGCAAGTATATTGTAATGGCTCAGCATCACCCCCTTGGACCGGCCGGAGGTGCCGGAGGTGTATATGATGGTGGCGAGTTGATGCTGATCGCGGCTTGCATCCTCCACTTCCTCGGCTTTTCCCTGCGAATCGTCCAACGGCCAGTCTGGCAGCCAGTCATACAGGGCAAGCACGAGGCCATCGTCTTTTTCTCCAGGGCTTCCTTGAACCGTAATGACGCGCAGCAGATGAGGAATCTGACCCCGTACTTCATGAAACGCTTGCCATTGGGCCAGTTCTTCGAGCAATAAAACTTTAACACCCGCGTCGCGCAAGATGTAGGCAGCGTTCTCGGGGCGGTCGGCTGTATAAAGTGGCACGACGACGAGTCCCAGCCTTAGTGCGGCTTGCTCGAATATCACCCATTCCGGGCAGTTTCGCAACATCACCGCAACCCGGTCGCCAGGCAGAAGTTTTTCTCGCGTGAGCGCAGATTGCCAGTGCGCGATGCGTTCATCCATCTGTTTCCAGGTGAGGTCGCGCCACTTACCGCTGGAGCGGTCGTAATCCCGATAGGCTACCGCCTCGGGCGAGCGACGTGTTCGCTCGCGGAATAACCCGTCGAGGGTTCGGGCGGTTTCCACCGGGATAACATCTGTAAGATTACGCTGCTTGGTTTGCATTATCCTAAATCCGGTAGTTGGACGGGGAGAAGTACAATTCACCCCGTAGCGCCCTCACCCGGAAGGTAAGCGTCAAATAATGTGAAATGTTGTTATTAATCATAACGCTGATATATTAAATGAGCGGTCAACTACCGGATTTAGGATCATCGGCTTTCACCCGATGTATTTTCGTTGGACCCGATAGGTTAACGGCTTCATCGTCCCGCCTCATACACCGATTGGGCCGACGCAGTTTCTGGTGTCCCGCCTGATGCGCGGCCAAAATCCGGTGGGAAATCATCCACCATGATCACGCGGCGGCGCATGGATTTCATCTTTCCCATCAGCTCCAGTTCGGTCGTGGAGATAACTCTCTGCTTGAGCGCCTCCGCGATTTTTTCATCGTCCTGAGGGGGAATCCGGCCTGCCTTGACGGCGGCGCGTAACTTCATTTCAACTGCTTCGCACACGACCGCGCACTGAAGCGCCTGTTCCAGCATGCCGAGCGGCTCGTCGGCGGAGGTAGGCATATATATACCCGCGGTCAGGCGGTCTCGCGCTTCTCCCGGTGTCAGCATCAGTGTGGCGATTTGATGCCCTAGCTCATCCGAGGGCGGCGAGAATGGTTTGCCCAGCGGAAACACCACAAACCGCAGGAGGCGCGCCGTGAGAATACGACCAGGAAAATTATCCAGCACGCCGTCAAATGCTTCCTGCATACGGTAAAGCGCATCCTGAACAGACCAGTGCACCAGCGGTAAATCAGCTGCGGGCCTGCCGTCATCCTTGAAGCGTTTGAGTACCGCCGAGCATAGATAAAGCATGCTGAGAATATCGCCAAGCCGGGCAGAAAGCCTTTCCTTGCGTTTCAGCGCTCCACCCAAAACCAGAAGGGAGATATCGGCGAGAAAAGCGAATGCGGCGGAGAAACGCGTCAATTGACTGTAATAACGCTGCATTTCAGTGCCCACGCTACCCGGCGCACTGGCGAGAGATGCGCCGGTGAGTCCATGCAGCAAGGAACGCAAACCGTTCCCGACCGTAAAGATAATGTGTCCCCACAATGCCTTGTCGAATTGCACTGAAGAACGCACGGTATCGCTATTACTGGCTGCGCGAATTTCTTCCAGCAGGTAGGGGTGGCAGCGTATTGCCCCCTGACCGAAAATAATCATATTGCGCGTAAGGATATTGGCGCCCTCTACCGTAATGCTGACAGGGATATGCTGATAGTTGCGTCCCAGGTAATTGCTGGGTCCCAGGCAAATGCCTTTGCCGCCGTGCACGTCCATCGCGTCGTTTATCGCCTGGCGCCCGCGCTCGGTAAGATGATATTTGACGATCGCCGAGATGACCGAGGGCTTTTCGCCCAAATCGACTGCTCCCGCCGTCATCATCCGTGCCGCATCCATCATGTATGTATTGCCACCGATGCGGGACAGCGCTTCTTCAACGCCTTCGAAGCGTCCAATCGGCGTCTTGAATTGCACCCGTACTCTGCCGTAAGCTCCGCTGGTGCGTGCGGCCAGCTTGGCCGCGCCGGTGCTGGTCGCGGGCAGCGAGATCGAACGCCCCACCGCAAGACAGTTCATCAGCATACGCCAGCCGCTACCCACTCCTTCGCGTCCGCCGATTACCCATTCCATCGGGATGAAGACGTCTTTTCCCGAGTTGGGGCCGTTCTGAAAAGCCGCATCGAGCGGAAAATGGCGCCGGCCGATATTGACGCCCGGCGTATTGGTGGGGATCAACGCCAGCGTAATCCCGAGGTCTTTCTGGTCGCCTAATAATCCATCCGGGTCCTGCAGTTTGAATGCAAGTCCGAGGAGCGTCGCTACCGGGCCGAGTGTGATGTAGCGTTTTTCCCAGGTGACCCTCATGCCGAGCACATCTGCGTCGCCGTTGAATTCGCCATGGCAGACAATGCCGAAATCGGGTATCGCCCCCGCATCCGACCCCGCATCAGGCCCGGTAAGTGCAAAACACGGCACCTCCAGCCCCTTTGCCAGGCGCGGAAGATAATGGTTCTTTTGCGCCTCGGTGCCATACTGCAACAGCAACTCGGACGGCCCCAGCGAATTCGGCACCATTACCGACACCGCCGCCGTGCCGCTCCGCGAGCTGATCTTCATGACCACTTCGGAATGCGCCAGTGCTGAAAAACCAAGGCCGCCATAGTCCTTGGGAATGATCATGCCGAAAAAGTGGTTGTCCTTGATAAATTGCCAGACGTGCGGTGGTAGATCATACAGCTCGCGCGTAATATGCCATTCGTCCAGCATGGCACACAACTGCTCGACCGGACCGGCAAGGAAGGCTTTTTCCTCCACGCTGAGCCTGGGTTTGGGATAAGCCAGCAACTTGTTCCAGTTTGGCTTGCCGCTGAACAACTCGCCATCCCACCACACGGTTCCGGCGTCCAGCGCTTCCTGTTCAGTTTGGGAAACCTTCGGCAGGATTTTTCGAAAAACTTTAAGCAGCCGGTTCGAAATAAGCGCGCGGCGAACGGGTGGGACGAAAAAAATAACGCCAATAAGCAGAACCAGCGTCGTAAGCAGGGCAGCGCTCAAGATAGTTTTCCTGCGTAGGTCTGCAATAGCTGTACCCGAGTATTTTTATGGGTGCCGGATGAGATCAATCAGCCGCGGCCGCAGTCTCGCTTCCACCGCTTCGCAAGCTCATCTTATTATCCACCTTCTTGATGCCGTCCACCATCCAGGTGAGCATATTGACACGATCCATCTGCGTCTGATTATCCACGATACCGCTCAGCATGACCTCGCCATTATGTGCCTCTACCCTGACATCCAGATGCCTGACATCGGGATCGGCCAATAGCGCCGCCTTTATTGTACTGTTGAGAGTGCTGTCGTCCACTCCCTCTGCGGTTGGAGGCGCCACCCAGGACTCATGCACCCTTTCCTCCGATTTTCCGCATCCCGCGGTGGACAAGGCGCCGATGAGGATCAATGTCCAGATAACCAGCTTATGCCTATCGTTCATTTTGTTTTCCTTATCAGAATGGATCCAAAAAAATTAAAATGAGATGTAACGAGCCCCATGATTATGAAACCGACGCAGCTTTTAAGCCAGTGTCTGCGAGGTAACCGCGCACCTGTTCCGGCAAATTTTCCGCCAGGCAATCGAATTCCCGCACCCCTTTCATGGAACGCAGCCAGGTGAGTTGCCGTTTTGCGAGTTGCCGCGTAGCGACCAACGCCATTTCGCGCATTGTCGCCGCATTGATTTCCTTTTCCAGATACATCCATGCTTGCCGATACCCAACGCAACGCATCGAAGGGTTTGCATCGTTCAGGCAGAATTTATCACGGATTGCCCGAACTTCATCGATTAATCCCAGCTTGAGCATCGTCTCGAAACGTTGTGCAATGCGCTGATGCAGTGCGCTCCGGTCGCCGGGAATCAGGGCAATCTTGATCGCGCGATAGGGAAGGCAGGCATTTCTGGGCTTCTTCAGAATTTCCGACATGGGTTTGCCGGCTAAATAACACACTTCCAGCGCACGCTGGATGCGCTGGCTGTCTGTAGGCTTGATTCGCGCCGCGCTGGCCGGGTCAAGCTGTAACAGCTCATTGTGCATTTCGTGCCAACCGTTCTGTTCGGCTTTGGCTTCGATCCGCTGGCGCAGGCTGCTATTCGCGGAAGGGAGCGCGGAAAGGCCTTCCAGCAGCATCCTGAAATAAAGCATCGTGCCGCCCGCCAGCAATGGAATATTGCCTCGTTCCGTAATTTCGCGCATTGCGACAAGCGCGTCATCGACAAATTGAGCGACGGAATAACACTCATGCGGCTCGATCAGGTCGATGAGATGGTGTGGCAGGGATGCCATGGATTCGGCGTCGGGTTTAGCGGTGCCGATATTCATGTACCGGAAGACCTGGGCGGAGTCCACGCTAACGATCTCCACGGGGAAGTGCCGGGCGATTTCCACCGCTATACCGCTTTTGCCGCTTGCGGTAGGCCCCATCAGAAAAATCACTGGGGGAAAGGTGGCGACTTCAGGCCTTTCAAGTTTTACGCTTTGTTCTGTCACGGGTAAACGAGGCGAGGACGGCTCATATTCTTGATCGCACGGCGACCACAGGCCATTTTGTGCCTTTTTTGTAAATTTTCGGATTTAACCCGGATGTTTCATAAATTGACGCGCGCCCTTGCTGGTCTTTTGTTTCGTATGAAAATTTCGTTCAGTCGGGCGTATGAATAACTACGCCACTCTTTCACAAAATCCCCCTACAAAACAAAATCCTGCGCAATCATCACGCGAATTTATGAAATATCCGGGTTAAGGAGAGGTTGGTGATGCCACGAAAAAATCATTAAACGCCATATTCGATTGAATGGCAAGGGTGGGTTTTTTCGGTTAGAATTCCACTTTTCCCACACGCCACGCCTTTAGCGCTACCCCTTTTCGCGCCCGCCGGTTTGTCGACACCCGATACCATTCCATGATTCTTGTCCTGAGCCCGGATACTCGGCCTGATACTCCCGAATTCAAACAGTTGTTGGGTCATCTTGCCAATCTGCCCGGTATTTCCACGCGTGTGCACACTGAAGTAGGGGTCGAGCAGGCGCTTACCGAAGTTTATCTGATCGGAAACACCAAGGCCCTGCTGATCGAGGACATGCAAAATCTGCCTTGCGTCGAGCAGGTAGTCCGGATCTCGGAGGAGTATCGTGTTCTCGGCCGGCACAAGGACGACCACAGGCCTACCCATTTCGATTATAACGGCGTGCGCTTCGGGCAGGATACGCTTAACGTTTTCGCCGGACTATGCGCCGTGGATACGCTGGAGCATGTCGAGTTGATGATGCAGGCGTTACGGGATAATGGCCAGGTATGCACGCGCATGGGCGCTTATAAGCCGCGCACCAGCCCATATTCGTTTCAGGGCCATGGCAAGGCCTGTTTGCCTTATGTCTTCGAACTGGCGGGGAAATATGGCATCAAAGTGATCGCCATGGAGATTACTCATGAGTCTCACGTGGAAGAGATTTGCGAGGCCCTTTACCGGACGGGCAACTCCACCGGCGTCATGTTGCAGATAGGAACGCGCAACACCCAGAATTTCGAATTGCTGAAAATCGTCGGGCGCCAGCAGGATTTTCCGGTATTGCTCAAACGCGGCTTTGGCATTACGCTGGATGAATCATTGAACGCTGCGGAATACCTGGCTTCCGAGGGTAATCGCAAAGTCGTCTTTGGCTTGCGGGGCATGAAAACCAACATGGCGGATCCGCATCGTAACTTCGTGGATTTTGCGCATGTACCGGTAGTCAAGCGCCTCACGCGCATGCCGGTCTGCATCGACCCCTCGCATTCCGTCGGCCTGCGCGCGTCTTCGCCCGATGGCATACTTGATATCATGCACGTGACAGCACAGGGGGTGATCGCAGGCGCCAATATGGTGCTGGTGGATTTTCATCCTGTGCCGGGGAAAGCGCTGGTAGATGGGCCGCAGGCAATGCTGATCAGGGAACTGCCTTTTTTTCTGGAAGACGTACGGATAGCGCGCGAAGCGTACGAGCAGCGTGTGGCCCTGGCTGGACGTTATCAGGAGGGTGAATAGCTTCCTCCCCTCGTCTTCTTTTCAAGGAATTGTCTAAAAATCCCGGACTGTGAGCACCCGCTTCGGAAGCCTGCTCACTTTTACCTTCCTATGTCCCGTAAAACAAATACGGCGCCATGTTTTAATACTGCTGCTTGTGTTTTCAGGATGGATGCCGGCTTCCATCGGTATCGCCGGCGTTGTTCAAACTGCAGAGAAAACCTCGTCGCTTTCCGCGTCCTCCACTTTTCCAATCAGCCTGGTCGATGATCGGGGGCACGCTATCCGCCTGGATCGATTCGCCAACCGTATCATCTCGCTTTCCCCGAATATTACCGAACTGGTATTCTCAGCCGGGGCCGGCGATAAACTCGTGGGCGCCAGCCGCTACAGCGATTTTCCCGACGCGGCCAAATCTGTTCCTGACGTTGGCGATTCTTCCAGTCTCGATCTGGAGAGAATCATTGCACTCAAGCCAGATCTCGTGATTGCATGGCGTAGCGGTAATGGGCGGTCCGATATCGAGAAACTGGAGAAATTAGGCCTGACCGTTTTTGCCGTTGAAGCAACCCGACTGGAAGACATTCCACGATTGTTGCGGACGATCGGCAAGCTGACGGGAACGGCAGCGCAAGCGGAACCTGCGGCAAGCGCTTATGAAGAGGAATTGCAGCAAATCAAGCGTAATTATGGCGACCGGCGTAAAATCAGCGTATTTCAGTTAATCTGGCATCAGCCGCTGATGACGGTGAACGGTGAACATGTCATCAGCGATATCATCAACATTTGTGGCGGCATCAATATTTTCGAGTCCGCGTCTTCTATAACGCCTGTGATATCTGCGGAAAATCTGCTGGAAGCTGACCCTCATGCCATCATCAGCAGTGTACCGTTGGGGTCGGCTGAAACGGGGGTAGAGGCGCTGTTTCGTCGATTCCCGCATATCCGGGCTGTCCGAGGCAATCATTTGTTTTTCGTGCACCCGGATCTCTTGCATCGCCAGACGCTGCGCATATTGCAGGCTGCGAGAACCGTATGTGCACAGTTGGAGAGCGTCCGGTCAAGCCAGGAAAAAAAGAGGGTGCGGTGAGGTAATGATCGGTCAATGATACGCACAGGTTTTCAAACGCTTAATATAAAGCGGAACCGGCCAAACGCTTTTGCAGCCGATTTCCTTCAAGTCCGACAGGCTGCTAAAATAACGGTTCGGCTTTTTGCATGGATTACCGATTTCCCTATCCGCGCATGCGTCCGCGTATGTGCCATAAACCTAAATCCGGTAGTTGACCGCTCATTTGATATATCAGTGTTATGATTAATAACAATATTTCATGTTATTTGACACTCACCTTTTGGGTGAGGGCGCTACGAGGTGAATTGCACAGTTTTTGGGGCACATGGCTGCGTTGCAACTTCTTGGAATGGAACGACCATTCCGCGTCGTTGCGCCTTGCCTTGCACCGCAAAAATCGTACACTTCCCCCTGTCCAACTACCGGATTTAGGTTAAATGAACGCTGAACAACAAACGATATGCCGGCAGCGGCTACTTGATGGAATCGTTTTTATGGAGAATGAACAATGATCAAGGTATTACTTGCTAACCCCCGTGGCTTCTGCGCTGGCGTCGATCGCGCGATCGAAATCGTCGAACGTGCGTTGACAATGCATGGTGCGCCCATTTACGTGCGCCACGAGGTGGTGCACAACCGTTTCGTGGTGGAGAACCTGGAAAAAAAGGGCGCTGTATTTGTCGAGAATCTCGACGAAGTACCCATTGGCAGTATCCTGATTTTCAGTGCGCACGGAGTCTCCCATGAGGTGCGGCGAGAAGCCGAGGCGCAACAGTTCAAAGTGTTCGACGCCACTTGCCCGCTGGTGACCAAAGTTCATATTGAAGTGGCAAAGATGCGGGAACAGGGGAGAGAAATTATCATGATCGGCCATGCGGGCCATCCGGAGGTTGAAGGCACGATGGGTCAGGCCGAAGGAGATGGTCCCTGCATGTACCTGGTGGAAACAGAAGAGGATGTCGAGAATTTGGTGGTCAAAGACCCGACTCATCTGGCGTATGTTACCCAGACGACCTTGTCGGTGGATGATGCGACGCGAGTGATCAAGGCTTTGAAAAAGCGCTTTCCAAAAATTACCGGACCAAAAAAAGACGATATTTGCTATGCGACGCAAAATCGCCAGGATGCGGTAAAAATGATGGTCAAGCAGTGTGATCTCGTCATTGTTGTCGGCTCACCCAATAGCTCTAACTCCAACCGTTTGTGTGAAGTCGCGAGAAATGCCGGCGTAGACGCTTATATGATAGATCGTGCCGAGCAATTGCAGGAGAAATGGCTGGAAGGAAAAGACCAGATCGGTATCACCGCTGGCGCTTCAGCGCCCGAAGTGCTGGTGCAGGAGGTAATTTCACGGCTAAGACAGATAGGAGCAGGACAAGCGGGAAGAGACGTGGTCGTAGAGGAATTGAGCGGCGTGGTTGAGTCGGTAGTATTTCCGCTCCCTAAAAATTAATCGCGGTCAGGAACCGTAAAATCTTTTTACATGAGCAAACGTCTTGCGCGCAGCCGTACAGCGCCGGCGCTATACGGCGAACCGTCCCGCTTCCTTGTTGTCATATTCATAGCGTTTTCGATTTCGCAGGAGTGAAAGATAAAGAGCTCAGCCGGTTTATTGGTGCCGGTTCTTATCGGGTATAATTTTATTCTCCAGTGGGGGATGTTTATCTCCTTTGGAATATGGCGAGCCGTCGCTGAGATGACTGTCGGATTGCCACGTTTATGCGCCTGCGGCATTCATTCGATTCCGGAATATCTATAGGCAGAATTATCTGGAGCGAGAAGTCTTCATCCAGATCTTCTTCGCGCGCACCATCTATCCCAACAGGATGGTTTGGACAAATGCCATATGCCGCGTCAAGAGGGGGAGGCAGGGAGAACGCATTGCAAGATACGAGACCTATATGATCTTGACGGCGGTACGCTGCTTGTTTCAAATCAAGAAAAATCAATTATTTATTCAGGTCGGCCGCGCAATCGGCCGTTGTAATATTGATGGAACACATACAGGAAAGGGCCAGGAAGATACGCATGGTTATCTTCGATGTGGACGGAGTCCTTACCGACGGCACTCTCTATCTGACAGATGGCGGCGAGGAGATCAAGGCATTCAATAGTCATGATGGTCATGGTCTGAAAATGCTCAAGGCAAGCGGCGTCAAAATCGCGCTGATCACTGGCAGAAAATCGCGCTGCGTCGAACTGAAGGCAAAAGATTGGGGCGTGACCGTCGTTCATCAGGGGGCAAAAACCAAATTGCCTGTATTCGAGACGCTGTTGGAGGAACAGGACCTGGATGCCTCGGCGTGTGCGTATATGGGGGATGACCTGATAGATTTACCGGTGATGTTACGTTGCGGTCTTGCGCTCACCGTACCTGCCGCGCCTTCTCTGGTGAAGAAGCATGCACATTACGTTACGCGTCTCGAGGGCGGGCGCGGCGCGGTACGCGAAGTATGCGAAATGGTCATGCAGGCTCAGGATACCCTCAACGCGCAATTGGCGATGTACCTTAAATGATCGTCCGCCTGTTTCCCGGGCTTCCCCTCATTCTACTCGCCCTGCTCGCAGCGCTGTCATTCTGGCTGAGCCAGTCGGCACGAACACCTTCTCCGGCACAAGACAACGAAATTGGCCGTACCCCCGATTACAGGATGGAAAACTTCTCGGCCACTCGCATGGATCAGGATGGTTTCGCGCGCCACACGCTCGTTGCGAAGGAAATGGTGCATTACCCGGACGACGATACCACTGATCTGGAGCAACCCCTTTTTATCAACACCGAACCCGGTAAACCGGCGCTGCAAATAAAAGCGGACAAAGCGAAGATGTCCAGCAATAACGAAGACATTTATCTTACGGGTAACGTTATGGTATTGAGGAACGCTGCCAAAGGCAGGAGCGAGACAACCATGACGACCAGCTTGTTGCACTTGATTCCGGATGATGACATCGCCAGAACCGATAAACCCGTGGTTATTACCGAAAAAAAATCTGTTATCAACGCAGTCGGCATGGAAATGAACAGCCGCACCAATATCACTCAGTTGTTCTCACGCGTAAGAGTTATTCATGACAATGCCCGCTAGGGAACCCCAGAGTAGGTGCCATGCGAATTCCACGGCAACCGCTGCGAACATCGCTCGGGGCGGGATATTTTTTACTGTATTTTTTGCTTCCCTGCTGTTTACAGGACCCGTGCTGGCGGAACGGGCCGATAGCGATAAACCGGTTCATCTGGAGTCTGACCGGGCCACTGTCCAGGATGCCAACAAGCTTGCTACATTCATTGGTAACGTAGTCCTCACGCAGGGCACGCTGATTATCCGTGCCGACAAGATGACCGTGAAAGAAGATGCCAGCGGTTTCCAGCACGCCACGGCTTTCGGTAATCTTGCCAGTTTTCGTCAAAAGCGTGATGGCAAGGATGAGTACGTCGAGGGTTGGAGCGAGCGCATGGAATATGACGCCAAGGCGGATAAGGTGCAACTCTTCAAGAAGGCGAGACTGAGACGTGGCCAGGATGAAGTGCATGGCGATTATATTTCTTACGATGCACTGAATGAGTTTTTTCAGGTGACCGGGAACAACGATACGAGTGCCCAGAGCCAATCCGAGGGGAGAGTGAGGCTGATCATCCAGCCGAAGAAGAAGGAGCCGAAACCAGACGCTGAAAAAGATGAATGAAATCGACTAACGCCCGGATCTCAAAAAATGAGCGAATTAAAAGCCGTTAATTTAAAAAAGCGATATAAATCCCGGACGGTGGTACAAGACGTTTCACTTTCTGTCAGCAGCGGTGAAGTGGTCGGCCTGCTGGGCCCCAATGGCGCAGGCAAGACCACTTGTTTTTACATGATGGTAGGGTTGGTACCCCTGAATGGGGGCAGCATATCCTTGGACGATGTCGATTTGAGCCCAATGCCGATGCATCTGCGCGCGCGCCTGGGCTTGAGCTATTTGCCCCAGGAGGCTTCAATTTTCAAGCGGCTATCCGTGGCCGATAATATTCGGGCAGTACTGGAACTGAAAAATTATACGCGCGATGAAATACAGCAGCATCTCGACGATCTGCTGCATGATCTGCACATCAGTCACATACGGACCAATCCGGCAATCAGCTTATCCGGAGGCGAGCGACGCCGTGTCGAAATCGCCCGGGCATTGGCAACGCAGCCGCGCTTTATCCTGTTGGACGAACCGTTTGCGGGTGTGGATCCTATTGCCGTGCTGGATATCCAGAAAATCATCGGGTTCCTAAAGGAGCGTGGCATCGGTGTGCTCATTACAGACCATAATGTCAGGGAAACGTTGGGGATTTGTGATCATGCCTA
The DNA here is from genome assembly GCF_000619905.2 of Nitrosospira briensis C-128. NCBI lineage: Bacteria > Pseudomonadati > Pseudomonadota > Betaproteobacteria > Nitrosomonadales > Nitrosomonadaceae > Nitrosospira > Nitrosospira briensis. The sequence goes on along the minus strand of NZ_CP012371.1, from coordinate 1,693,439 downwards.
TATCATCAGCGAAGGAAAAGTCCTGGCTAGCGGAAACCCTGATGAAATCATCTATAATGAAAGTGTGAGAAAAGTATATCTGGGAGAACATTTCAAGCTGTGAAAAAGATTCGGTCCGCACGAATCTTGCCTTACCGTGGGTATTCCAAATTATGAAGCCTACTCTCCAGTTTAAGCTGTCGCAGCACTTGACGCTTACTCCGCAATTGCAACAATCCATACGGCTGCTACAGCTTTCCACGGCCGAACTGAGCCAGGAAATAGAACGTATGGTTCAAGAAAATCCTCTCCTTGAACTTGACGATCATATCGGTAGCGATCCGATCGACTATCGGAATATGCCCAGCGATATTCGGGCAGAGCCGTTATCGGATCTGATTGAGACTCCGGACGAAGCCAGTGCGAAATTGCTTTCTATCGAGGACAGCTCCGACACGAGAAAGATGACCGATGAGTCAGACTGGTTCTCGGACGATAGAGCCGTTCGAAACACGCGGGATGACGATGACGAACGGGATTTTCAGCAACAAGCGGCGGAACCGCCCAGCTTGCGTGAACATCTTAACCTGCAGCTAAGCCTTAGCCAGATTCCAGAGCGTGGGCGAAGAATCGTTGGTTTGCTGATCGACAGCCTGGATGACGACGGCTATCTTGCACAGGATCTTGAAGAGCTCGTTGAACTGCTGCCGCCCGAGCTCGCGATAGACATCGACGATCTTCACAATGCTCTGGAACAGTTGCAACGCATGGATCCTCCCGGCATTGGGGCGCGTAACCTCAGGGAATGCCTGCTCATGCAATTGCATGCGCTGCCGGAATGTACTCCTTACCTGGATCAGGCGGTGCTGCTGGTGAACGACGATCTTGAAAGCCTGGCATCACGGGATTTCGCCACCATTAAAAAACTGCTGCACTGTGATGATGAATGCCTGCGATCGATCCGGCACCTGATTACCCGACTGAACCCGAGACCCGGCATGGCATTCAGTTCCACTGTCGCCCGTTACATCATACCCGACGTAATTGTGACAAAGATCAGCGGTTCATGGGTAGCCAGCCTTAATCCTGAAGCAATGCCCCGCCTCAAAATCAACCGGCTCTATGCTGACATCCTGAAACGCTCTCATGATGATTCCGCACGAGGCCTATCGGGCCATCTGAATGAGGCGAAATGGCTCATCAAGAACGTACATCAGCGTTTCAGCACGATACTCAAGGTATCCTCAGCAGTGGTCGAACGCCAGCAACAGTTTTTCGAGCATGGCGCAGTGGCCATGCGGCCCATGGTATTGCGGGAAATTGCGGATACGCTTGACTTGCATGAATCCACGATTTCGCGGGTAACGACACAAAAATTCATGAGGACGCCACGGGGCATATTTGAATTAAAATATTTCTTTGGCAGCCATGTAGCGACCGATACCGGCGGCGCTTGTTCCGCCACCGCAATTCGTGCTCTGATCAAGCAAATGATAAACGCCGAAAATGCACAGAAGCCACTGAGCGATAGCCAGATTTCAGAAATTCTGGGGCAGCAGGGAATTATGGTTGCCCGCCGTACCGTGGCAAAATATCGGGAGTCCATACAAATTCCTCCCGTTAATCTTCGGAAATCATTTTAATCCAAGCCAAGGAGACATGATGAATCTCAATCTTACCGGTCACCACGTAGAAATTACTCCTGCAATGCGCGATTACGTTACGTCAAAGCTGACGCGGGTTATGCGTCATGTCGACAACGTCATCGATATCAACGTGATTCTATCCGTGGAAAAGCTTAAGCAAAAGGCTGAAGCAAGTGTCCATGTGCCTGGTAAGGATATTTTTGTCGAGGCCGACGGTTCCGATATGTACGTTTCCATCGATAACTTGATGGATAAGCTTGATCGCCAGATGCTCAAGCACAAGAAAAAAAATGAAAGCCAACGTAATATCGGCGCATTAAAGAATCAGGATGTAGAACAACCTGAATAATCGGCTCAATCAGGACTTTAGCATTGTTAGATAAGCGGAAGTTTTGCCCCTTTGTCCTATAACCTGGGAGATGATTCAAGCCAGATGCCCCGATTTAACGTTGCACAGCTATTTGAAGATAAGCAGTCAAATCTGAGTCTGACCTGGGAAGCCGGTAAAGACGGCGGCGACCGGTATCTGGACGCGGAAGCCGTTGCCCGGTCGACACAGGGAATGATCGGTCACCTCAATTTCATCCACCCTAACTGGATACAGGTACTGAGCGAGACCGAAGCCAAGTATCTCAACACGCTTGGTGCCGAGTCGCTGGCGCAGAGTATGCAGCAGATCGCGCAAAGCGACCTCCTGTGCATTATCGTTGCCGGTGGCGGTTCAGTGCCGGACTCGATAAGAGCCTTGGCGGATGCCACCCGCACTCCCCTTTTCTGTTCACCCTACTCTAGCCTGGAGGTGATCTGGACATTACGCCCCTATCTGGGGCGCGTCCTTGCGCCCTCCTGTAGCCGCCATGGCGTACTGCTGGACGTTCTGGGAATGGGCGTAATGATCACCGGTGAAAGCAGCGTCGGCAAAAGCGAATTGGCGTTGGAACTCGTGAGCCGGGGCCATGGACTCGTTGCGGATGATGTCGTGGAACTTTATAGAATTGCGCCAGAAACGCTGGAAGGTTGCTGTCCTCCGATATTACGTGATTTTCTTGAAGTGCGTGGGTTGGGGATGCTGAACATCCGAACTATTTTTGGCGAGACCGCGGTACGCCGGAAAAAAAACATGAAGCTCATCGTGCATCTGCAAAAACCCAACAGCGTTGATTTCAACACGATGGAACGCCTGCCGATCAATGATGTTACTGAAAGCGTCCTGGACGTCAATATCCGCAAGGTGATCATCCCGGTTGCCGCTGGGCGAAATCTGGCCGTGCTGGTAGAAGCGGCAGTGCGCAATTATGTTCTGCAACTTCGTGGTATCGATAGTGCTCAGGAATTCTTTGCACGACATCAACAGGAAATGGAAAATGGCCAAAACAGACAAAAGCAGGAAAATGAACTTTGAATTGCAGGGCGGGAACCATTGATTCTCCGCTCGTATTCGAAAAATGCAGCTGATCGTCATTAGTGGCCTTTCCGGTTCCGGCAAGAGTATCGCCCTTACCGTGCTCGAGGACAATGGCTACTATTGTGTGGATAATCTTCCAGCAAACCTGCTGCCGGAGGTTACGGTATATTTGAAGGAATCCGGACACAAGCGCGTAGCGGTCAGTATCGATGCCAGGAGCCGCGAAACCTTGCATTTGCTGCCGCAACGCTTGGCTGATCTGAGGCGGCAGGGAATGGAAGTGCACCTGCTGTTCCTTGAAACTAAAACCGATACGCTGGTAAAGCGTTTTTCGGAAACCCGGCGCCGCCACCCACTCAGCGATAACCACTCAACTTTGCCGGAAAGTATAGAGTTGGAACGCGAAATGCTGCGCGAGATACACGATCTCGCAAACCGCATCGATACCAGCGATTTGAGCGCCAGTTCATTGAGGGCATGGATAAGGGATTTTGTCGGTCTGAATCATGCAAGCTTGACTCTCCTGTTCCAGTCATTCGGCTTCAAACACGGCATTCCTCTGGATTCCGACATGGTATTCGATATTCGCTGTCTTCCCAATCCGCACTATGAGGCGCTGCTGCGGCCTCTTACCGGAAAAGATGCCGCGGTAATTGAATACCTCGATGCACAAGCCGGCGTCAATAAAATGTTTGAGGACATCAAGCGATTCGTGGACGACTGGTTACCCTGCTTCGTTCGCGACAATCGCAATTACCTGACCGTGAGTATCGGTTGCACCGGCGGACGTCATCGCTCGGTTTATTTCGCTGAACGGTTGGCACGGTATTTCTGCGGAAACAACCAGGTTCTGGTACGGCACAGGGAGTTTGATGTGTAGAGCTGGCTGAAGGGCAAGTGCAAGCTCATTCCGGTACGAATATCGTCTTCTTTATTCCAGAAAATATCCTGAAGCTTGCGCACAGCGGTGGGGCTGAATGCCATCGCTGGTTATGCCCTTACCGGAGTGTCTCTGCCGCGCATTCCTCGGGAGAGATCAACACCATGCCGGTTGTCGCCACCCGATAAATTCCGGCCTCGGTCACAATAAAATCCATTGTAATATCATGTGGTTGCGGATGCACGCTGTGCATCCGCAAAATTTCGAACGCGACGCCGATCGCCAAAGGCCGGGGAGTGATCGCGATCAAGGTACGATCGAAATAACCGCCGCCATATCCCAGCCTGAAGCCCATCTGGTCGAAGCCTATCATCGGGATTACCAGCGCGCCAACCGTGACCACGGCGGTATTATCCGGTACTGGAATGTCGTAGGCCCCCCTTTTCATCGGCGCACCCGGCCACCATTTGCGAAAACACAGCGGCTCCTGTTTATTCACTACTTCGGGCAGTGCAAGCGTCGCGCCGCGTTCCCGGATAAAATTCATCAGCGGGCGCGGATCATATTCGCCTCGATGAGGCCAGCAAAACCCCACCACGTTGCGCTGCAAGGATGGAAAGCCCTGTTCCAGCAAGGTTGTGATAGCCGTACTCCAGCGGCGGTGCTCCCCTTCGGTAACGCATTCCCTGCGTACCATCAACTCGGCGCGCTGCAGCTTTCTCCACGCTTGCCAGCTATTCATCATCCTGAAGCGCTATCCGCGAAGGCGGCATCTGGTTTCCTTCCATCACAACGGTTTTTCAACGGGTGCGCAATGATCATGGCAAGCATATTGCATGAGCAGCTTTCTGACGGGTGAAGGAATGGCTGCCTTCAGTGCATCATCAAACGTTATCCAGCTTTTGCTTCCGTCCGGCGTCACGGCTGAGGAGCATGAAACCACTTGCAGTGGCTGTGGATGAATCCGCAGCCTGAAGTGAGTAAAGGTATGATCAAATGGCAGCACTCGCGCCAATGGTGCTACTTTCATGCCAAAACGACGCATGCAATGTTCATTTGCACTTTCGTTCACCGGCATTTCAGGCAGGCACCATAAATTGCCCCAGATTCCTGCGGCTGGGCGTTTCTCCAGAAAAATCCGCCTCTGCTTCATCAGCATCAGAAGCGCCGTCTCCCGCTCTGGTAGCGGCTTTCTTGGTCTCGGAACAGGGAGTTTATCGGTTCGGTTATCCCGGAACGCGATGCAATCCTGTAGCAAGGGGCATAATGAACATTTGGGCTTGCCGCGAGTGCAAATCGTGGCGCCGAGATCCATCAGCGCCTGGGTATAAGCTTCGATCCCGTTCCCGTCTTTGCCGGGCAACAATTCCTCAGCTTTTTGCCACAGTAGAATCTCGTTCTTTTTCTCTCCGGTATAGCCATCGATTCCGAAGTAGCGGGCAAAAATACGCTTGACGTTACCGTCGAGTATCGCGCATTGTTGCCCGTGAGCAAACACGGCAATTGCGGCAGCAGTAGAGCGCCCTATACCGGGCAGTTGCCGGATCACTTCCACATTTCGAGGAAAGACGCCTCCATGATCTGCGATAATCAGGCGCGCAGTCCGATGCAGATTTCTTCCGCGCGAGTAATAACCGAGCCCGCTCCATTGCGCCAGCACATCATCGAGGGATGCCGCAGCAAGGCTTCCGATATCGGGGAAGCATTGCAGAAAGCGCAGGTAGTAAGGAATAACCGTACTCACCTGTGTCTGTTGCAGCATGATTTCAGACAACCATATCGCATACGGGTCGCGAGTGTTCTGCCAAGGCAGGTGGTGGCGGCCATGATCTTTTTGCCAGTGGATCAGCTTTGTGGCAAAAGAGCTCAATGAGGGTCCCGGTACTGACCGGTCCTGATATTCAGTTTCATCCCGGACGACGTGACGTTAGCAGCTTTCAGTATGCCGATCCGGATCGAGCCTTGGATTTCCACACTCTCCAGATCATCGAATAAGGATAAGTCGAACGGTTCATCCACACGTTTTGCGCTCGCAATCTTTGTTGTAAACTCTCTTGTCCCCCGCTGCTTTTGCTGGGGTGGCAGGAAGCGATCCAGATCAAGCTGGCCGATATCCACCAAAAAATTGAGGACAGGTTGAGTTAAGCTGCTTGCTTCCAAATTCCCTTTGATATCGCTGTCTCCCAACTTGCCATTAAACTGCACCTGTACATTTTGAGCCAAGCCATCCAATGAAGCGCTACCCTTCAAATTACCATGGAGGCCATCTGCAATGCCGGCGCTGCCGGCATCGATAGTGATCGCCAGATCCGACAAAGCCAGTTGCTGGGCAGTGGTGCTGCCGGCAAGCGGGGAGGCAAGCATGGCCTTGACGACTCTCTCATTTATCTGTGATTCCATCTCGACCGTGAGCACGCTGCTCTTGAAATCGCTTATCGTGCCGTTCAAGCCTGAAAGAGAGAAATTACCGTTGGTGTTACCCCCGGCGCTGATAATTTTCAGCACCGCAATAATTCTATCGCTGGCCACTTTTTCGCCATTCAGGCTCAGGCGCGGTGCATCAAACTTGATATCGAAATTATTTCCGCCACCTGTTCCAGCAATGCCGAGAGTCAGGCCACTGACAATGAATTCACCGGTAGCAACACCAGCAGCAAATCTCGCAGAGAGATCCCCCGTGGAACTTATCACGAGATGATTGATCCCGCTAATTGTCCCCGTGCCCTCAAGGTTAAGGCCACTCACGGCGTAATATTGCTTTTCCGCATCCAGCGTTAAATCAAATGTCAGTTGGGTGGCAAGATCGATCTCAGGCTGTTCGGGTTGGTTCATTCTGAACGCTAATTCCAGTTTGCTGCGAATAACATCATCCATCGAGCTGGATGCGGTATTGATCTGGTCAGCCTTGAGATTGAGATCATCGAATATATACTGCTTCTGGCTGGCTTCATCGCGAAAAACAAGCGTGCTTTTTTCCGCGAGTACGTGACCAATATTGAATTTGAACTGTTCCGGCTTTTCGCTTTTAACGAACAGGTCATCAATATTCGTATGCCCATCCGTAAAACGGATCAGATTGGCTTTCAGCCCCGTTATCGTGATTTCGTCCAGCTCCAGTTGCTTCCTGAGCAATGGCAAGAACGCCAGAGATACCAGAATATTCTCCGCAGAGGCAAACTCCACGTTACTTTGATATTCGCTGAGTGAGAGGCCATTGATCTCCGCGCCGAGCCTGGGGAAAAACGTGAGCTTGATATCGCCATCGAGCTTGAGCTCGCGCTGCTTTTTTTCCTTCACCAGTTGGATGATCTGAGGCTTATAGGCGTTAGGGTCGAAAGTTGCGGCAATATATATGGCGAGACCGGGCAGCAGAATCGTCAGGGCAGCGACAAATATGATTAAAGCATATCTGGGATAACGGTTCATAGGCCGGGAAAGGTGGAGCGGGTGAAGGGAATCGAACCCTCGTCGTAAGCTTGGGAAGCTTCTGCTCTGCCATTGAGCTACACCCGCCTCATGGGTGAATTATACGATGGAAACAGCGTTATAGCCCGGGCGGTTTCAAAGACCAAGTGCAAAAAGGGCGGCATGGTGTTGCGTGAAATCGTGAGGGCTACATTATGATTACTTCTTATATACCTGTTCTGGTATAACGCACATATGACCGACAAAGAAGAAAAACCACTCGTCTGGATCGGGAGCAGCAAGAAAGATCTGGTGGCGTTTTCGACCAATGTGCGTAAGTTTTTCGGTCACGCTCTGGACTTCGCGCAGCGCGGTGATCGACACGACGCGGCTAAAGTGCTCAAGGGTTTCAGTGGCGCTGGCGTCCTGGAGTGGTCGAAGACGATGCGGGCGGTACGTATCGCGCTGCCTACACCGTGAAGGTCGAGGAAGCTGTATTCGTCCTTCACTGCTTCCAGAAGAAGAGCAAGAGCGGAATTACCACGCCAAAAGAAATTGCAGCAGAGAGATTCCCGGGATGGAAAATCCCGGAAGGGTGGCATTGATCAGCGTTTCCTTAGAAGTCCTGATTGTCGACTATGAGGCAGCTCCACCGTATAATCTGCATTAAACCTGAATCCAGTGGTCGATCACTCATTTAATATGATCAGTATTATGATTAATAACAATATTTCATATTATTTGATTGACGCCCATCTTCTGGGTGAGGCCGCTATGGGGCAACACCAGATTTTAGGTTAAGAAGAACGTTATTGCGCAAGCCAAGTCACAGTTAATCCCAGCGTATCCGCTTCAAGCAACTTTTAAATATGATACAACTTATCGTTAATGGTCAACCCCAGCGCTTTCCCGTCTCGCCTGCGGAAACAGGAACTCGGGACGCAGATGCCATGACGCTGAACGTGACACAATTGCTGGAGCACATGGGATTGCAGGGCAAGCGTATCGCCATAGAACGAAATGGCGAAATCATCCCTCGCAGCAAATTCGACCAACCGATCCTGGCGGAAGGCGATCAGCTTGAAATCGTCGTGGCCGTAGGGGGAGGCTAAGGGTGGACAATATCGTCATCGGCGGCAAGGCTTATTCTTCCAGGCTTCTGGTAGGCACCGGAAAATACAAGGATTTTGACGAGACTCGCGCTGCGGTTGATGCCAGCGGCGCGGAAATTATAACGGTAGCGATTCGCAGGACCAATCTCGGACAGAATCCCGATGAGCCAAACCTGCTGGACGTGCTGCCGTCATCCCGATATACCTTGTTACCCAACACAGCCGGATGCTATACGGTGGACGACGCCGTGCGCACTTTACGCCTTGCGCGTGAATTGCTGGACGGCCACACGCTGGTAAAGCTGGAGGTGCTGGGTGATCCGAAAACCCTCTACCCCAACATGGTGGAAACCCTCAAAGCTGCCGAAATTTTGATAAAGGAAGGTTTCCAGGTGATGGTTTATACCTCGGATGATCCTATCGCAGCCAGGCAACTGGAAGAAATCGGCTGTGTGGCGGTGATGCCGTTGGCCTCACTGATCGGTTCCGGCATGGGTATTCTTAACCCATGGAATTTGCAGATCATAATAGAAAATGCCAAAGTTCCGGTAATAGTGGATGCAGGTGTCGGCACGGCTTCGGACGCGGCTATCGCGATGGAGTTAGGCTGCGACGGTGTCCTGATGAACACCGCAATTGCTGCCGCGCGCAATCCGGTACTGATGGCTTCCGCCATGAAAAAAGCGGTGGAAGCGGGTCGCGAAGCCTATCTGGCTGGACGCATGGCCAAGAAGCTTTACAATGCCAGTCCCAGTTCGCCAGTCGATGGGACCATTGCCGGCAGCCACCAGCAAAAAGACAGAGACAAATCCTGATCACTGCCGGTTTTTCAGATTCCTTATAAATGGCAGAGCATCGTCCCATCCGAAGCTTTGTTCTGCGCCAGGGTCGTGTCTCGAATGCGCAGCGTCGCGCTCACGAAACATTGATGCCTCTATATGGCGTTTCGTTCACCAAAAGCGCTGCGGCAAGTCTGCTCGATCTCGAAACTATCTTCGGCAGGTATGCGCCCCGATTCCTGGAGATTGGCTTCGGCATGGGTGAGACGACGGCCGTTATCGCCAACGCGCATCCACAGAACGATTATCTCGCTGTTGAGGTTCACACACCCGGCGTCGGCAGTTTGCTCAAGCAAATCGAAGAACTTGAGCTGACGAATATACGCATTGTCCAGCATGACGTAGTGGAAGTGCTGCAGCACGCATTGCCGCCGGAATGCCTGGACGGCGTGCACATCTTTTTTCCCGACCCTTGGCCCAAAGCCCGACACCACAAACGCCGATTGATACAACCGGAATTCGTTGAGCTGCTGTGCCGGCATCTGAAGCCCGGTGGTTATATCCACGCCGCGACCGATTGGGAGGAATATGCGGATCAAATATTGCGGGTATTGTGCGGTGAATCGCGGCTGGCCAATACCGTTGTGGATTACGCGTCACGCCCGGAATACCGGCCTTTGACCAAATTCGAACAGCGTGGTTTGCGGTTAGGACACGGGGTGTGGGATTTGATATTCCGAAAAAAGTAACGAGCTATATTAGCCCGGATGTTTCATAAATTGACGCGCGCCCTTGCTGGTCTTTTGTTTCGTATGAAAATTTCGTTCAGTCGGGCGTATGAATAGCTACGCCACTCTTTCACAAATCTCCCTACAAAACAAAATCCTGCACAATCATCACGCGAATTTATGAAACATCCGGGCTAGTCGTTGCTTTTCTCGGGAAGGAAGATTTGCAACAGATCATTCAAAAAGCGCCTGCCGGTGAGCGTAGGCGCAATGCATCGATAATCGCGTGTAATCAGGCCTCGTTGCTCGGCCTCGTCAAGCTGGCGTTGGATGCGGGTGATGGGCAGGCCAGTACGTTCCGTGAACATTTCCGTGGCAAAGCCTTTCGTAAGACGTAGCGCGTTCATCATGAATTCAAACCCACGGTCGTTCCGCCCTACCTCATGCTGTTCCATGACAGGCGGGCCGGCATCCGGTGTGGCCTGGGCGGTTTTGGCGAGGTACTCCCTGGGTTGCTTGTAGCGTATCTGGCGCACGATCCTGTCGGCAAAGCTTATCTTGCTATGCGCACCTGCCCCGATCCCAAGATAATCGCCGAATAACCAGTAGTTCATGTTGTGATGCGATTCTCGGCCCAATCGGGCAAATGCTGAAGTTTCATAATTGATATAGCCTTTCTGCGCGAGTGTTTGCTCGGCCATTATCTGCATTTCCGCGGCCAGATCATCGTCGGGCAATGGCGGCGGATAGCGATGAAACAGCGTGTTGGGTTCCAGCGTCAGATGATAGGCCGAGATGTGCGTAACATCACACCTGATCGCGGTCTCGATATCGTTGTGGGCTTCCTCCAGCGTCTGGTTCGGCAGGCCATACATCAGATCGAGATTCACATTGTCGAAATTTTTCCGAGCGATCTCAACGGCCCGCTGCGCATCATTGTCGTCGTGTATTCGACCCAGAGATTTAAGATGCCTGGGGTTGAAGCTCTGGATGCCGATAGATAAACGATTGATCCCCGCTGCGCGAAAATCGGCGAATTTTTGCGCCTCGAAAGTGCCGGGATTGGCTTCCAGCGTCACCTCGGCGAAAAGTTCGAGCGGCAGCAAAGCCCGTACGGCACCGAGGATTTCGTCTATGGACCCGGCACTGAACAGGCTTGGGGTGCCGCCGCCGAAAAACACGCTGATCACCTTGCGACCCCAAACTTGCGGCAGCGCCGCTTCCAGGTCACGAATAAGCGCCGCCACATACTCAGCCTCGGGCACGCCATCCTGATCGCGAACCTCATGGGAGTTGAAATCGCAATAGGGGCATTTTTTCATGCACCATGGGATATGAATGTACAGGCTTAACGGGGGCAGCGATTTCAGCTTCGGCGACTGAGAACCCAGTATGAGTGCAGGAGAAATAATTGTTGTCATGACTAATAGGAGAGATGACAAACAAAAGAAAATATCGTTTCAGCGATGATTGAAATTATGGATCCTACAAGAAAACAATATGAATTTTGTCATCCGGACTTGACCCGGAATCCAAACCAACAACGGCGTGCTTTGTTAGCCGGATCAATCTTTTCGCCGATCCTAGGATGCAGTCCTGGCTCAGAGCGTTTCTTCGCTGATTCGTTCAACGAGCCGAGCCAGTGCTTTACCGCGGTGGCTAATTCGATTCTTCTGCTCTGCCGAAAGCTCCGCAGCAGTTTTACCGAGGTCCGGCAGAAAAAAATAAGGATCGTATCCAAAGCCTCCGGTCCCGCGCGGCCGAAGCACAATTTCGCCATGCCAGCTTCCATCGGCAATAAGGGGCTGCGGGTCGTCGGGGTGGCGCAAGAGCACGATTACGCAATAATAGTGAGCTTTGCGGTCGGTTTCGTCTGTCAACACATCGACCAGCTTCTGATTATTGCGCTCGTCCGACCTGGGCTCTCCCGCGTACCGTGCCGATAGAATGCCTGGTTTGCCATTTAAGGCGCTCACGCAAATACCCGAATCATCCGCCAGAGCCGGCAGCCCGGTGCATCTGCTGGCATGGCGCGCCTTGACGAGAGCATTTTCGATGAAAGTGCAATACGGCTCTTCCGATTCAGTAACATTGAACGCAGACTGGGGCAATACCTCGATCCCCAGCGGCTGCAGCAGTTGGCCGATTTCCCGCAACTTACCCGAATTACTGCTGGCGATTACCAGTTTTTGCATATCAGCTCTTTATCGGGCGGCCAATACCGCTTTTTGAATTGCGATCAATTCCTGTATCCCCTGCTGCGCCAGATCTACCATGGCGTCCAGGTCGTGGCGGCTGAACGGAGCCCCTTCCGCAGTTCCCTGCATTTCCACCAGACCAGAATCGCCGGTCATGACGACGTTCATGTCGGTGTCGCAGCAGGAGTCTTCAAGATAATCGAGGTCGAGCACTGGCACGCCTTCGTACATGCCGACCGAGACCGCTGCAACATGACCGAGTATCGGCGTAGCTTCTATCATCTGCTGGTGTAACAGCTTTTCTACCGCATCATGCAGCGCGACAAAAGCCCCGGTAATGCTGGCGGTGCGTGTACCACCATCGGCCTGGATGACATCGCAATCGATCTGGATGGTGCGCTCGCCCAGTTTCGTCAAATCCATTACTGAGCGTAATGCGCGCCCGATGAGGCGCTGGATTTCCATCGTGCGCCCGGATTGCTTGCCCTTGGCTGCTTCGCGCTGCATGCGCTCGTTAGTGGAACGTGGGAGCATGCCATATTCCGCAGTGAGCCAGCCCTGCCCTTTTCCACGTAGAAACGAGGGTACTTTCTCATCCAGGCTGGCTGTACATAATATCCTGGTATCGCCACACTCGATCAGCACCGCCCCTTCTGCATGCTTGGTGTAATGGCGGGTAATTTGAACCGGACGAAGTTGAGCCGGCGTGCGATTGCTGGGACGCATGGTTGTGAGATTCTCTAGATGATTTTGTAACGGCGGCGTTTTACCGGCGGTTGGGGTAAGGGTGCAAACTCGTCCTGCATGTCTGCGACGATCATATGCGATAATCCCCATCGCCCCCTATTTTAACCTATCAGGACCTGTCAGTGGATGAGTTAGCGACGATCTACAGCATGACCGGCTATGCCGTGGTTGCCCGCGAATTGCCACAAGGTTCACTGAATCTGGAGCTGCGCTCGGTTAATAACCGCTATCTGGATATCCAGTTCCGCCTGCCTGACGAATTCCGCTTGCTGGAAGTGACGATGCGTGAATTTCTGACCGCCCGGCTGAATCGTGGAAAAATCGAATGCCGCGTAAGCTTTTCCGGGATCGCGAGTACCGAAGATCTGCAGCATATCAACGCTGACCTGTTGCAAAAACTACTGGCGCTGAACCGTACCGTCAGGGCTGCGTTACCCGACGCCCACGGCCTCGAGGTGGCAGATATCCTTCGCTGGCCCGGAATGTTGAGGGCCAATTCACTGCCGGCAGAGAGCCTGCGCGAACCTTGCCTGGAATTGCTGGCCGTTGCCCTGCATGAGTTGGCGGCGGCACGTGCCCGGGAAGGCGAAAAACTTAAAGTCGTCCTGCTTGAGCGCCTCTCCAGGATGCGTTCCCTGGCAGCTGAAGTGGCACCGCGTATTCCTGCCTTGCTTGTGGCATTTCAGGAAAAGATCAAAGCCCGTTTGCACGATGCCATGATAAATTGCGATGATGAGCGTATCCGGCAAGAACTGACGTTGTTCGCCGGCAAAATCGATGTAGACGAGGAACTGTCCCGCCTGCAGGCTCATTTTGAAGAAGTGGAACGGGTCTTACGCAAAGGCGGCGCAGTCGGCAAACGGCTGGATTTCCTGATGCAGGAGCTCAACCGCGAAGCCAACACGGTGGGCTCAAAATCGGTAGATGCGGAAGTATCGAAAATTTCCATCGAACTCAAAGTCCTGATCGAGCAAATGCGTGAGCAGGTGCAGAATCTGGAGTGACGTTTCACTCAAAATCACACCATGTCAATTTTTCGTTAAAGCCGCTAACCATGCGGCTTTCTTCCTTTCAGGCCATTGCAATCCATATCATCAAGGTTCAGAATGAGTGTGTACACATGGTGCTTGCGGCGGAAATTTAGACGGCCAGCGTGCCCGACTACATGGATGTGCTGGACAAACTGAAGGCGTTGCGCTCGTGAAGCCGGTCGTGGGCGACCTTTGTCAGTGGCTATCAATTAATATAATTAATAATCTTAAACTGACAAAAAAAGAGGGAAAAAGTGTCCGGAATATTTGTCGGTGCTCGCCGCGCATAACGTCCGTTCCGCCTACGGGTTTCTCAAGAACGAGTACCGGCGCATCGGCGCGATGCCTCAGCACAAGGTGCTGTGCACGGCTTTTTTAAGCTCCAATGTAAATTTCACCTAATATGATAAATAACCATATCAAGTGGGGTGACATGAATCGACAAAGATTAACTATGAATAGGACGAGTTCGGTTGGCAGTTTTGATAAATCAAACCGTTTTCAGGAGTCGTCAATGAACTTTAGGAGCACGTGATGAGTAACTCCATTCTTTATACTATGCCGGGTACCTGTGCGCTGGCACCCAACATTGCCGTCGCTTGGCTGAATGCCCCTGTGACGATTAAAACGATGGCACATGGAGATCAAAAAAAAGAAGAGTATCTGTCTATCAACCCAAAAGGTAAGGTGCCGGCCCTGCAATTTGACGACGGCGACGTATTAACTGAAGCCGCGGCGATTCTGGCATATCTTGGCGCCGAATACGGCAAAGAGGGCTATGCGCGCAATGAGAAGCTGGGGCGCAAGGAAGCCGAAGCGCTGAGTTACATGACTTCGGAAGTTCACGCAACGTATGGTCCCCACTTCGCAGCACAGGCGTTCGCAGACAGTGATTTGGCCCAAAAAGAAATCAAGGCCAAAACGTACGAAAAGCTGGCAACGCATTACGCTCGCATGGAGGGGAGTCTAGCAGCCGCCGGTGACTGGTATCTGAAGGATCGGAGTTTTGCCGATGCCTATCTCTATGTACTCACGCGATGGATCGAACAGACCCCACTATCCATCGATAATTATCCAAATCTGAAAAAACATCGTGCGCGAATGGAGGCTGATGAAGGCGTGAAGCTCGCTTTGCAACGCCAAAATATGGAGCCGTTGTCATACCTCACATAAAACCGATAAACGGGGAGCAGGTTTGCCGAAAGGCTAAAAGGGTGAATCGCATCGGGAGTGCATATCAGATTACGTGGCTAACTTCCATTAGCTGTGTGATTCATCCGTAAGCTCCCCCGTCTGGTAGGCAGTTCCAAGGCTAGCTGCGGCATTTGCCCAGACCTGGCGCGGCCACTTGGTGCGCCAGGTCTGACCTACCCGCGGCAGCTACAGCGCCGCCGCGCCATCGAGAAGATCCGCGACCGCGCCCCCTGCCAACATCGGCCAAGTTAGGGTCGATATCATGAAACCCGAAGTGCCGCGCCCAAAAATCGACCATGCTGCAAAGACTGAAGACATTAGAGCGCGGATTCGGACGCGACATGGGGCGCTCGCTCTAATATCAGGGATTACCCGCTGTCACAGAATTTTGGCTTAACTGAGGCAAAACTATGGACCACTTCTGTTAGCAAGGAATGCGTCTCCTATACTGCATGCATGGTGACAACGCCATTCTTAATCACTCTATAGGAGAACGAATTATGAAAATCGATCATATCCAGAAGTCCCATTATGAGCACTTGACGCGGGACAACGCTGTACTGCTCATTGTCGACCATCAGGTGGGCTTGTATACCGGGATTCGTGACATCGACACGATGCAGTTGAAACACAACATTGTCGGCCTCGCGAAGGCTGCCCAAGCGCTCAAGATCCCGATCATTGTGACGACCACCACCGAAAGAATGTGGGGGCCGATGATCCCGGAACTGCAGGAAGCGTTGCCCGGGAACCATCATATCGAGCGGACGACTGTCAATGCCTGGGATGACCCGCGCGTGGTGGCGGCGGTGAAGGCAACTGGTCGCAAGAAACTGGTCATTACCGGTATCTCGGCCGACGTCTGCTTAGCGTTTCCGGCGATTTCCGCCTTGACCGATGGCTATAGCACCTACGCTGTCGTCGATGCTTCCGGTAGCTTCACTAAGGAGCAGTCGGACCTCGGTGTGATGCGAATGGTGCAAGCCGGTGTCATTCCGGTCGGATATTCGAATGTGGCTGTCGAGATTCTGGGCGACAATGCGGCTCCCGAAGCATCGGCTGTTTATGGGGCATTGAACATGCCGTTCGCGGGCCTGGTCTACAACCTGAACCAGTACTTCTCGCACAAGTAAGCCCACATGGGGAAGTTCGACTTGGCTCTGTTCAAGGGGAGCATATCAATCCCTGTGTTTGCGATAGTCGCAGTTCGACCCACTCTGGCCGTTCAAGGCAAAGTTGGTTCAGCGACAGGTATCTGATTGGAGCAGTCACCCAGTGTGGCAACTCGGGGGCAGCAGGTTGACCAAAGCGGAAGTACATCAAGGGATGGTGATCCGTCCGCGCTAGCCGCCATACCGGAAAATCTCTGGTTCCAAGCAAGCGGGCGGCAATCCGCACTGCCGCCACCAATCCGGGTGGCGTTACCCGATAATTGCTTTGGGTTCCAGATATGCCTCCAATCCAAACACGCCGAACTCCCGCCCGTAACCCGACTGCTTGAAGCCACCGAACGGGGCCAGTGGGTCATGGAACTCGCCATTAATGCACACGCGGCCAGCATCAAGCTGGTTAGCGATACGGTATGCGCGCGCCTTGTCGCCTGCGGTGATATAGGCCGCCAAGCCATAGGGGCTGTCGTTGGCGATGGCAATGGCGTCCGCTTCATCTTTATACGGGATGATCGACAGCACGGGGCCAAAGATTTCCTCTTGCGCAATGCGCATGGAGTTCTTCACGTTGGTAAAAATGGTGGCTTTGACGAAGTTGCCAGCCTCCAGACCAGTTGGCTTGCCCGTGCCGCCAGTGAGCAAGGCGGCGCCTTCTTCAATGCCGATACGGATGTAGTCCTGTACACGCTCGAATTGCTTCTGGTTGACCATGGGGCCGATGGTGGATCGGCAATCCACCCAGCCACGCATAGCACAAAATGCGCGCCTGCGAGAGGGCGCCTTCAAAACGCCACGCTAGGCGCTACCCGATGCGATACTGACCTCCGTCTACCACTATTACCTGCCCTGTGATGAATGCAGCATCGTTGCTTGTCAAAAATAGAACTGCGCCAGTGACATCCTCGGGTTTCCCGAGCCGTTTGATCGCCTGCTGTTTCCACGTGGAGCGCTTTTGCTCTTCCGACTGAGGTCGGATTGCCACTGTATTCGTCAGGCCCGGCAAAACCGCGTTCGCGGTAATACCGTCGTTTGCAACATCATTGGCCAGACCTCTCATGAATCCGATAATTCCCATTTTTGAAGCAATATAGTGGCTCATGCCCGGTATGGCCAAGCCAACCATGTTTGACGATATGCCGACGAAGCGGCCCCACTTCTTCTTCCTCATTGTTGGCAAGAAATACTTCACACTTAAGAAGTGTGAGTCCAAATTCGTGGCCATCGTCTTCCGCCACGTCGGCAGATCCAGTTCGTCGATAGAGCGATTTGGAAAATAACCCGCATTGTTTACAACGATATCCACCTCGCCGATATCGCGGCTCTTAAGGGATACCGAACGCCAGTCCTCTTCCTCTGTCACGTCAAGTTGAAACGCGTGCGCCGATCGGCCGATCTTGTCCACGGTCTGGTGCGGAAGCGTGAGGTCCGTCGCAATCACTTCCGCGCCCCGTTCCGCGAGTGCCAATGCGATCGCTTGTCCGATACCTTGGGCGGCGCCGGTCACCAAGGCCACGTGTCCTTCGTGTGTCTTTATCGAGGTTTTCATGCTGTCTCAATCAAAACTCTCAGGCTGCCTTTAAAGCTGAGGTCCACCAGAGGAAATCGTCGATCATGACGTTGGCTGACTTCTCCAGCTCGGCGAGCCCTTTCGGTGTCCGGCCTTTAGGTGCAGAATTTAGAGTGACATATCGTACGGCGCCAGACCGAAATTCGCACGAATAAAAGGTTTCATACAAATGTCTACCCTTCTATCCGCCTAGACCACGAGTTACTCATTACGTGTAGAAAATCGGTATTAGGTAGGAGATCAAGCGACATGACCTTTATTTTATAAGCGTGGATGGGGCGGAGCATTAAAAGTCTGAGAACTTCCCTTTCTAAATTGGCCTGAGCAGTACCCCAAGGCGTTTATGGGTCCGAGGCGATGACTTATACCCAACCTATTCCCAGAATGCCCAAACCGGCAACAAGTATTACAATATAAATAATCCAGGAAGTTATACTATTCATGTCGTTCCCCTTCATATAGAGATAGAGCATCCATATCATTTGCCTTTTTCACTGCTTATATCCGTGCGCTAAACCACAGAGATAATATGGAGGCCAGTTTGCCTCAAAGCGAAGATGGGATATCTCCGGGATGCTTTTTTGCCGCCGCCGCAA
Organism: Nitrosospira briensis C-128; assembly: GCF_000619905.2. Taxonomy (NCBI): domain Bacteria; kingdom Pseudomonadati; phylum Pseudomonadota; class Betaproteobacteria; order Nitrosomonadales; family Nitrosomonadaceae; genus Nitrosospira; species Nitrosospira briensis. The sequence continues at coordinate 1,675,003 of NZ_CP012371.1, read as the reverse complement.
GAATTGGACATTAGATTAAAAAGCTTGTCAGGTCGTGTGAATCAAAAAGACCGAACATGGATAAATGACATTTGAAATCGGGTGGACCGCCCTCATCTGATCAAGTAATCAATCACTGCGATATACGAACTCCATGAGCGACTCCTCTCACCTCGTATGCCCTCACTGTCAAGCGATCAATCGTGTGCCGACTGCGCGACTCGACCAGAAACCCGGTTGTGGGCAGTGTCACCAACCTTTGTTCACGGGCCATCCAGTAGAGCTCACCACGTCCACATTCGCACGACACCTAAACCACAATGATATACCGCTGGTAGTGGATTTCTGGGCGCCGTGGTGCGGGCCATGCAAGATGATGGCTCCAGCCTTCGTGCAAGCCGCGGCAATGCTGGAGCCGCTTGTCCGTGTAGCCAAGGTGAACACCGATACCGAGCAAGCGTTGGGTACGCAATACAGCATCCGCAGCATCCCTACTTTGATTCTGTTTAAAGACGGGCATGAAGTGGCGCGGCAGGCCGGTGCTTTGACAACACAGGATATTGTGCGCTGGGTTCGTGCACATTAATCCTGAATCCGACCCGTCCAACTGCCGGATTCGGGATTAATGGCATTGATTGGATTAACCGGATCAGTTGGCTTGGTTGGAATGAGCCGAAGCTGTTAAACTTTGGCAGCACACTTGATAATCAAGCGACAGCGCTGCTATAAACCTAAATCCAGTAGTTGACCGCTCATTTAATAGATCAGTGTTATGATTAATAACAATATCTCATATTATTTAACACCACCTTCCGGGTGAGGGCGCTACGGGGAGAATTGCACAGTTTTTGCGGCACATGGCTGCGTTGCAACTTGTTGGAATGGAACGACCATTCCGCGTCGTTGCGCCTTGCCCTGCACCCCAAAAACCGTACACTTCCCCCCGTCCAACTACCGGATTTAGGTTAAAAAGCTGGAAAGAGGGAACACCGCAACCAGCAAACTGGGGGGTGATACCGTGCGTTAATACTGTAGGGTTAACTTCAATATGATCATAACGCCGGGTGACTTATATATTATCAGTGCCCCATCAGGCGCGGGAAAAACCAGCCTGGTCAAAGCCCTGCTTCAAACCGGTATCGACCTGAGCCTGTCAATTTCATACACCTCGCGGCCGGCGCGTCCTGAAGAAATCGACGGTCGCGATTATCATTTTATACGCCGGGAGATTTTCGAGCAGAGGCTGAAACAGGACGAGTTTCTGGAAAGTGCGCAAGTTTACGGAAATTTCTATGGCACTTCAAAACGTTGGATCAACGAAACCGTAGCTTCGGGACGCGACGTTCTGCTGGAAATTGATAGCCAAGGCGCTCATCAGGTGCAAAAGGTTTTTTCTCAGGCAGTGAAAATTTTTATTCTGCCTCCTTCGCTCGAGGTGCTGGAAATGCGCTTGCGGCAACGGGCTCAGGATAGTCTCGAAGCGATCGGACGCCGCCTGGCGGCGGCCCGCGACGAAATCAGCCATGCCGGCGAGTATGACTATGTTATCATCAATGACAGGCTGGACAAGGCATTACAGGATTTGAAGTGCATTGTACAAGCCGAGCGCTTGAGAATGACGAAACAGCTTGCCCGCCACCATGGTCTGGTGGCGCAACTCGGCAGAACGCTTTCTCCATAAGCGACGATAATTCCAACGTTCGGCCGAATGGCTGGCGGCGCTACACTTCTCTTTCGCAGGTTGCCTTTAGTTGGTGGGGCATTCTATACTTCAATTTCTATACATTAGCAGAGGCAAGATCATGGCGCGTATTACCGTTGACGATTGTTTGAAAAAAATTCCCAACCGCTTCGATATGACGTTGGTCGCGACCGTTCGTGCAAGACAGCTTTCAGTGGGGGGCACCCCCATGGTGGAGTCCGCGCGGGATAAACCCACCGTCATTGCATTGCGCGAACTTGCACAAGGAAGAGTGGGAATTGAACTCCTCACAATGGGTCCCATTTGATTTTTGAACGGCTTGGCTTTCTTGTAAAAAGCCTGCTTTACACTGTAAGCATTTGTAGAAAAGAATGATCGATTGCCATGAAGGTGATGCCGTCCTGAAAAAAACTGTACTGGTATAACAGGAAATCAAGGAAACGACGATGCGAGCACGAGGTCTGCCGGATTCTTCTGCTACCTTGCCTGAGGCGAATTTCCTTTTTCGCGAGCTGTCGAGCTACCTTAAGCGGGAGGATGTTTCCGAACTTCAGAACGCCTACCTTTTCAGTCAAAGCGCCCACTCCGGGCAATTCCGAAAATCCGGCGAACCCTATATCTCCCATCCGCTGGCGGTAGCCAGCATACTCGGCAAATTACGCCTGGACACCCAGACGCTGGCAGCCGCGCTACTGCACGATGTGATGGAGGATACGCATGTCTCCAAAGCCGAGATCAGTAATAGATTTGGCAAATCGGTTGCGGATCTGGTGGACGGTGTTTCGAAGCTCGACAAGATCGAGTTCCAGACCCATGCGGATGCACAGGCGGAAAATTTCCGCAAAATGCTGCTGGCCATGGCGCGGGACGTGCGCGTCATACTTATCAAATTGGCGGACCGCCTGCACAACATGCGTACGCTGGAAGCGATGCGGGCAGAGAAACGGCGCCGTATCGCGCGCGAAACCATGGAAATCTACGCCCCTATCGCCAATCGGCTGGGGCTCAACAATATCTATCATGAGCTGCAGGATCTAAGCTTCCGTTACCTGTTCCCGACGCGTTACCGTGTTCTGGCCAACGCCACCAAGGCGGCCCGCGGAAATCGCCGGGAAATGGTCACGAAAATCCTGGATACGATCAAGCAGCGTCTTAAAGTGGCAGGGCTGGATGCCGAGGTGACGGGGCGAGAAAAGCAGCTCTATAGTATCTACACGAAAATGGTGGAGAAGAATCTCACATTCTCCGAGATCCTCGATATCTACGGCTTTCGCGTCATTGTCAAAGACGTACCCTCGTGTTATATCGCACTGGGTGCATTGCACAGCCTCTACAATCCCATCCCCGGAAAATTCAAGGACTATATCGCCATCCCCAAGGGAAATGGCTACCAGTCGTTGCACAACACCTTGTGGGGACCCTACGGCACGCCCATCGAAGTGCAAATTCGCACTCCCGAAATGCATCGAATCGCCGAGGCAGGTGTCGCATCTCACTGGCTCTACAAGAGTACGGATGCAGATCTCAACGACCTGCACATGAAAACCCACCAGTGGTTGCAGAGCCTGCTGGAGACGCTCAGCGATTCCACCGATTCGCTGGAATTCCTGGAACATCTCAAAGTTGACCTGTTTCCCGGAGAGGTCTACGTATTTACGCCCCAAGGCAAGATATTAGCGCTACCGAAAGAATCCACCGCGGTGGACTTCGCCTATGCAGTGCATACCGACATCGGGGATTGCTGCGTGGCGGCAAAAATAAACGGCGAAAATGCGCCGCTGCGCACCATGCTCCGAAGCGGCGACCGCGTGGAGATCGTGACTGCGTCACATGCAAAACCCAATCCTGCCTGGCTTAATTACGTGGGCACCGGCAAGGCACGCTCGCATATCCGCCGTTTTCTCAAGACCATGCAATATGAAGAGTCGGCCAAACTGGGGGAGCGCTTGCTGAATCAAGCTTTAATTTCGCTCAAGGTCGATCCCGAAACGATAACTGCGGCGCAGTGGGAAAAACTGGCACGTGAGAGCGGGGCTAAATCCAAGACGGATTTACTGGCGGATATGGGGCTGGGCAAGCACCTGCCGGCGGTAATTGCCAGACGGCTGGCGGTTCCGGGAGAATCCGCCTCCGGCCCGAATGGGACCGGAGGTGTCATCACCATACTTGGCACAGAAGGCATGGCAGTGCAGTTTGCGAAATGCTGCCGCCCCATCCCGGGGGATTCCATTGTTGGCTTTATCAAGAAAGATCAGGGGCTTGTGATTCATACCCATGACTGCCCGGCCGCTTTAAAAAACCGCGGTAACTCGGAAAACTGGCTGGACGTGGCTTGGGGCAAGGATATCAGCAGGCAGTTCGAGGTCAGCATCAAGCTGCTGGTGGCCGATCAACGTGGTGTGCTGGCGAGAGTGGCCGCTGCGATCGCCGAGGCCGGATCCAATATTGACAATGTTGCCATGGACGAAGATGAAGGAGAGGGTACGTACACAACCATGAATTTCATGTTGCAGGTCCGTAACCGCCATCATCTGGCGCAAGTGATGCGCAGCTTGAGGCGTATTCCCGAAGTGGCGAAAATCACCCGCATGAAGAGCTGATCGACTCGTCTCGCATCACCTTTCTACAGAATACCGCATGCCCGCAGTCAGTTGGCCGGCGTCAGCCGACCAACATTCACTTTTCGACCGTAGCTATCGATCATATGCGAGAACGGGCGCCAGCCATTGCTCGGTTTCCTCCAGCGTCCAGCCTTTGCGCTTCGCATAATCTTCCACCTGATCCTTGCCGATTTTGCCTACCGCAAAATAATCGGCGTCGGGGTGAGAAAAATAAAAACCGGATACCGCCGCAGTAGGCACCATCGCGTAAGATTCAGTGATGATAATGCCCGCATTTTCGGGCGCTTTCAGCATTTCGAACAAAGGCCCTTTCTCGGTATGATCGGGGCAAGCGGGATAGCCCGGCGCGGGGCGGATGCCACGATACTCTTCGCCGACGAGTTGCTCGGTATCCAGGTCTTCATCTTTTGCAAAACCCCAGAATTCGCGCCGTACCCGCCAATGCATGTGCTCGGCGAAAGCTTCGGCCAGACGGTCCGCCAGCGCCTTCAGGATGATTGCGCTGTAGTCGTCATGCGCCTCCTCGAATGCTTTTATCCGCGCGTCGATACCCATACCTGCAGTCACCGCGAATGCCCCGATGGCATCCTTTATACCGGTTTCCTTGGGCGCGACGAAATCAGCCAGGCACAGGTTTGGACGCCCGGCCGGTTTCTTGGTCTGCTGGCGCAAATTGTGAAAAGTCATTGCCAGCCGGGTGCGAGCCTTATCCGTGTAGATTTCAACGTCGTCATCATTTACCGTGTTGGCGGGAAAAAGGCCAAACACGGCATTGGCTGTCAGCCATTTCTGCTCGACGATTTTTTTCAGCATGTCCTGGGCGTCGCGGTACAGATTGGTGGCCGCTTCTCCCACCACCTCGTCCTGCAGAATTGCCGGAAACCGGCCGGACAATTCCCACGCCTGAAAGAACGGCGTCCAGTCGATGAAAGGTACCAGTTTTTCCAGTGGATAGTTTCTCAAGGACCTTACGCCGATGAAATCCGGTTCAGGCGGCGTGTAGCTCTCCCAATCGATTTTAAAAGAATTCTTCCGGGCATCCGCTATGGATAGCATTGGCGCAGGCCCCCTTTTATTTTTATGCTGGGCGCGCACTTTTTCGTACTCGGCCTGGAGTTTCTCCACGTAACCCGCCTTCAGATCCTCCGACAGCAAGTTACTGCACACGCTCACGGCGCGGCTCGCATCCGGGACCCATACGGTAATGCCGCTGTAATGGGGAGCCACTTTCACGGCAGTGTGCACACGCGAAGTGGTTGCCCCGCCGATCAATAAAGGAATGGTAAAACCTTCCCGTTCCATTTCCTTCGCCACATGCGCCATTTCCTCCAGCGAGGGCGTAATCAGGCCCGACAGCCCGATCATGTCGGCCTGCTCACGCCGCGCCATTTCCAGAATCTGTGCAGCAGGCACCATTACGCCCATATTCACCACGGCATAATTGTTACACTGAAGGACTACCGTGACGATATTCTTGCCGATATCGTGAACATCGCCCTTGACCGTGGCGATCACGATCTTGCCCTTGGGCCTGGAATCGCCCAGCAGTTTCTTTTCCGCTTCAATAAACGGCAGCAGGTGCGCCACCGCCTGCTTCATGACTCGCGCTGACTTGACCACCTGGGGCAAAAACATCTTGCCCGAGCCGAACAGGTCGCCCACCACATTCATCCCGTTCATGAGCGGCCCCTCGATCACCTGGATGGGGCGCCCGCCTGCCTCAGCGACTTCGAGCCGTGCCGCCTCGGTATCTTCCACGATGTAAGTGGTGATACCCCTTACCAGCGCGTGAGTCAGGCGTTGCTGCAGCGACTCGTTGCGCCAGGCAAGGTCTTCAACGTTCTCCTTGGTCTGTCCCTTGAAGCTCTCGGCAAATTCCACCAGCCGCTCGGTGGCGCTTGCGTCTCCACCTTCTTTGGGGGGGCGGTTCAGCAGCACATCCTCGACCCGTTCCAGCAGATCCTTGGGGATATCCGAATAAACGCCAAGTTGCCCGGCGTTGACGATGCCCATGGTCATGCCGGCGCGAACCGCGTGGTAGAGGAAAGCGGTATGGATCGCTTCCCGCACCGGCTCGTTGCCGCGGAAAGAGAACGACACATTGGAAACGCCGCCGCTCACCTTGACATACGGCAGGGTTTGCTTGATCAGGCGCGTGGCATTGATGTAATCCAGGCCGTAATTGTTATGTTCCTCGATGCCCGTGGCGACCGCGAAAACATTGGGATCAAAAATGATGTCCTCAGGTGGAAAGCCTACCTCATCCACAAGAATGCGGTAGCAGCGCGTGCAAATGTCCACTTTGCGCTCAAGCGTATCAGCCTGACCTGCTTCATCGAACGCCATGACAATTACCGCTGCCCCGTAGCGGAGCGCAAGCTTCGCATGTTCGATGAACTCCGCTTCGCCTTCCTTCAAGCTGATGGAATTGATGATCGCCTTGCCCTGAATACATTTCAGTCCCGCTTCGATCACCGACCACTTGCTCGAGTCCAGCATGATGGGCACACGGCTGATATCCGGCTCGGCGGCGACAAGGTTCAGGAACGTAACCATCGCCTTCTGCGAGTCCAGCATCGCTTCATCCATGTTGATATCGATGATCTGCGCGCCACTCTCGACCTGGTTGCGGGCAACGCTCAGCGCTTCCGAATAATTGTTGTTCAGTATCAAACGGGCGAAGGCCTTCGAACCGGTAACGTTGGTTCGCTCGCCGACATTCACGAACAATGAATCATCGCCAATGGCGAGCGGCTCCAGGCCGGACAGCCGCAATTTTTTTGGAATATCGGGTATGACTCGCGGTGCGATACCGCTCACTGCATCCGCAATCGCTTTGATATGGGCGGGTGTCGTACCGCAGCAGCCGCCGACGATATTGACGAAACCCGATTGCGCAAAATCTTTTATCAGACCCGCGGTGTATTCAGGCGACTCGTCATAGCCTGTCTCAGCCAGCGGATTGGGCAGGCCGGCATTGGGATGCGCGCTGACACGCACACCGGCCACCCTGGATAAATCTTCGATATAGGGACGCATCAACTCCGCCCCCAGCGCGCAGTTGAGCCCGACCGACAATGGCCGTGCGTTACTTACGGAATTCCAGAAAGCCTCCGGCGTCTGCCCGGAAAGCGTACGTCCCGAAGCATCGGTAATCGTTGCCGAAATCATCACAGGAAATCTTGTGCCGTGCGTCTCGAAATATTGATCCACAGCGAACAGTGCTGCCTTGGCATTGAGCGTATCGAATATGGTTTCGACCAGCAGGATATCCGCGCCGCCGTCGATCAGGCCGCGAATGGATTCGGAATAATCCGCCACCAGTTGATCGAAAGTGATGCCGCGGAAACCCGGGTCATTGACATCCGGGGAGATCGATGCCGTCTTAGTGGTCGGACCCAGCACGCCCGCAACAAAGCGCGGTTTTTCCGGCGTTTTCGCCTCCATCGCCTGTGCCGCTTCCCGCGCGAGTTTGGCGCCGGCAAAATTGAGTTCGTATACCAGATCCTGCATGTGGTAATCCGACATCGAGGCGGCGGTGGAATTGAAGGTGTTGGTTTCGATGATATCCGCACCGGCTTCCAGATAGGCATCGTGGATGGCGCGGATAACCTGCGGCTGGGTGAGCGTCAGAAGATCGTTATTGCCTTTGATGTCATGGGGAAAATCGGCAAAGCGAGCGCCACGATAATCCGCTTCGTTGAGCCTGTAGCTCTGGATCATGGTTCCCATGGCGCCGTCCAGCAGCACAATGCGGCGTGCGAGGATTTCTTCCAGCAATTTGGTGCGAGGGGTTTCGTTCATGGCAGTACTACGTTTGAGGTGGAGGTTGATTCTATCACGCCCCTGCGGGCATTTGCCCTAACCATCCCCAACCGTCGCCAGGCGTTGGGTACAAGCCGACAATGCCGCCGCCCACGATCACGACATCGTAGAGTGCGGTTACCGGTTTGCGGGTTTTATTGTTTGGTACCTATGTTTCCCCCAGGCGCTGCAGTTCTTCCAGGGAATAGTGGTAACCAGGGTCCAGTATCAACGCGGCGCGAAAATAGCATACTGCTTCCGGCAATCTTCCCAGATAGCGCAAGCAGACTCCCTTGTTGTGATGTATTACCGCTCGATCACTGTCGATTGCCAGCGAGGCATCATACAGCGGCAATGCTTCCGCATAGCGACCCACATCGAATAAGACATTTGCCCATTCATTGAGTGCTGGCGCATATTCCGGATCAAGGCCGAGCGCAACGCGAAAGGCCGATATCGCGGCTTGCGGTTCGCCAAGGTCGCGGCGAACCAAGCCCACATTACCCCAGTGCATCGGATTCCACGGCGCCAGGTGTAACGCTGCGCTGAAATGGGTAAGCGCGACCGTAAAATCCTTGCGGGACCAGGCAACATTACCTAACCCGCGCCAGACATCAGCCTGGTCCGGTTGCTTCTCTGCGCTTGCCTGAAAGAACAACCGGGCATCCTCGAGCTTTCCAACTCGCCACGCTTCGTAACCTGGCATAAGCGCAGGATCGCTTGGAGGCCAATCATTCCATTGCATGGCGTTAAGGTTGTCTTGTGGGTTATTCCGGGGTTGCTAGCCGGTAGCAGCCCGCCAGCATCGTCATATGTTCCCCCGCAGCCAGAGCGGGCCGCAGGTGCGCCTGCTCCGCGCCGTTCAGGAAAACAATCCGGTTGGACAACCCGGTGATGCGTAGCAGTAACCCGCTTGCTGCATTGTCGCCGCGAAAGACGTGTAGTTGAAGCCCCGTCGACGGTTGGACACCGGGCATCCAGAGGGTCTGAAGGTAGATCAGCAGAGCAATGCGACAGGCTTCCTTTTTGTCGCAGTGCTCGCCCATGTGTTGACCTGGCTCATCGTAATAGGTATAGCAACTGGCACTCCAGGACGGAGCAAGCCGATGGCCGGTGACACGCTCCAGATAGGCCAGTACAGATGCCGACGAGAGAAAGCTCCGTGCGTGCGGTCCGAGATGCGCGCGTACATTATGCTGGGAGATTTCTCCAGGACACTGCTTCGCAACCAGGCTCCAGCTGGCATCCCGCCGTTGCGCAAGCGCCTCGCCGAGAAGATTCATATGCGTATCATGGTTGAGAGCGGGTGGGCCCAATACGGCCGCGCCACGATCAAGGAATTCCATACGCAGCCGGGCAAGCGACGAAGGGTCGATATTCAAACCCGTGCCGGTATCGATCATGCAGTCGGGAGTGAGAGTATTCACAGCAAGCCTTCCTCGCGGGCAAATTCTTCCAGCAGGAGGGCGCCGATCTGCGTCGGCACAGCGTGCTCGCGCAACGTAATGCCTGCCTGAATCACATTCCGTTTTTGTCGCTCATAAATCGTGCCGGCGGTCCATGCATCGGGAAATCGCATCTCCAACCGACGATAATAGCGGCAAACATTGAGAAAAGCATGTACGCCATCCACCAGTCCCCGCAGTGGACGTAAATCCGGCCGCCAGGGGGAGACGAAACCGATGGCTTCCGAGTCTGGATCGCGCGCACGGGCAATCGCATCGTAGCGCCGGAAAATATTCATCCTGATATGGCTCGATTCATGGCACAACAAATCGCCGATATGCTCGACGTCATCGGCACTCATGAATATTGTTCCCGGCAGCTCCGGCGGGCTGTGGCTGCGCGAGTACCCGCGTTGTTTCAGAATACACAATGCCTTGACGTGGCGATGGAGGGCATGGAAGGCGAGCGGCCAGATCTGGTTAAGCAGTTCCAGCGCTGCTTCGATGCGCCCGGCTCCCACGTCAATCTCATCATCCGTTGCGGGTTCGAAAGAGGATAGCAGGGGAGTGACTTCGGCGACTCCATTAAGCACGGGAAAACCTCCAATAGACGGCAGGGCCGCGAGGCGGGGATGACTGAAACCCGCTGGTAATCCGCTTCCGTCATTGACAAGCGTCAGACTCAATCCATCACTCCAGACGAAATGGGTTTTACCGTCATTTTCCACCACCGCCAGTGTGACGCCTGGCGCATCATTGGACAGCACAGCATGGACATGCGGCAGATACAGCGGACCCGTCGAGAAGAGACAACGGGGCAGAATAAAGGTGATGTTGCGTACGTCGGGATGGTGAATGAAATGCCGCACCCCGGACAATATCTTTCCCGCGCCGGGATTACCGGCGTCGTCCGGTTCCGCCCTCGGGGCGGTGTCTATTTCCGCCAGTGGAGTGGAAAACAGCCGGGCGCGGGCATCGGCAGGCAGGTTGTCAAGGGTCGCGATAAGACGCTGCGCGAGCGGGTGCTCGTTCGCGTCCATTGTGTCCATCGCTACGGAGAGCTGGTTCCGTAAGCGTACCGAACGGGCCAGCGTGGAGAATCCGAGCAATATGTCAACGGTTTCGCCGGGCCCGGCCGGGTAACACAGGCCCGCACAGTCCGTCAGTACATGTTTCGGCAGTCCTTCCTTTAGACCGGCGTCGTTGAGCTTCACACTGCTACCGCATGGTATTTTATGGGGGCAAAGTCGCGGGAAAAGCGTTTACCCTCGTTATTGAAATAATTGTAAGTGTTCAGGTGATCGAACGCGATTTCATCGAAGGACAGCCAGCGCATCAAATAGGGATAAAGCGTTTTGTAAAAGGAGCATTCGGGGGTACGGTGGCGGACCGTGCCATAACGCTCCCAGGCCTGCGCGGAACACCCGGACTGACATAGCTGCCGATAGGAGCAGGTGTCGCACCCTTCGAGATCAGTGGGGCGGCGTTCGCGAATTTGCTGTATGACGGCATTATGCCGGGACGGTTGTGATAGGCTTTCCAGGCCGGCATCGAAAATGTTTCCCAGCTTGAGCCCGGGTGATTGCGTGGCACGGCCGCAGGGATAGATATCACCATTGGCGGCAACGGCCTGGAAAGTTTCCCCCGCTCCGCAGTGGGTTCGCATGCAGCGCGTTCTACGCTGTTTACTGGTGAGAAAGTCGCACATGCTGCGGACGTTGTCCTCCAGCAATGGCAATTTTTGCGCCACTACGTGGCTCATCAGGTCTTTGACAAAATCAATAATCTGATCCTGGCTCAAACCAACCTTGTTCCAGTTCTTTCGCGCATCGCCCAGATAGGCCACGGGATTCAGCCGAAAGCCATGGATGCCGAGATTGAGCATGGTGGCGGCCAAGGCCGCCGGGTCTTCCGCATTGGACCGGTTCAGCACCACCAGGCCACCAAAGGGTACCTCGAACCGGTGCAGCAGGTCGATTCCTCTGGCAATCTTGCTGAAGGACTCCTTGCCGTTGACCTGAGGGCGGCTCGAATTCTGCTGTTGTGCGCCTCCATCGAGAGAAATTCCTACCCGGATATCCTCCTCCTTCAGCCAGCGGACCCGTTCCTCATTCAGTAAGGTGGCATTGGTTTGCGTGCTGAGAAATAGCCTGCGGTTGCCTCGTAATGGATGATTACGAATGTATGTCACGGTTTCCTTCATGAGCTCATATTTCAGGAACGGCTCACCCCCGGCAAACTCGAAAGCCAGCGTGTCGCTCTCGCGCATGGCAAATGCAAGATCCACAGTCTTTCGGGCAATATCCCGATCCATGGCCGGCATGGATGAGTTGGCTCCCGCCAGGCAGTAGGGACAGGCAAGATTGCATTTCTCGGTAATGAGCAGCTCGATCAGGTTTCCCTCGTCGTAATTGGGCCCGTCCGCGAACATCCGCCGGTCCACGGCAGCATGTCCATTAAGCGTCAGCAGACCGCGCCGATAGAGTTGGGCGGCAAAATCGAGTGCATTATCCGGACCGTATTGCGATAGATTATGGCGTAACCAGCCAAAGGGCTTTTTATCCAGTTGCCGAAACCACTTTGACTCGCCGGCACTGAGAAATGCCCACGCCGCATTCTCGGGGTGAATGGCAAGCGTCTCGCCCGCGATATCCTCCAGGACAATGCCTTCCGTGCCCAGCACGGTTTGATCGCTTAAGCTGATCGTACCGAAAGGTTCGTAGTGCTTGCTGTGAGCCTCCGCCAAATAGGTACTTTCGGCACTTTCCCTGTAGGGCCTGCTGAAATATTTCATATCGCGATTCTCCTAAACAGCCTCATCGAGGCTGACATCCAGCAGCCAGCCTGGAACGTCGCCACCGGCAATTTTCCAGCCCCCGTTCATACCCGCCGTCAATCGGGACGAAGATACGATTTCATCGGTAAACATACTGTCCATACCGATAATCCGGACCTGTTCGGGATCATAGATCAGGCTTGTGCCGTTGTTCTCACGTATCACGCATCCGCCGCGAAAAAGGCTGTAGCCGTGATTGGGGATCACCAGCAGGGGAGATGCCAAATATCCCAGTATCTCCTGCGCTTCCGCCGGCCAATAGTGTGTAAGTACCGCGAAATAGCGCCGGGCCAGATTTGTCGTGGCGGGACAATCCAGCCGGCAGGGAAAATGCTGAATAATTTCCCACCCAAAATAGCGCGAAAAAATGTTTGTGGTCCAACTCAGATTATGCACCGTCGGCGCCGCTTCCGATTCCTCCAGCAGCATGAGGCCTACGTCCCCTTCGTGGTTCGAAGCAGCGATTGGCCAGCGGTCTTCGAACGCTTTGCAGCAGCAGGACGGATAACCGAGCAGTCTTCCCAGGAAGCTTTCCCATCCAAACAGCTGACATAGCCATGCCATCAGCACGGTTTGTTCGTCGGGAGCAACCAGCAATCCACGCCATGCGCCGGAACCGGCCCGTGCGCTGGTTACCTTTGTCATGCGATTACTGTAGCCACCCTTGCATGAATCGTGTTGCGGCAGGAATTCGTGCGGACCAAGCAGCGTGTAGTAACCGCGGGCCCGCATCCAGGCTGCCAAGGCGGTCAGGCTTTGCTCGCTGCCATGGATCAGGGCCAGAGGCTTGGCGCCCGCAAGTAAAAGGCGCAGCTGCGTTTGCCGCAACAGTGCTTTATCCGTCTCGGTTCGCCACGCTATCGGACCCAACAGGCTCGCGTCATCGATACAGACCGATACCGCGCCCATAGGCGGAGGCAGCGACGCCGGCACGACATCGGATTCCCACTGCCACTCGCGCAGCGCTGTCGCAGGATCAATTTCGAGTAACCGGCGCAACTTTTCATCCTGGCAGGCCGCTTCGACAAAAGCGCGAAGCGATCGGGCGGCACGACCTGACCAGGTCGCCCCCTCAACCAACATGGAGCGGCATATGATTCATCGGCCGGGTTGGCTAACGTGTAATGTGGAAGCCGCGTACGTGCAAATCCACCGGGCCGGCAGCCGGAATGGCGACCTGGCCTCCGTCCGGCAAGGTGACGTTGATGAGCCCGGCGCCCACGTTAACCCTGGGATCGAAATTGGCATGCCCCCCGCCATTGACGAATCCCGGAGGGCCGGAATTCACATGCGAGCCGGCCCTGGCAAGATCGCCTACATTCACGCGATTGCCGATGCCTCTGGCCGGATCGAAATTGGCATGTCCCCCGCCATTGACGAATCCCGGCGGGCCGGAGTTCACATGGACACCTGCCCTGCCGAGATCACCGACATTCACGCGATTGCCGATGCCTCTGGCTGGGTCGAAATTGGCATGACCGCCGCCGTTGACGAATCCCGGCGGGCCGGAGTTCACATGGACACCTGCCCTGCCGAGATCGCCGACATTCACGCGATTGCCGATGCCTCTGGCTGGGTCGAAATTGGCATGGCCACCACCGTTGACAAATCCCGGCGGACCGGAATTCACATGACTGCCGGCAGCGCCTATATTGCCGAGATTGCCCAAGCGGGATGCGATGGCTTTGTTGGTCTCAGCCGCAATAATGGAAGTCAGATCGCCGATCGTAAGATCGGCCAGTCTGGCATTTGCAGCCAGTGAACGAGGCTGCGGCGCTCTCGCTGCCTGTGGATCAATTTCCGGAACGGGTGCTGGAGAATCCTCCGGTTTCTGCTCATCAGACATTATTAACTCCTTTTTATGGAAAGTAGCAGCGATAACTCAAGGGAATTGGGGAATGTAATATCAGGCTGGATTGAGACTGCGATGTTTGTCCTGCGGGATGAACACAGGCTTCTCCCCGGTTTGTTTCTTCCAGCATGTTTAAAATTAGTATACGGAATTATCGCTGTCAAGCCGTTTGATAAAAAATATTTTACGCCGCAAAGCAGAGGTACGTCGGATTCAATAGATCTGGTTTTTTCAGGGTAGCCGGCGTAACTCGACAAAACCATCTGAATGACAAAGGTGGAATCGAATGGGCTCGCCAAGTTGCGCCATATTGATCCATGTGATTGAGAGTGGCTTGATACACCCTGGCTGGTCTAATTCCTGTCCAGCTTCCGGTACTGCACCGCTTCCGCAATATGGGCGCTGGCTATGGTTTCGCTTGCCGCCAGATCGGCGATGGTGCGTGCCACTTTCAGGACGCGGTGATAAGCGCGTGCGGAAAAATTCAGGCGGCTGATGGCTTGTTTGAGCAAAGTCTCCCCCAGCGCATCCGGCACACAGTACCTATCGATATCCTTTACTGCCAGATGGGCGTTGGCCTTGCCTTGCCGGGCTATTTGGCGCTGATAAGCCAATTCAACCCGTTCCCCGATCGCCTTGCTCGTTTCGCCTTGCGCCTGGCGCATCAAATCTTCCTGTGGTACGGCGGGCACCTCCACCTGTATATCGATACGATCAAGCAACGGGCCCGAGATTTTGCCGCGGTAGCGCGCCACCTGGTCGGGAGTACAATGGCATTTCCCGCTGTAATGTCCCAGATAACCGCAGAGGCAGGGGTTCATCGCCGCAATCAGCTGGAACCGAGCGGGAAAATCCGCCTGGCGTGCCGCACGTGATATGGTAATACGTCCCGATTCCAGCGGTTCGCGCAATACTTCCAGAACCTTGCGGTCGAATTCCGGCAGTTCGTCGAGAAACAACACCCCGTTCATCGCCAGCGAAATCTCGCCGGGGCGCGGATTGCTGCCGCCGCCGACCAGCGCAACACCCGATGCCGTATGGTGCGGCGAGCGATAAGGGCGGCGTTTCCAGTTGGCAACGTTGAAGCCGCCACTGCTCAGGGACTGCATCGCCGCGGATTCAAGTGCCTCATCCTCGGTCATGGAGGGCAAAATGCCGGGAAGGCGCGCAGCCAGCATGGACTTGCCCGTGCCGGGCGGACCCACCATCAACACGCTGTGGCCGCCTGCCGCCGCGATTTCCAGGGCACGCTTGGCGTGCGCCTGGCCTTTCACCTCTTCCATGCCCGGATGCTGGAACGTGCTCGTTTCCGTGCCTGCTACGCTGGATGCCGTATAAAGCTGCAACGGCTCGCGCCCGGCAAGGTGTGCGCAAATCTGAAGCAGCGATGTCGCCGGATAAACGGCGGCTTCCTTGACCAGGGCGGCTTCAGGCGCGTTTTGCGCAGGTAGCACGAAACTTCGTCCGGAACGCGCTGCGCCGTACGTCATTGCCAATGCGCCGCGTATCGCGCGCAGCTCTCCAGTCAGGGCGAGTTCACCCGCCCATTCATATCTGTCGAGCTTGTCCGAAGGGGTTTGGCCCGTTGCCGCCAGTATGCCCAGTGCGATAGGCAGATCGAAGCGCCCGCTCTCCTTGGGCAAATCGGCGGGGGCGAGATTGACGGTGATGCGCCGGGCGGGAAATTCGAATTGCGCGTTTTGCAGCGCCGCCCGCACCCGGTCTTTACTTTCTTTCACTTCCGCTTCCGGTAGTCCGACGATGGTAAAGCTGGGCAGACCGTTTGCGATGTGAACTTCCACCGTGACCAGTGGCGCCTCCATGCCGGAGATCGCTCGGCTATAGAGAATAGCTAGCGGCATGCAGAAAGATCCTCAACCAGAAGCAACAGGATCAATAGGAATAGTACGGCGGAATCGAGTCGTTGCTGGATGTCCGAAAACGCGACATTTTAATATCGAATAGCTGATTATTCCGTCTCCGACAGATCATCCAGCGTCTCCACCGGAACATCGAGCGTGCCTGCCGATTTATCCGACTTAGCGGCAGCTTCAAGCGCGGCGACCCTGGTTTCCAGCGCCGTCAATTTCTCGCGTGTGCGTTTGAGTATTTCCTGCTGCACCTCGAATTCTTCGCGGGTTACCAGATCGAGGCGGGTGAATAATCCCGAAAGCATGACCCGCATGTTCTTTTCCACATCCTTTATAGGATTCTGTGACAAAAGCTCATTGACCTTGGTGACGATTTCGTCCACTACTTTTTGACTAGCCATGGTTATCTCCATAATTTTTGCTCCCTCACCCGGCCGGGTGAGGAGTGACGCACGCGTGCTAAAATCTCATACTTCGGCAAAATAGGCAATCAGCGAACTATTATGGAGCGTTTTCGCCTCCTGGAAAACTGGATCGGGACACAATTTCCCGGTAAACCCTTCACATTGGCGCCCGCCTCCGCAGATGCGAGTTTCCGCCGTTATTTTCGTGTGACGTTCAGCGACGGGACGCTGATCGCAATGGATGCACCGCCGCCTCAGGAAGATTGCGCGCCTTTTGTGCACGTGGCCGGGTTATTCGCCGCGGCAGGCGTGCATGTGCCGGAAATCCTGGCGCAGGATCTGGCGCAAGGTTTCCTGCTGCTTTCCGATCTCGGAAGCACAACCTATCTCCAGGCGCTGAACGGCGATGCAGATGATACTGATTGCTTATACCGTGACGCGGTGGCGGCGCTCATTAAAATCCAGCTTGCGAGCTACGCGAATGTAGTGCCGGATTACGACGAAGCGCTGCTGTTGAGAGAGCTGAACCTGTTCCCGGACTGGTATCTGGGCAGGCATCTGCATGTCGTGCCCGGGTCGGCTCAAAAAGCGGAACTGGACCGCATTTTCCAACGAATCATCCAGAACAACCTGGCTCAACCCAGGGTGTTTGTGCATCGTGACTATCATTCGCGCAACCTGATGGTGACCACCCCCAATCCGGGCATTATCGATTTTCAGGATGCGGTCTATGGACCCATTACCTATGATCTGGTGTCGCTGTTCAAGGACGCGTACATAAGTTGGAGCGAGGAACGCATACTGGACTGGCTGATCCGCTATTGGGAACAGGCGCGCAAACTCGGGCTGCCGGTGGCTGGCGATTTTGCCGATTTTTATCGCGATTTTGAATGGATGGGCGTACAGCGCCATATCAAGGTGCTGGGGATCTTCTCGCGCCTGAATTACCGTGACGGCAAAAGCGATTACCTCACCCATATACCATTGGTGGAGGAATATTTGCGAAAGGCGTGCGAGCGCTACCGCGAACTTCATCCTCTGCTGACGCTGCTGGACGAATGGACGGTCACCAAATCGACGGAAGCGAAAGTTGGCTACACCTTCTGAAAATGTCTCCTTCAAGGCCATGATCCTGGCAGCGGGGCGCGGCGAGCGCATGCGTCCCCTGACGGATACATTACCCAAGCCGCTGCTGCGCGTGGGGAATAAGGCGCTGATCGAATATCAGCTGGAAAGTCTTGCGCGCGTCGGCTTTGCCGACATCGTCATCAACCATGCTCATCTGGGGCACATGATCGAGGCTGCGCTCGGCAACGGCGACCGTTATGGTGTAAACATCCGTTATTCGCGTGAGCCGGTCGCATTGGAAACCGCGGGCGGCATCGCCCAAGCGCTACCCTTTCTGAGACATGAGCGGGAAAATCGGGGGGGTCAACCGTTCCTGGCGGTTAATGCAGATATCTATTGTGAAATCGATTTTTCCTCCCTCCTCCCGGTTTTACGGCACATGCAAGCCAGCCTGGATGGCGATCTCGCCCATCTGGTACTGGTCGATAATCCTCGTCATCATCCCGAGGGCGACTTCACCCTTGATTCCGGCAGAGTGGCGCTTTCGGGGAAAAATAACCTTACCTTCAGCGGTATTGGCGTCTACCAGCCAAAGCTCTTCGCCGATATCGTGCCGGGTTCCCTGGCGAAACTTGCGCCCCTGCTGCGCCAGGCAATTTCATCGGGTAAAGTGAGCGGCCAACATTACCAAGGCGTATGGATAGACGTAGGCACGCCGGAGCGGCTTCAACTGATCGATTCCCGGCTAAAACACACCTATTGACTAACTCTTCCGTAGGATGGGTGAAGCAAAGCGCAACCCATCAAAAATCGACCAAAAACCACCGGGATATTTTGCTTTATCCGGCAAATGCTGTAAGAATCTTTATCCATGATCCCCATTCAAGCCTTCAGCGAACGGCGCCATCGTCTGGCATCCCAAATGCGGAAGGGCGTTGCCATCATTCCTACCGCGCCGGAGCGGGTGCGAAATAGAGATGCGCATTATCCCTATCGCTTCGACAGCTATTTTTATTACCTGACAGGCTTTGGCGAGCCCGAGGCAGTACTTGTGGTCGTGGCAGGGGCCGGTACGGATGCACCAAAGAGCATCCTGTTTTGCCGCGAGAAAAATGTCGAATATGAAATCTGGAATGGGTTCCGTTACGGGCCCGAGGGTGCCCGGGAAGCATTCGAGTTTGACGAAACATATCCCATCGCCAAGCTGGACGAAATGCTGCCCCAACTGCTGGCGGACCAACCCGCCGTTTTTTGCGCGCTGGGCGACGACACGGCGTGGGACGCGCGCGTGATTGGCTGGGTCAACCGGGTGCGGCAACAATCGCGTAGCGGTACTGCCGCGCCGGCCGAAATTCGTGACATCCGGTTGCTGCTGGATGAGATGCGCCTGTTCAAAAGTACGGAAGAGCTTCAAGTCATGCGCCGTGCGGCGGAGATTTCCAGCGGCGCCCATCGCCGTGCCATGCAGAACACGCGTCCCGGCATGGGCGAATATGAAGTGGAGGCCGAATTGCTGCACGAGTTTCGCCGCCATGGCGCGCAGGCGCCTGCCTATACATCCATCGTTGCGTGTGGGGCGAACGCCTGCGTACTGCACTATGTCGAAAACAATACCAGGCTGAAGGCCGGCGAATTGTTATTGATCGACGCCGGTTGCGAATTGGACGGCTACGCCGCCGACATTACGCGGACCTTTCCGGTGGACGGAAAATTCAACCCGGCACAACGGGATTTATACGAATTGGTATTGTCCGCACAGGCAACAGCGATAAAGGCGGTGCGGCCGGGCAACACCTGGGATGCCCCGCATAACGCCGCATTGCAGGTGCTGGCTCAAGGTTTCATCGATCTCGGCCTGTGCCACGGCAGTGTAGATGAAGTTATCCGATCGGAAGACTACAAGCGTTTTTACATGCACCGCACCGGCCACTGGCTGGGATTGGATGTGCATGACGTGGGCGAATACAAGCATAACGGAGAATGGCGCCCGCTGCAGCCGGGAATGACCCTGACAGTGGAACCGGGGTGTTATGTCCGCCCGGCCGACAATGTCCCACGGCATTTCTGGAATATCGGTATACGCATCGAAGACGACGTGGCAGTGACGGAGACCGGGTGTGAAGTATTGACGGGAGCCGCGCCCAAAACGGTAGCGGAGATTGAAGAACTGATGCGCGATCGGAAAAAATCGAAATCATGGACGAAAACGATCGGATAATCATAAAGCGCATATCGCGGCAGGGAAATGCCGGCGGTCCCGAAGACGAGACCGTGCATATTTTTCGTGCCGATGGTGGCAGCCCTGGCAAGCGCTGGCTCACTTACCTGCTCCTGGCCCCATTTTTGATCATCATGGTGGTTCTGGGTATTTTCTTTTTTACCGCATTTCTTGCGTTATTCGCGGTCGCTGCCGTTGGATTTGGACTCAGGTTATGGTGGCTGCGCCGCAAATTGCAAAAATCGATGGATGCAGTGGAAGCACCCTATGTCGTTATCGAGGACGCCGAAATTATCGAGGAAAGCATTGACAGGGCAAATCAAAACAAGCGCAATGATCGCCATGAGCAATCATGAACCGCCTTGGGCCCCATGGGCGATAGGTGGCAACAAAGATGAAGTGTGGCAAAAATGAGGCATCGAGCAAGTCCTCTTAAAATCTCCGGCTAAAACATGAGCACCCATCATTACGATTACGACCTGATCATTATCGGCGGCGGCCCGGTAGGGATGGCATTGGCACTCGCACTACGCGGCAGTGGCACATCCGTGCTGTTGCTGGAAGCGCGCGGAATGCCTGCAAAAACGGAAGACTCCCGTCCGTTGGCGTTGTCTCATGGCAGCCGGCTCATCCTGCAGCGTTTAGGTGTCTGGGACAAGCTGCCGGAAGTCACGCCCATCCTTACCATTCATATCTCCAATCGAGGCGGGTTCGGCCGAACCGTATTGACCGCTGACGAAACCGGTGTGCCGGCTTTGGGTTACGTAGTCAGTCACCATGATGTGTTTCGGGCCATGCATGAGGCGTTGCAAAACTGCAATGTCGACTACCTGGCGGGGGCACAGGTAACCCGGCTGGAAACGTCTGCCGGGCTGGGCCAGGTTGAATTTCAGCATGATGGGGTCACAAAGAAAGTAACGGCGCGGCTGCTGGCGGTTGCGGACGGCGGCCGCCTCACTGCGCAAATCGAAGGCGTAACCCAGCACGTGCATGATTACCAGCAGTGGGCTATCGTTGCACAGGTCAAAACGGAGCGCTCCGGGAGCATGCCGCCCGCCACGGTAGCGAAACCCCCCACCGCCGCATTACGCCGGTCCGCAAAACGAACTTCGCAAACGACGAACGCCAGCGGCAACGGCCCTGTGCGTACTCAGCACGACATCGCTTATGAGCGCTTTACGCCGGATGGCCCGGTGGCGCTGCTGCCTTCGGGCGACCGCTTTGCATTGGTGTGGACCGTTTCTCCATCAGCGGCCCAGGAAATTCTTGCACTGGATGACGCAGCCTTTCTTGCCCGGCTACATGGCCATTTCGGCGACCGTCTCGGCAAATTCATCGAAACCGGCAAGCGGGCCGGTTTTCCCCTCGCATTGAAATACGCCACGCCCGTCACGGCTTGCCGCGTCGTATTGATCGGCAACGCGGCACAAACTTTGCACCCCGTTGCGGGACAGGGTTTCAACCTGGGGTTGCGCGATGCGTGGGAACTGGCTGAAGAAATTATTGCATCGCCCGCCGACATAGGCACGCCGTTAATGCTTGCCAGATATGGTGATAAGCGCCGGACGGATAGTAGCGTCGGGCGGATATTCACCGATTCATTGATAAAGCTTTTTTCCAACGACGATCTCGTGCTGGGCGCCCTGCGGAACAGCGGGCTGAGCGCGCTGGATTGTTTGCCGCAAGCCAAGCGATTCGTCGCGCGGCGTATGATGTTCGGTGCGAGAGGATAACCGGACTATAACCCGGATGTTTCATAAATTGATGCGCGCCCTCGCTGGTCTTTTGTTTCGTATGAAAATTTCGTTCAGTCGGGCATATGAATAACTACGCCACCCTTTCACAAAATCCCCCTACAAAACAAAATCCTGCGCAATCATCACGCGAATTTATAAAACGTCCGGGATAAAACCCGAAGATGCTGCCTGTAGCGAGTCGGTGCAGTTAACTGAATTATCGTCAGCCCGTAAAATCCTGCATCTATCCATTGATGGCGCAGTGGTTTTAGAAGTCATGATCATTTCCTGTTAAGATTGCACCTATTTTGTTTCTCTGTGCGCTTTGCCGTCGGCATTGCCGTCAAATCAAGTCATGCGAATCGGTTCTCACATTCTCAAAAACAAGCTGATCGTCGCACCCATGGCAGGGGTGACTGATCGTCCTTTCCGGCAGTTGTGCAAGAGCATGGGCGCGGGTATGGCGGTATCGGAAATGGTGTCGAGCAATTCGCTGCTGTGGGGTTCCGAAAAGACGCGGCGCCGGGCAAATCATGAAGGTGAAGTGGACCCGATTTCGGTACAGATTGCGGGTGCCGACCCGGCGATGATGGCTGAAGCTGCCCGCTACAATGTGGCGCAAGGGGCACAAATCATAGACATCAACATGGGCTGCCCCGCCAAGAAAATCTGCAATGTCATGGCAGGTTCCGCGTTACTGCAGGATCAACCCCTGGTCGGGCGCATACTCGATGCCGTGGTCGGCGCGGTAGATGTTCCCGTTACCCTGAAAATCCGTACCGGTTGGGACACCCAGCACAAAAACGCGCTCGCGGTGGCGAAGATCGCCGAGAGCGCCGGGGTTCAGGCGCTGGCCATCCATGGACGCACTCGTGCTTGCGCCTACACCGGCCATGCGGAATATGACACTATCGCCGCCGTAAAGGCCGCAGTGAAAATCCCGATTATTGCCAATGGTGACATCACTACCCCTGAAAAAGCAAAACACGTGCTCGAATATACCGGCGCTGATGCCATCATGATCGGCCGCGCCGCCCAAGGGCGACCCTGGATCTTCCGCGAAATCAACCACTATCTGGCAACCGGGAAGCATCTGCAGTTGCCCGAAGTCGCCGAGATTCACCGTGTGCTCATCAAGCATCTGCATGATCTATATAACTTCTATGGAGAATATTCCGGCGTGCGCATTGCCCGCAAGCATATCTCCTGGTACACCAAAGGGCTGGTCGGTTCTGCCGGGTTCCGTCATGCCATGAACCAGTTGCAAAGCACGGACCAGCAGTTGTCGGCGGTGAATGAATTTTTTACCAGACTTGCCGGCTATGGACGGCGGTTGACTTACGTTGAGGCTGAGGAACTCGTCGCATGAGCATTATTAATGAAAATGACATCGCCCGGTGCGTACGGAAGGCCGTGGAAGATTATTTCAATGATCTGGACGGCGAAAAACCGCACGCCATCCACGATATGGTAATACGCAGCGTGGAGAAACCGCTGATCGAACTGGTAATGAAGCATGCCGGCGGCAACCAGACCCGAGCTTCGGAGTTGCTTGGTATCAACCGCAATACGCTCCGCAACAAGATGAAGCAGTATCAGATCAAATAGTCCAGGATAGTTCACGTCCGCCACCATCACAGCAGTACAGGTAACCGAAGCATGAACCGCCGCAGCAGTGGCGCTATATACTCAATTCCAATAATGACCTCGAATGTCCATTAAACAAGCACTGATCAGCGTTTCCGACAAAACCGGCATTGTCGAGTTTGCCAGAGAACTGCGCGAGCTGGGCGTAGCCATCCTGTCCACCGGCGGCACCGCCAAATTACTGAAGGAAGCCGGCCTGGCCGTTACCGAAGTCGGGGATTACACTGGTTTTCCTGAAATGCTCGACGGGCGGGTGAAAACCCTGCATCCAAAAATACACGCCGGTATTCTGGCGCGGAAAGACCTGCCCGAGCATATGTCAGCCATGGAAAAGGCGGCAATCCCGGCTATCGAACTGGTGGTGGTGAATCTTTATCCTTTCCGCGAGACCGTTGCGCGGCCTGGATGCAGCCTGGAAGAGGCCGTTGAAAATATCGACATTGGCGGGCCCACCATGGTGCGCGCCGCGGCGAAGAACTATAAAAGCGTAACCATTGTCACCGACCCGGAGGATTACGCGCCCCTATTGGCGGAAATGAAGTCATCCGGAGGCGCGGTTGCGCAGGATTCCCGTTTCAAGCTGGCTTGCAAGGCTTTCTCTCACACCGCCGCTTACGACAGCGCCATCAGCAATTACCTCACCTCGATCAAAAGTGAAGGTGGAGAACGCCAAGCCTTTCCCGAACGCCTCAATCTCAATTTCAGCATCGGCCAGCATTTGCGCTATGGCGAAAACCCCCATCAACAGGCTGCGTTTTATCGCGAACCTGTTCCTGTTCCCGGCAGTCTTGCCAGTTACACCCAGGTGCAGGGCAAGGAGCTGTCATATAACAATATCGCCGATGCGGATGCCGCGTGGGAATGCGTCAAGACATTTGACCTGCCCGCCTGTGTCATCCTCAAGCATGCCAATCCCTGCGGCGTGGCCGTTGCCACCACACCGCTCGCGGCTTACAAGCTGGCGCTTGCTACCGATCCGACTTCCGCTTTCGGTGGCATCATCGCCTTCAATCGCGTGCTGGACGGGGCAGCGGCTGAGGCGGTGATCAAGCAATTTGTCGAGGTAATCATTGCACCCCAGTTAACCGGCGAGGCGCAACAGATTCTCGCCCGAAAGGCGAACTTACGCGTCCTGACCGTGCCGCTCGAGACCGGCAGTAACACTTTCGACTTCAGGCGCGTAGGCGGTGGGTTGCTGGTACAGACACCCGACAACCTCAACGTCACTGCCGCGCAACTGAAAGTGGTAACCAAAGTACACCCGACGCCGCAACAATTGCAGGATCTACTGTTCGCCTGGCGCGTGGCTAAATTCGTCAAATCCAACGCCATCGTGTTTTGCGCCAACGGCCAGACGCTGGGTGTCGGCGCCGGGCAAATGAGCCGGGTGGACAGCGCGCGCATCGCGTCGATCAAGGCACAGAATGCTGGGCTCACGCTTGCCGGTTCGGTAGTGGCCTCGGACGCGTTTTTTCCGTTTCGAGATGGGCTGGATGTGGTCGTTCAGGCTGGCGCCACGGCAGTTATCCAGCCCGGTGGCAGCGTGCGCGACGAAGAAGTCATTGCTGCCGCGGATGAGCAAGGTGTGGCAATGGTATTGACCGGCGTGCGGCATTTCAGACATTGAGCATGTGTCGAAGCGTCATTTCTTTCGGTAAATATGCGCCACTCCCAGTTTAATGCGTATGCAACTTGGGTAGGATGGGTGAAGCGCAGCGCAACCCATCAAAACTACTAGCGCAAAGTCGGATAGCACAGGCATTCCGCAAAGCGGATGTTCGCAAATTCAGGTTAGAAATATGAAACTACTTGTAGTCGGCGGAGGTGGCAGAGAACACGCTTTAGCGTGGAGGCTCCTCCAGTCATGGCGGATCAGTCGCTCCATAAAGGTCTTCGTCGCGCCGGGTAATGCCGGCACGGCAATGGAAGACGGCCTGGAGAATCTTCCCATCACAGCTATTCCCGAATTAGTGGAATTTGCCAAAAAGGAATCCATCGCGTTCACGATCGTCGGGCCGGAAGCACCTCTGGCGGAGGGCATCGTGGATGCCTTTCGCGCAGCCGGGCAGAAAATTTTCGGCCCCACCAAACAGGCAGCGCGACTGGAAACATCCAAGGATTTTTCCAAGGCTTTCATGCAGCGCCACGGCATTCCCACCGCTGCTTATGCTACCTTCAGTTCCGCTGCCGAAGCCCATCAATATGTGGACCAGAAGGGTGTGCCCATCGTCATCAAGGCAGACGGCCTGGCTGCAGGCAAGGGTGCCATGGTGGCGATGACGTTGGCAGAGGCCCATGAGGCAGTCGATGCGATGATGGTCGAAAACCGGCTGGGTAATGCCGGGGCGCGCGTTGTGATCGAGGATTTTCTGGAAGGCGAAGAGGTCAGTTTTATTGTCATGGCGGATGGGCGCCATGTGCTGCCGCTTGCCACCAGCCAGGATCACAAGCGGCTGAAAGAAGGCGACCAGGGGCCGAATACGGGCGGCATGGGCGCCTATTCTCCCGCACCCATGATTACACCGGCCCTTCACGCCAGGATAATGCGCGAAGTAATCCACGCAGCTATGCAGGGCATGGAACAGGAAGGCGAACGGTACACCGGCTTTCTCTATGCCGGATTGATGATCACGCCGGACGGCGGCATCAAGGTGCTGGAGTTCAATTGCCGCATGGGTGATCCGGAAGCCGAAGTCATCATGTTGCGCCTGAAAAGCAATCTGATAACGCTGTTAGAGCATGCCCTGAATGGAACGCTCGATAAAGTGGAAGCCGAATGGGATCGTCGCACCGCCCTGGGTGTGGTGCTGGCAGCCCATGGCTATCCGGATTCGCCGCGTAAAGGTGACGTGATTCATGACCTGCCGGCGGAGTTGGCGTCTACGGAAGAGCCGGAAAAAGACTTTCACGTGTTCCACTCAGGCACGGCATTGGGTGCAGAAAACGGCAAGGAAATCGTGACTGCGGGCGGCCGTGTGTTGTGCGTAGCCGCGCTTGGGGATAGCGTAAAAATGGCCCAGCGCCGAGCCTACGAAATTGCCGAGCAGATTCATTTCGATGGCTGCCAGATGCGGCGCGACATTGGCTACCGGGCTATCAATCACCGTAAATAGCCCATAGACATGGGCACGGAGCACGGCTGCCCGGAAAAAATAACAAAGCGGTATCGGGAGTGTGTATGGACACCACGCAACAGGCTAAAGAGTTCTTCACCGGACTTCAGGAACGCATTGTCGAGCGCTTGGAGAAAGTGGACGGAAAACGCTTTCACCGCGACAGATGGGAGCGCCCGGAAGGTGGCGGCGGGTTAAGTTGCGTGATGGAGGAAGGCAACGTATTCGAGCGCGGCGGGGTGAACTACTCGCACGTATTCGGCGGCGGCCTGCCCGCCTCCGCCACTGCCGCGCGACCCGAATTATCGGGACGCAGCTTTGAGGCGATGGGGGTATCGATCGTGTTGCATCCCCGCAACCCATACGCACCCACCGTGCACCTGAACGTGCGTTACCTGGAAGCGCGCAAGGAAGGTGCCAAGCCGGTATGGTGGTTTGGCGGCGGCATGGATTTGACTCCCTACTACGGTTTTGAAGAAGATGCCGTACACTTCCACCAAACCTGCAAAAATGCGCTACAACCGTTTGGTGCCGACTATCACCCTCGCTTCAAGAAATGGTGCGACGATTATTTTTACCTGAAGCACCGCAAGGAGCCCCGCGGTATCGGCGGCATCTTCTACGATGATTTAGGCAAGCCGGATTTCGATGCCTGCTTCAACCTGACCAAAAGCGTGGGCGAGCATTTTGTGCCCGCCTATGTGCCGCTCCTGGAGCGCCGCCTGAATACGCCGTATGGCGAGCGCGAACGCGATTTCCAGGCATACCGTCGTGGCCGGTATGTGGAATTCAATCTGGTGTGGGACCGTGGAACCTTATTCGGATTACAATCGGGTGGTCGCACCGAATCCATCCTCATGTCGCTGCCACCCATCGTGAAATGGCGCTATGACTGGAAGCCCGAGGCGGGTAGTGCGGAAGATAAGCTTTATACGGATTTTCTGATTGGGAAGAATTGGGTGTGAGCGGACACGGGCTTCGTCAAGTTCCTTTGTAAGTCATCCACCCTACCGGGGTACTCGCTGGTATTGAGTACTCATTTGCCGCTCTTGGGTAACGTAAATATTCTGCTGTCGTTTTTTGTTATAAAATAGCGCTTAATATGTGGGGACGTAGCTCAGCTGGGAGAGCGTCGCGTTCGCAATGCGAAGGTCGGGAGTTCGATCCTCCTCGTCTCCACCAATCACCCGTTTTAAGCAGTTCAAGTTAGTTCAAAAAACCCTCGTAAATCAAATAGATACGCGAGTTTGTTGTTTCCTGCCATCCATTCCCATCTATTGCAAACAAGCTGTCAAAAGGGGCATAATTTGGCAACAAATGCCTCCAATGCAAATTTGATGCCCCCAGTAGGTGAATTGACATGAATTAAACGATGTCGCAGCCCGGAAGGCGAAGCCTGGAACTAAGTCGTACAAACTAACGGATGGTGGTGGAATGTATCTTGAAGTAATGCCGAACGGTTCAAAATACTGGCGGTTCAAGTATCGGTTCGGAGGAAAAGAAAAGCGCTTGGCGTTTGGGGTGTAGTCGAGCACGCTGCCCAGATACTTGCTACTCCTGCACCGAACATTGGCGTAGCAGTGCGGCGCTACTTATCCGCTTTGAATCCGTATTAGAGGTAAGCTGGGAATGAGTCCGGCAGATCGATCCAAGGTTTCGATATTAAAGACCGATGGAGCGGAGAATCTTTATGGGGAGTTTGGGTACAAAAAAATACCCGCTCTAGGCGGGTTAATTTACACACTTCTTTTATTGGCTGATCAATTTCTAACGCTGCGCATTCTCCATCCTAAAAGACCGAGACCAGCCAGGAGCATGGCGTAGGTTTCGGGTTCTGGCGTGATTGATACAGGACCATTAATAATCAGGTTGTCCATAGCGAATCCTGTCCCGGTGCCGCTAAACGTGCTGTTCGGAATTCCCCCTCTTGCCGAAAACAACAGAGTATCAACATGCTCCCAATCAAATGTCATGAGAGTGGGGTGCTGTGTATCAATAGTGAATGATTTACTATGAATGATTAACCCCTCTGATAAGCCTCTGACGTTAACCTCAAGGCCATCATTCCAATCTGCGGCGAAGTAAGCGGAATTTAGTGTAAACGGCGCTATGGAGTATATCTGGGAGGGCAAACCTGAATCTGTATTCGCTACACCGGGTAATGACACACTTGCCTGTACCGCACCGCTATTGGACCAACTGGGATTTGTAACCTCTATTAGATGGAAATTTGTCCATCCTAGCCAGGCGGATCCATAATAACCATCTGGAACAGCAACACCATTCGGGTGACCGATCACCGCGTCAAATTTAATAACCGTGTTGGCGTGCGAAGCAGAGGCAAATACAATGAGAGCAGTTGCAACTAACGATTTGCTGAGAGTCATGACTGGTTCCTAAGAAATAGGTTTTTCTGAGCTTCCCGTTTTTGGTGCTGTTACTTTGCGTGGTTTACTGCACAAACTTATTAAGTATAGATCGCCTTCAGCAACTTGCTGACAAAAAATCTAATCGCGAATTGCCTCAATAAAAAAGTAACCGAAGGAGTACATCAAGGGGATACGTTGCCTCAAATTGTTGGTAACCGAACTAAGTGGGGGTTATCGACATGGGCAAGCACGGAATCAATGCGGAATCAATGGGGTCAGACTCGATTGATCATGCAGTAACGATGACGTTTACTGAAAACTTTTCCGCGACAGGAATTGCAAATGGCGCGCTTACCGAGATTTATCCTTTCTGACCAACCGCAGCACGTAATTTTACGTGGTAATAATCGGACTGAGATTTTTTGTGTGGAGGCCGATTATCGGTTCTATCTTGATAAGTTGCGATTAGCCTGTCAGAAGCATGGTTGTGACATTCACGCCTATGTGCTGATGACCAACCACGTGCACTTACTCATCACCCCCCATAAAGAGCAGAGTTTAAGCAAAGCCTTGCAAAAGCTGGGCCGTTATTATGTCCAATTTTTCAATCATTGCTACCGGCGCACCGGTACGTTATGGGAAGGGCGCTACAAAGCTACTCTGGTTGATACCGAGGCGTATTTGCTGACCTGTATGCGTTATATAGAACTGAACCCTGTACGCGCCGGTATGGTAGCCCATCCATCCGAATACCGTTGGTCAAGCTATGGCTACAATGCCCTGGGCTGGGCCAATGATTTGGTAACCCCACATTCCGAATACCTACGTTTGGGAAGAATTGACGAGGAACGCCAAAGCGCGTACCAGCGGTTATTCGAGTATCCGATTTCTGAAAAGAGCATTAACGTAATCAGAGAGGCAACCAACAAGGCCTGGGTATTGGGAAACGACCGGTTCAAGCAAAGTATTCAAGAGAAATTGAAGAGGCGGGTAGCGCCTGCGGCCAAGGGCGGAGATAGGAAATCAGAACAATTCAAAATGAATCGACTCTGACCCCATTGATTTTCCTCGGTTCAGACAGCTTGGTCTGGATAACGGGCGCTCAACGCCGCAATTGATGGGGCCGCTTGTTTACGATAATTATAGTTAGCCGGCGGATACATACGCTGGTTGCGGTTGCGAGGTATCAGGGTATTTGGATTGCATCGAGTGAAGGTTGAGCGCTCCCCCAATCCGATAATGCCGATAATGCGGCAAAGTGAATCAAGAGCATGCACCGCGACCCCTCGCCTGATCCGTTATAAAACGGCAGTCAGTCACCAACCCGGGTTTTTTGGCTTCGAACGCGCGTCCAGTGCGGGGGCACCTGGAAGTTGGCCTGCGCAGCCTCTACCACCATTCCGATACGGTCAATGATAGAGCCCAGTTGGCTAGCGCACTTGTCTCGAAGGGAGGGTGAAAGCTCCTCAGATAGTTTGATCAGTTCGTTCAAAGCAACGATCTCATATTCGATTGGGGTTTCCCCGAGTCCGACTTGAACCAGGTGGTGCCGCGCTTGGGCCAACCCGATCAGCGCCTGTTCTGCGGGGCCCTTCCGAAGGAGTATGTCCGCAGTCCACATAAGATCGTGGCCCAGCCAATACAGACTTCCGGTCGCACTCGTTCTCAGAGAATGTGGGGGCGCCGCGGATTGAGATTGTGAGTATTTCTGCAAATTCAGATTGTCGAATTTTGCTTGACCGTAAGTAAGTGTAGCAAGATCGGCGAAGACCCGCGGATCAGGGAAGGCCTCGGGCGGATACAGATTCACATGGCGGAAGCTCACGAGCCAAGCAAAGACCAAGAACACAATCACCGGAAACAATACTAGGAACCATACCAGTATGGACTGATTATTCTCTCCGATATTCGTGGTGAACCCAACAACTAGACTGGCAAATCCATGAATTAGCACGATAAAGAGGGCGATAATACCCAAGGGCCTCTGAGAAAGCTTGACGGCCGTACGCTCAAATTGATCGGTCATTGTCCGGAAATTCCTCTGCTTGATAGCCTTTTGAATATTAACGCCCTTTTCCGAAGTCTTCTCTGTTCGTTAGTGAACATAACGCAAAACAACTCTCGATTCGCATAAGGAGGGCGTTAAACGACATGCCAACCGGATGGGTGGCGCTTCAACCTATAGCAACGGACGAAAAAGGTTTTTGATAGAAATTGACCTGGTCGAGCATGCGCGAACGGCAGATTTGGAACTGAAGTCCGACCGTCTCTTTTGGCACTTTCAGTAATTGACATCTGATAAGGCTGCCAGATCAAGCCGGAACTATCTTAAGGAAAGCGGGTTTGTACCTACTGGTGCTACCTAACGGCGGCAAGTATTGGCGGCTTGATTAGCTACGCTATGCAATAGAATCCTGGTTGTAAAACGGTGCTGGGCTGCAATTTGGCTAGGGCGATATCAAGCGAGTGCGAGTTCCTGTTAAAGGGTATCGACCAGTAATCGCCGAGCTTGCTATTCTCTGTTTCCGCTGCTCTAAATCGCTTAGCGTCAGAAACCTACTGGGCGTGGAAAGAAAAAAATAAGTATCCCGATCTTGCGACGCCGAAGCTCATCTTAAGTGTGTTAGCATCTGACAGATAATGTCGGAACTTCTAACTCCCGAGCGAGGGTGACGGATCAAAACAATACTACTCGGAATTGGTTCTGCGTATAGATGATTGGCGAAAGCGGCGTAAAGCGATACAACCCCGACTACGCAAAATGCTGGGAGTTGGAATCCTTTAAGGCATCCTTCGGGGTGCCTGTGAGTTACACCAAGCAACTGCTGGTTGTTGCACTCGATTTTGAATCCGCGCCATATTAATGATTTTTAAAGAGGAAGAAATTTAATGAGTTTCAAACATATTGTATTTATTATTACCCTTAGTGCCGCATTGGTTAGCTGTGGTGGCGGAGCTCCCGAAGTAAATTCAACGAATTGTTCCGGCACAGGAATGCAGTCGGTGCTTACCACTTTCGAAAGCGAAGCTGAGCGGCAAGCTTTTGTTGATAAATGCCAATCTCTTGCAGGAAAATAAAGCTCAGGACAATCTGTTGCATTGAGTGCGACGGTCATCACCGCCAAGATTTAAGCAAATTGTGAGATTTTTGTTGATCGATGACTGGTCGCACTGGACTTTTCCGTAATCAGCGCCTGACAAGGGCTGCCAGATCAGCCTACAAATCCATGGGGCGCATGTTTCGATTGGATCAGCCTCGATCGAACCGAGAACGGTAAGCGGACAGAGACAATAACAGCATTATCAGTCTCAGCGCGCGCAGGAATGCCCTCTTGGCGGACGCATGATGGCGCGAGCTACTTGCTGTCGGGAAGCGCTCAAAACCGAAGATCACGTTCAGAACTGAAGATCAAAGCGGCAATCACCCCTCTATTCCTCGGTTCAAATAAATCGCGCCTGCGTACACTTACCTGAGGCCACCATTTTAGATGGTGGTCTCGCTCACTTACAGGTCCACGTCTCCCGCGTGGGCCTTTTTTTCGCCCTTAATTAACCTTCACAAGAAAAATACTATGCCCTACCTGAAAAAGCTTGAGCACCATATAGCTCACGTCGATAGATTGATGAATATTGCGAATAAGGCCGAACTGGCGGAATGTGCCAGATTACTTGCAATGAATGTCGCACACTATCAAATGCGTTACGGGAAATTGCCGTTGGACGAAACGCTGGCAATGATAGATGTTCCAACGCCAAATAATGAGCAGCTTGAGCTAGTGGCGAACGGCATGGAAACCATGGCTGCCGCATTGGGTAGTGTTATGCACGGATTGGATGGCGAGACCGAGCATTAATAGCCAAGCTGGGATTTCAGCGAGCGTTGCCTGGCTGAAGATGGGATATCCGGACGATATCAGGATACGCGTTAGGAGCGGGACGATCTATCGCTGGGTTACCTCTTCATCCAAAAGTGTAAAAAAACTGGCAACGCGACCGTGCAAATCCAAGGCGTTAACGATTATCGTGTGGCGGTATTGCATTCCTGCAAAAGCGGGCGCCTGGCTCATTCAAGAATACTGAAGTAGTGGATGGACTAGATATTGCTTCGATCCGATACAGAAGCAGTCTGGATTAGCTCGGTCTTGAGTTCCAATGAGCGCGTGCGCCACAACACTGCCAGCAGACTACCCAGCAAAGAATGCATTACCGCTGAAATAGCACCGACAACAGGCGCCAGCGGCAGCAACGGGAAGGCCTGCTTGGCCAGCACAATGGCAAGCCCGGAGTTTTGCATGCCGACCTCGATGGAAATTGTGCGGGCGGTCTGGCGCTCGCAGCCCAGCATCCACGCGAAACTGTAGCCAAGCAGGAAACCTCCTCCATGTAGCAGCGCAACGGCGAGAATCAGTTCAAGGCCATGGTTCAGTATGGCTTCGGCATTGGCGGCAAACACCACGGCACAGATGAAGCATACCCCTATCACTGACAACAGCGGTGCCACCGGCATCACGCGCATGACCAGGCGCGGAACGTAGCGGTTGAGCAGGATGCCCAGCACCACGGGGACAATCACGACTTGCAGGGTTTGCTTGAACAATAGCCAGGTATCTACCGGGACCATGGTTCCCGCAAGGAATTTGGTCAGCAACGGTGTCAAGACGATAGCCGCCAGAGTGGAGCAGACCGTCATTACCACTGAAAGTGCTACATCCGCATCTGCGATATAGCTCACCAGGTTTGAAGCCGTACCACCGGGGCAGCAGCCCACCAGGATCAAGCCTACGGCAAAGTGCGGCGGCAGGTTCAGTGCATTGGCCACTCCCCAGCCCAACAAAGGCATGATTGTATACTGGGCCGCAAAACCGATTGCCACCGCCCTCGGCATGCGGGCAATCCTGCGAAAATCCTCGAGAGTCAGCGTCAGCCCCATGCACAGCATGATGAAGGCAAGGACCAGCACCATCACCGATCCCTGATTCATGGCCACCAGCCATGTCGGCCAGCACAGGGCGATTGCCCCGGAGAGAACCATCCAGACCGGGAATAGAAGGGTCAGTCTCTGGAGCATGGTGGTGGGGGAAATCCTCAGCCTTTGGCCGGAGCAGACCGTGAGAACAGAAGCGTGTAGTGCTGCGCGTGGCGGCTGATCAGCTGGGTGGAGTTCAAACCCGCTGCACCGGCCATTTCCTGCAAGGTTGAAAGACATTCGGGGTAATCGTGGTCATGGACATGTGTACAGGCTTCCTCCAACTGATCCTGCGGCACGTGCGTCCATTTTTCGCGCATGAATTTCAGATAGCCGTCCAGATAGCTTTTCCGGTCCTGATTTTCCTCGCGCACGACATCCACTAGGATCAGCCAGCCGTTTTCAGAAAGGCAGCGCCCGGCCGCGCGGAAAAAACGTGCCTTCTCATCGGGCATCAGGTGATGAATCGCAAATCCCGTGAAGAGGATGTCCCAGGTTTTTCCTGTCGACTCTACCGCTTCCAGAAGATCTCCATGGGTCAAAATGACCTGGCCGGTCAATTCCGCAAGGTACTCGCGCGCCTCTGCCAGTGCCGCCTCGGATAAATCCACCCCTTCATACAACGCAGGGGGTGATCGCTTCAGGCAGGGTGCCAAATAGCGTGCGTTGCCGCAGCCCAGATCCAACAGACGATAATGTTCCTTATCGCTTCGCAGCGCCAGAAGATCCACGACACCGCTATATATCTCACGGTGAAACATATAGTTGTGTTCCGTGAGCAGGTCATAGAGCGACCAGGAGTGCGTGAAGATGGTGGTGGGTTCGGCAGAAGTCATGAGCTGGTGGTTAGCAATCTGGATCGCACTTTACAATATACTGAGGCTCAAAGGTACCCCCATGCCTTACCGATCAGTGTTGAGCTCCAGCATCAAGCGATTCGAAATTATCGGTAAGTGGATTTCAGGCTTTCTTGACGCATTGGCTGGAATGACCTACAAAACATAATGGACCAAGGGAATACGGCATCGGCATTGATGCCTTGTGTCCCGCCGGACAAATGCATAATGACCATTCTTGATAAAAATGAGGCGAAAAATATGTTGGAGCACATCTACTACCATATCGGCATAGTCGCTCGTGATTATCAGGAAGCCGCTGAGCACTACTCGAAAGTGCTGGACGTGAAATTTACCGAACCCGCAGAGAGTGTCCTATATATCGAAAATCCAGATACGCAGCAGGCCGAAACCATAAAAGTGGCCGCGATGTACTCCCGGAACCGACCACCCTATGTGGAGCTGCTTCAAGCCAACGGTAACGGAATATTTTCGGAAAAAAATACTGGGCAAATTCTCTACTTTGGCATCTGGGAATCAGATATAGAAGGCAAGATAGAAGAATTAAAGCAGCAAGGTATCGGCATTGATGCGCTTCTGCATTCGGAGCCTGGGAAGCGCGCTCACGCGATTATTACCGCACCCGACAAGATGGGTGTGCGTATCGAATATGTAAGCACGTTATTGCGACCCGTTATCGACGCGTGGGTGCTCACCGGCAAGTATCCGGGCCGGCAGCATTAACATCAGGCAGAGCCGCTCACCGATAAGGTTTGCGGGAAGCTCTCCACCAGCAAGCTTGCTATCTAGTCGGTTCATAGACGTCGACATGCGCTTTTTGCTGAAAAGTGCAATACTTTCCGGATGGTCACCGCAACATTCCGGTTCTACGAGGAACTGAACGATTTTCTCGCGCCCGAACGGCGCAAGCAAGAATTTGCTTGCCCTTGCGCCCGAGCGGCGACAACCAAGCACATGATCGAAGCGCTCGGCGTGCCTCATACCGAAGTTGAATTGGTGCTGGTCAATGGAGAATCGGTAGGGTTCGAGCGGCTATTGAAAGATGGCGATCGGGTCGCGGTTTTTCCCAGGTTCGAGATGCTCGACATCACCCCCATGTTGCGAGTGCGGGAGAAGCCCCTACGCACGACGCACTTTATTGCAGACGCCCACATGGGTGGGCTCGCCCGGTTACTTCGCATGGCAGGCTTCGATACACTTTACGATAACAACTTCCAGGATGGCAATATAGAGGCTATCGTCGCGCGCGATGGGCGCATTCTGCTTACGCGCGACAGAGAACTGCTCAAGCGCCGCACAATCACCCACGGGTGTTACGTGCACGCATTAAAACCGGCGCAACAGTTGTGCGAAATATTCGACCGGCTGGACCTCGCGCGGAGCGTACGGCCATTTACGCTATGCCTGGAATGCAACACGGCATTGCATTCCATTGATAAAACAGAAGTGCTGACGCGTATTCCACCCTTTATACGCGAGCATTTCGATCACTTCAGCACGTGCGATACTTGCCAGCGCGTTTTCTGGAAAGGTTCGCACTGGCAGCGCATGCTTGCCCTATTGGATGAGTGCATGGCGGGTAGCCAATCCTCCTGAACAATTTATATAGACGATTTTTGAAAGTCGAGCTATCCGCTTGATCGAATAAAAAGCTTCTTGTCGCGTAACATTACGCCATCATTCGTTCGCGTTCCCCATTCGAATTTATCGATGGATGTGGTAGCATTGCATCGCTGAGGTCGGTACACAAAGATAAGTTGTATTTCTTGTGCCGCCCAAGGTCGCTTAGAAATTCCGGGTCGTTAGCTCAGCTGGTAGAGCAGCGGACTCTTAATCCGTAGGTCGAGCGTTCGAACCGCTCACGACCCACCAATAAACAAGCGGTTATCCTATTTATTTTCTTTAGGGTAACTGCTTTTTTTTGTGTAAGTCCTGATGTAAGTGAGTTGTTTTAACTTACTCTGTGGCCATGCCCATGTAACGGCGCGTTTCGTTTGGGGCTATTTCGCGCGGAATTTGGGACTGAGGGCGGAAACCTTTCAGCTATTTTAACGGCAATCCGCCGCTGCCTTCGTCGTCTGTCTCTGTCCGTTGCCTGAGGGACGCTCCGGTATCCATCCTTCGCCAGAATAAATCTGCAAATATTCTATGCCATCGTCAACTTCTGCACATCCGGGCCTGGTTCCCCAGACCCGTACAATATGGATTGTTGCTCCCGGATGATGCCTGTACCACTCCCGTAACGACGGAAGGTCTGGGGCCGAGTAGCAGACACGAGGTACCATTTCCGGATCCCGCACTATTAGAAACTTAAACGGCTCAACCTCTGGCGCTGGCGGCTGTGGAAGGAGTTAAGGTGGAAACAATTCCGCCCGGACGGGCCAGGGGGAGGGGAAACAGATTATTCGGGATTCGATCGACTGTCAAATTCGGTTAGAATTTCCTTCAAGCTCATGTCAGGATTTTTAATGCTGGCCGTACATTCCGGATGCGCGGTATTAAATTGGGTTTTTTTCCGCTCGCGCCGTTGGCGATTATCCGCACTATCGCTAAGCAGGAAGAATGTATCCGCATATCCCATCAAATCCCTGGCAGCTTGCTGGCAAGCTTGATAGGGGAAGATTGCACGGTTTCTGCCATTCATTTCAGGCCAGTTTTTAATCAGCGCTTCCAGTTTTGGCCTTATCTGCAATTGATAGCTGTCTCTATTTGCGCCGGGCAATTCTCCCTGCATTGCTTCTATAGACGTGGCCATTCGTTGTGCTGCTCTCTTTGCTTCCTCGTCAGAAAGCTCACTCTCAGCCATCACTGGAGCTACCAGAGCCATTAGCAAGATCGTGATTAAGTGCTTCATCCCACCCCCAATAATTGAACGCATAATCCTAAAACAAATCCCCTTGCCCGTCATCATCCTCGCTACCGTGCAAAATGTTGCGCACGTGGCGTTCCGTGAGACTGTATTTCCGCAATAATAGGGGACAGACCACGATTATTTCGTGATACGATACCAGTGTCTAGACATTAACTGCAAAGGCCAATGCCGCGCCGCCCTCGCCTGAATCTTCCCGGCATTCCATGGCACATTATCCAGCGCGGTAACAACCGTGCAGTCTGCTTTTATTCCGAAGACGATTACCTCTTCTATCTGCATTACCTGGAGGAGAACGCGGCCCGCTTCGGCTGTGTCGTGCACGCCTACGTGCTCATGACCAACCACGTCCATCTGCTCCTGACACCTGAAAAGGCGGACAGTGCGAGCCTGCTCATGAAACATCTGGGCCAGTGTTACGTGCAGTACATCAACCGCACCTACCGGTGCAGCGGTACCCTCTGGGAAGGACGCTTCCGCTCCTGCCTTACTCAGACCGAGGATTATTTACTTGCCTGCTACCGCTATATCGAACTCAACCCGGTGCGCGCCGGTATGGTACGGCATCCCCGCGACTATCGCTGGTCGAGCTACATGGCGAATGCAGAAGGCCAGCCGAGCCGTCTTATCCGGCCTCACGATCAATATCTTTGCTTGGGCCTAAGTGACGCCCAGCGTCAGATAGCCTATCGCGACCTGTTCAAGACGGATCTGGACGCAGACGTGCTCAGCCAGATTCGGGGCTCAACCAACGGCAATTTTGTGCTTGGGGCTGAGCGTTTTCAAAAGGAAATTGAATCCACGCTCAACCAGCGTGTCACACGCGGCAAGGCGGGCCGTCCGAAAAAAGCCGCCGAAGGCAACAAAGAATAACTGGAGTTGCTCCGGGGGAGACGTGGAAAAATGCATACTGTCTTTCTTATGCACGAGTTGTCAGCCGAAGCATTGTTGTAAATTGCATACTTAGCACAGCGGCTATAGCATTTGCAGGTACTATCTGAATTCGTCCACTCGAGATATGCAATCCCTAATGCAAAGAGAAGTTGAAGAGAAATCCAGGTACGCCGTCGTGGCGGCCGTACAGCTGCCGAGCGTGAGCGATAACGAGTTCGAGGCGTCATTGAGCGAGTTGCGCGAACTTGCAAGAACACTGGGGTATGAGGTCGTTCGCACGTTCGTGCAGAAGCGCTCAAGTTTCGATGTCACAGGATATCTTGGTGCCGGCAAGCGGCAGGAAATACGCGAGTTTGTGAACAACGAACCCGCCGAGTTCGAGGAAATAGCCGCTAGCCCTGATAGCCGGGATATCGATACCCTCCTGGTCGACCACGAGATCTCGCCATCGCAGGCACGCAACCTTGAAAAGGAGGTTGGCTGCGAGGTAATGGACCGCACTATGGTCATCCTCGAAATTTTTCATCGCAACGCCCGTTCTCGTGCTGCGCAGGCCCAGGTGGAGATTGCGCGCCTCGGGTACATGGCGCCGCGCCTGCGCGAGGCGGCGAAGCTTGCGGGGCCGCAAGGTCGGCAGCGCAGCGGTGTCGGTGGTCGGGGCGGCGGCGAGTCGCACACTGAATTGGATCGACGCAAAATCCGTGACCGCATCGCCGAACTTCAACAGGAGATCGCCGCGATGGATGTCGAGCGCAAGACGCAGCGCGTCCGCCGGCAAAAACGTCAAGGGTTCGCTGGCGTGGCGCTCGTCGGCTATACAAATGCCGGCAAATCCACATTGATGCGGGCGCTCACGGGAAGCGAGGTGCTGGTCGCGAATAAGCTCTTCGCTACGCTTGATACCACGGTGCGTGCCCTCTACCCGGAGAGCATGCCACGCGTACTCGTCAGCGACACCGTGGGTTTCATAAAGAACCTGCCGCACGGACTCGTCGCCTCGTTCAAGTCAACGCTGGACGAAGCGCTGGATGCGTCCCTGCTGCTCCATGTCATCGATGCGAGCGACCCCGGGTTTGAGCGCCAGCTTGAGGTCACCGATGGCGTGCTTGAGGAGATCGGTGCGAATGTCGTGCCGCGCATCCGCGTCTTCAACAAGATCGACCACGTCGGCGATGCGGCGGCGCAAGCTGAACGCGAAGCGGCCCTACGGACACAGTACCCGGATTGCGTTGTAATGAGCGCACGCCGTCCTGACGACGTCGCGAAGCTCCGCCAGACGATCATCGCGTTCTTCCAGCAGGACCTGGTTGAGGCCGAGCTTTTTCTTCCCTGGTCGGCACAGCAACTGCGCGGCGGAATCTACGCAAGCTGTCAGGTGCTGGAGGAGTACTCAGACAATGAGGGCACCTTCTTTCGGGTTCGCGGCGAGCCCAATGTGGTGAAGGACTTGCGCGAGCAGTTCAGCCAGTCGCGATAAATTCAGCGCTT
This sequence comes from Nitrosospira briensis C-128, assembly GCF_000619905.2. Lineage (NCBI taxonomy): Bacteria > Pseudomonadati > Pseudomonadota > Betaproteobacteria > Nitrosomonadales > Nitrosomonadaceae > Nitrosospira > Nitrosospira briensis. Next base: position 1,635,264 of record NZ_CP012371.1, on the reverse strand, counting down.
TTGATCCCAACGCTCTGATTCTATGTATCAGGTGCTTGGCGCAGGTCAATATTAATTCGAATTATTTACCGGCTGCCAACTGATCATGATGGAACCGATAGAAAGTAAATAACGGTAAGTTGTTGGAATGCAATCGCCCGATCAATTTCAAACGGCACCGATGGTTAATATTACAGGCGGCAACACTAGATAAGTATAAAATGGCTCAAGCCACCTGAAAACTGCAGTCATCGGCGGAAAAGTAATAACGTCAGCTATCGAGCTGGTTGCGTTTATCACTATGTGAGCATCATCAATGCAAGGAGAGCATCATGGCAAAAGGTCAGCAAAAGAAAAACAAAGAAGCAAAGAAACCCAAAAAGAAACCGACACCTGCTATCTAACTCGCTCTTGCGCTGAACAGATGAGAAATAGTCAAATGTTGTAAATGTTGTGTACGGCAGCTTAATGTGCGTAACGCCGCAATGGCCGAGCATGGCTTCATCCAGACCCGGTCGTGGGCGGCAAAGATGCATGTTGCTCCGAAATGGGCAATTTTCGCCCTGCTACAGCCGCATATACTTCACACGTACGTGCCGCGATGTCATGCCAATCGTAGCGCTCCCGCACCCATTGCCGTCGCCGTTCCCGGTCGCTGCCCGCCGAGGGTATCATCGAGAACTCAGTCAGGCGTTGCGATAGAACCGAAACATTTCCGAGGGGAAAATAATGCTCTGCCGCCAGCCCAATCTCCAAATTGGCAGGAATATCGCTGGCAATCACCGGCAACCCATAGCTTAAGGCTTCCAGCATCGCGATAGGCAAACCTTCGTGCGAGGACGGCAACGCAAACATAGCCGCATGGGCATATAATTCGCGCAGCGCCAAACCAGTCTGAAAACCGGTCATCACAACATTGGGTGAACGTTCCGCTATCTCCACCACTTCCCGCATATACGCACCTGGGTGATCGGAACTTCCTACCAGAACCAATTTCCAGCCTGACAGGCCAGCCATCCGGAAAGCCTCAATGAGATCCTTGTGCCGCTTTTCGGGTACCAGGCGACCGACCAGCAAGACATAACGTCCCGCGTCCAGTCCGAAAGATTTCAATGCATGTGATGTAGTCGGCATTTCGGGAACCACTATGCCGTTGGGAATCAGGTCGCTGTCGATTTTGTGCTTTCTACGCACCAGTTCTCTGATGACGTTCGAGATTACGATACGCCTCTGCGAAATCCGCATGGCAAAGAACTCGCCGAGTTGAAGCACGAAACGAGCGAAGCGTCCCCAACCCTGGTGGTCGTAATTAGGTCCATGATGGGTCACAACCACCTTCCGTCCTAGCAATCGGGCAGGCAGGGTCATAATTCCAGGTCCGATAGCCTGTATATGCAAAATATCAGGCCGCTTGGCCGCCGCATATAGCACGCCCAAGAACGTATGAACAAATGCCTCCAGCCCCTTCGACCGAGGGGCCCAGAGGGTCACGAGTTTTACGCCCTTCCATTCCGGCCCGACGTCGGACGGCTGAAAAGAAGAGCGCGTCAGTACGGTCACATCGCAACCAAGATCGACAAGCAACGGACATAAATGTTCGACGTGCGCCTCTACTCCACCCTGAACGCCGGGGCAGCCACGCAGGCCTACCATCATTACCCTCAGGCGCTTAAGCGGCCTTTCCTTCTCTACGTCATGGTTTGAATACATCTAATACCTCTTGGGCCAACTTTTTCCAGTTGTATTCGCGCTCCAGGAGGGCGCGTCCGTTCCTGCCCAATTCCTCGGCACGCTGTGGGTCGGCAAGCAGTTCCAATACCTTGGCTGCCATTGCACTGAAATCATTGGGAGCGGCCAGTAACCCTGTTTCGCCTTCGTTGACCAAGCCACGATAGAACAAGAAATCCCACACGACGGGTGGCAGGCGCATTGCCATTGCCTCCAGGCAGGTGCCTGGCAGTCCCTCGTAATACGACGTGGAAGCATAGACGCGACTGCGATTGTAATAGCTCTGCGTTTCGGAGAACGACACCTTGCCTGTCATGCTCACATTGCGGGCATATAAGCCCATTGCCTCCTTTACCCAACCTTCATCCTCTCCGTATCCGACAATGCAAATTCGAATGTCGTGCTTGAGCGCAACCAACCGATGGCACAACTCAACCATTGCGCGACTGCCCTTGCGGAGCTCGATGCGGCCACAGAACAGCACGTCTATGTCCTTCACAACCGTGTCATCAGGCATAAAATACGAAACATCCGCGCCATTCGGAATAACCGTCACCGGTCCTTGAAACCCGTAGGTCAACACCTCTTGGCGCCCCTGCTCGGTCAAGGTAATTACTTCGCGCGTCAAATCAAAAATTCTATGCTCCATCCACGACTTGGTGGCAAGCGATGCCGCATTCCACTGGCTCTCGAAGTGCCGGGTTGAGTAAAACCGGCCTGACATCCCGAAATAGGTCGTATGCGCCGTTAGCACCACCGGGACATGCGTGGGTAGTAACAGCCCAGGAATTAATGGCGGGAAATGAAGGTTAACCCAACGTATTTTGCCTTCGGCGTACATCCGTATGATCAATTTGCGGGCCTGCCACCCCCAGGTAAACAGGCTTAAGCGGCCGGAACTATATGGAAGGTGGATTATCTCCACGCCCGGGTAGCTGCGTTCCTCTCTATTTTCATCACCGGTAATCAGATATATCGTCGGATATCCCTCTGGCAGATTTGTAAGAAACGAATCGAGATAACGGGCAATTCCGTGAACTCCGTAAAACTGAGGATTAACAATTGCAATCATTTCCCCTCACCTGGTATTGTTTTCGTAGTTAGTTGTTACTCGAGCCTTTCGGTTTTATGAGGTCCGGCTTTTTGTAAGGAACTGCAAAGTAACCGTCGGTAGTATTTTTCCTACTGATTCCCCGTTTGGCCAAAGCCGAGGCGCGTATTCCGCTGGTTTGAATTTGTCAGGGCGACTGCGGTGGCCTCTTATTGTACTGCTGTTATTGCCGCGATCTGCATTTTGGCGCCGCCGGGCTAAAAAAATCAGAGCCGAATTCACCTCGAAATTCGTTACAGCAAATGATTCTGTTTATCAGGGGGTCACTGACGGCGGTATTTGATCCGCTTGATAAATTGGATGTCGAAGTCAAGCAATCGGTGTTTTTGTAGTGTTTGGAATTGATTGGGACAGCAGTGAGTCCGTCCTATTGATTCTAATGTCGATTTCCAGCCTGCCTGATTTCTGCCATGATGCCTATATCATGAAAAGAATTTTGTTGTTGCTATGCTTCCTGCCGCTCGCGGCGTGCGCTCCCCAGAAGGCGTTAAGGGGATTCGATAGTGAATTTGATGGCGGCAAAACCTGGACTGAGCTGCAGGTGCAACTGCCCGCCCACCCTGAAGTTGAGAATCTGTTGCCTTTTGACGCTGGCCCTGCCAGCGATAACCTTCACTATATTGACGCTCCTTCCATCGTTGTGGGAAAAGACAATATCGTGCGCTACACGTTGGTAATCAAATCCCCCCAAGGCGCGACAAACATAAGCTACGAGGGCATGCAGTGTGCGCTCGATGGTGCTGGAGAGAACGTGAGAGCGGAAGTGTTGATAATTAAATTACGGGGTACCGCAAAAAGGCTATACGCCATAGCCCGTGACGACAAGACATGGGTACGGGCACGGGGATCAAAATGGGAGGAACTCGAAGATGTATCACAGCACTATGCGCAACGGGCGCTTTCCAGATATTTCTTCTGTCCGGCTGATATTACCGTAGGAAGCAGGGAAGAGGCCATTTACGCATTGAAGAGAGGCGGCCATCCACGCGTGATTCAGTAGGAAGAGTACGCCCCAAATTCCCACATCTTGGCCCGCACGTGTCGCATGATTCTGGCAGTCGCAGAGGCCCGGATAGCCTGAATGTTAGCCATATTCCCATCTTGTAACGCCACGCGTATCAATTATATTCGAACCCGCTGCCGCTCACAGACCAGCTTGCGTTAGCACAAACTTGAATTCCGGTTTGCTCCAATATCTACAGAAATCCGAAAGTACTATCAACAAAGACTATTGACATTTGGCAGTAATCCACATCTGTAACGCAATCCACACAAATGCCCACCATAACTCCGTGGAAAGTGGCATGAGCGCTGGCTTTCCATCTAAGTGCCTGATAATGCTATCGCATTTTTTTAGTTTAAAAAAAGGTCAGCTGAGTAAATAACGTTACAGAAAGATGACTTACCCCTCGTGTCCAGAGGTTGTCCACAAACTTATCCACAGCAATTGTGGAGAAGAAAGAGGTCGTTTTCGCTAACCACGTTGGCCGGTCCATTTAATCATCTGGCTCATATGCGATGTCTACCATCGCTTACGTGCGCTAACAGACCGATTATTTAAAACTTTCCCCATAAACTCATCAGTAGTCCTGTTAATTAGATTCTATTGATCTTTGGGGAGGTGGGCGATGAAAGACTTTTCGAAATATAAATGGTATCAAATGATGAGCGTAATAGTTCTTGCCGCTGTATTCGCAGCAGGTTGCGCAACCACGGAAAAGAGAGATACGGCGGCTCAGCTTGCAGTTGCGAAAACTGCGGTTGCCGACGCGGTAAGCGCCGGGGCGCCGGAATTTGCTCCGGTGGAATTGAAAACTGCCCAGGAAAACCTGGAGGATGCAGAAAAGGCAGCGATGGACGATGACTACAAACGTGCCATAAGGTTAGGTGAAAACGCGCAAACAAATGCGCAACTAGCGAGCGCTAAAGCGCGTGCGGCGAAAGCACAGCAAGCAGCAGACGCATTGAAGGAAAGCGATCAAACACTACAAAACGAAATGAACCGCAAATTAAAGTAATTACCTGGAGGAGATACGCTCATGAAGAAAAATGGCTATTTAACCATCTCGTTTATGGTTATCGCAGCGCTGGCGGGTTGCGGCTCGACACCAAACGCACTTCTGGATAGCGCTCGTAGCAGCTATCGCAGTGCCCAGAGCGACCCTGAAGTTACCAATCTCGCGCCTTTGGAACTGAAGCAGGCAGGCGACACGTTGGCACAAGCCGACAACGCCTGGAAGAAAGGAAAAGATGCTGCCAAAGTGGATCATCTGGCTTATCTGGCACAACAGCAAGTTTCAATAGCGCAGGAAACCGCAAAGCGCAAAGCTGCTGAAGCAGATGTGTCCGCCGCCGATGCCGAGCGCAATAAAATTCGCCTTTCTGCGAGAACAGAAGAGGCGGAAAAGGCTCAGCAGCAGGCACAGAGTGCCGAAATGCGGGCAAGCACACTTGAATCGCAGCTCAAAGAACTGAATGCAAAAAAATCAGACCGGGGTACGGTCATTACTCTCGGCGATGTGCTGTTCGATACTAATCATGCGGAGCTCAAATCGGGTGGCGTTCGAGAGTTGCAAAAACTTGCTGACGTTCTCAAACAGAATCCCCAACGCAACGTTGCTATTGAGGGGTTCACAGACAGCACAGGGAGCGAGAACTATAATCAGCAGCTTTCTGAACGGCGCGCCAATGCGGTCCGCGATACCTTGATGAATATGGGCATTGATTCCACTCGCATCACAACGCGCGGTTATGGGAAAAGCTTTCCAGTCGCCAGTAACAACACCCAGGCAGGCCGACAATTGAATCGTCGGGTAGACGTCGTTATTTCGGACGAAAATGGGAACATCAAATCACGCTAATTCTCTCGCAGGGCATCTGTCGTATTGGCAAAGAAATGACCGGAAAAAACACACGACAACTTGCGATAGTGATAACCGGTTAACGCTGTGAAGGCATTGCTGGTTCTGTTGTGATATTGCATCTTATTCACTGAGAAATCTTGATTCGCGGGTCGAGCGTTCGAACCGCTCATGATCCACTTATAAATCAGCACGTATTCGAGCTTCCGATTTCGAGATAACAAAAGATAGTTTCCTTCACCCTGCCCTGCTTAGCCTTCCAGGCTGAGCAGGGTTCATAACAACCCAATATCCCCTACCCTGCTCAACTGTGTCTCCCGGATCTCGCTCAAAGGGATGAATCGCTCGCTCAAGCAAACCCCCGCAGCGCAACAGCGGCCAGGCCGTAGATCACGACAGCCAACAGAATCACCACGGCAAAACCAAGGTGAATGGCCAACAACGTAGCGAGGACGGCCCCGACCACCGAGGCAAAACCATTGATCGCCCACGCCCACGGAATAGCATTTTGGGCAATGGACGCCAGCCGCATCATACCCGTGGGAAAAGGCATTCCCATGCATACCGCCAGGGGCGCGATCAGCAACACTGAAATCGCTATCTTCGCCATGTCCGGCAAATGGATGAGCGCCTGGAACAGGCCCGGCAGGATAGCGAGATAGAGTAGCGATAACGCGGCCATGACCATTACAGCCACGATCAGATGGCTGGTGCCCGTCACCTGCTTCTGCCACCGTCCGGCAAGCCAGCTTCCTACTGCCGCAAAAACCAGGAACGCGCACAGCACGACCGCCACGGCATATAGCGGATGAGCCAGGAACAGCACAAATTTCTGGATGAAGGCGATCTCGATGAACATGAAAGCCAGGCCGATGGCGAGGAAGTACAGGGCTACCCGCCCGTTGGGCAATGTATGCCTGCATCGCGATATCGCCAGCGGCGCCAGGATCAGCAGAACGCTGACGACAAATGCCTGTACCAGAGCCGCCACCAGAAGCGGATAACTCCAGTCGAGAAGCGGCATGCCGCCCTGCTCGCGCAAAGCGAATAATTCAGCGGCAGCTTCCCACTTGAAGAAATGGAAAAAAAAAGGCCGGTCATCAGTTGCCGGTTCGATATAGAATTTGTATCGGTCTATGAAGTTCTGCCGCTGCGGACCGAGCAGTGCGACAGCGCCCTCGAAGAAATAGGGTTGCACCAAAATGTTGTAACGGTTTGCCTCGTCGGTGTGCATTCCCGGATAGTAGGCTACGTCGAAAGAGCGCTTGCGGCTGAATTCCTTGATCACCACGATTTCACTCGCTGTGAAATCGCTGTTTTTTACCAGCAAGGTAACGGTTTTCCAGCCGCGTATCATCACCAGTCGCTTGCCAGGATCGGGCACGCCGTTCCGCTCCAAAGCGAGCGTTGCTGTGGCAAACAGCTTCAGCGCATCGCGCGGCGGCAAGGTCAGCCAGCGCGTAACCGCCAATATGCCGCCGGGTCTGAGGCGGTTCAGGTAGGTCTGAAGTGCCTCCACCGTGTAGATATAGCTTTCGCTCAGGCCGTAAAGTCCTGCCGAGGCGACACCAAATGAATCCAGCAACGCCACCTGCACAAGGTCGTAGTGCTCCCGGCTGGCGTTGGCGAAGCCGCGCGCTTCGCCTTCGTGCACGTGTACCCCAGGCTGGGCATAAAGGTCACCGGCAAAGTCATGGAAGCGTTGCCGAACCAAATCGATGACGTTGCGATCGAGTTCTACTGCATCGACAGACGCTGCGCGGAAGTAGAGCGCCTGCAACACGTCGCTGCCGGCGCCTGCGCCCAGCACTAGTACCCGTGGCCGTACATGCGGCTGTGCCAGCACATGGTAAGGCAGTGCTGACGTAAACTGGTCGAGGTAGGCCAGCGGTGCCAGGTTGCCATCAAACCGTGTCAACACGGACGGCCCTTCTCCATCCACGAACACGCCCAACTGGGGCGGTGGCTCGTCCGTTGCGTTGAGACTCATCCCCGGCGCATGGCGGAAGGGGATACGGGTGTTTTCCACTACCGTGATCTGTCCCAGCGGGCTGGAACGTTGTTCGATCACCTTTGCTCCGGCAATATTCAATGTCTGGCTCAGGTCCTTGTAGGGCGAAATGTGCACTTGCAACCAGTCGCCGGGCAGCGCTACAACCACCAGGGAGGCCAGCCCTGCAAACACGCCCGCCAGCCATTTCGGCCGCACTTTCAGCTCGATGATGGCGACAGCGGCAGCCAGCAGGGCCAGCACCGTGAGGACGATGAGCACCTTGTTCGGTGGAACGAGAAACAGCACGCCGATAACGCCCAGGCTGCCCACCCCCGCGCCCAGGATATCAAAGGCATAGATGCGGCCTGCTTCCTTGCCGAAGTGCCACAAGACGAGGCCGATACCCAACCCTCCACAAAAGAAGGGCAGCATCATCAGCAGATAAATGGCGAGCAGCTTGGCTAGCTGTGTTTTATCCCACAGCAGTTCAAGCGGATTGAACGGAACCTGTTGCGTCAGCAGAAACGCTGCAGGCATCAGAAAAGCCATCCCTGCGGCAGCCATGACATAGACTGTTCCAACGTGTGGAATGATTTTTTTCTTCAGCAACGTTAGCGCCGTTCCGCTCGCCCCATAGCCCAGCATTGCCGCGCTGATGATCATATAGGCGAAGTGATGCCACAGCACGATGCTGAACAGGCGCGTCAGCAACACTTCATACGCCAGCACACAAGCAGAGAGCAGCCCGATGGCAACAAATGGTGGGCGTGGCGCATTCACGGCTAATGTCCGCCGACAAGCGGAACGAAACTGACCGGCACGATTTGGTGGGTCGTCACCGAGCCGTCCGCCTGTTTCTCCACCAGCATCAAATATTGGGTCATAAAATGCGTACCGAGCGGGATCACCATGCGTCCGCCCGGTTTTAGCTGCTTGAGCAGAGGGGGTGGCACATGGCTTGCGGCAGCCGTCACCATAATTGCGTCGAACGGTGCCGCTTCCGGCCAGCCGTAGTAACCGTCGCCCACTTTTGTTTTTATGTTGTCGTAGCCAAGGGATTTCAACCGCTCGCCCGCTTGTTTTCCCAGCGGTTCTATGATTTCAATGGTGTAAACCGAGCCGGCTATTTCCGCAAGAACAGCCGCCTGATAGCCTGAGCCGGTGCCGATCTCCAGTACTTTGTCATCCTTCTTGACTTTCAGCAGATCGGTCATGCGTGCGACGATGAGGGGCTGCGAAATCGTCTGGCCGTAGCCGATGGGGAGAGGGCGATTGAGATAGGCAAAAGGAGTTAGCCAGGCAGACACGAATCGATGGCGCTGCACTTTTTCCATTGCCGCCATGACACTGGAACTCGGAGGAAAATTGCCGGATGTGGCCAGCACCTCCTCCATCATTTTATGGCGCGATCCTTCGAATTCCCCGCCTTGGGACGGGAAAACACAGCAGCAAAACAGGAGTGCGCCAAAAGCGAAGCGGCGTTTCATACCCTCATTAAAGCAAATTCCCGGCGGTTTGCCGGGAAAATGGGGTGTTGCAAAACCCGTTCAGCTTCCCCTGATCCAGGGTAATGCAGCTTTAGCGCGGGGGCGGCGGCGGAGGGATGCCCGGAGGCGGTGGCGGAGGAGGCGGAACTACCGAACTCCGCCGTATGCTTCTGGCCGGGGGATAAGATGGGTAAGGTGTATCCATGTATTGGCTGCCGCCATTTGTATATGGGTCATTGGTGACCTGGCCCTGTACGGGGACGCGATGGCCTTTTCCATACATGCATTGTATGTAGCCATTGTCGTAGCGCTGTTGGCTGGCGTATCCCGAGGCCCCGGCGGTACGCGTTCCAGCCAGGCCTCCAGCCACCAGACCGGTGCCGGCCCCGATAGCTGCGCCGCGTCCGCCGCCCAAGGCCGCGCCTGCCGCTGCCCCTAGCGCCGCTCCTATCGCGGCGCTGCCTGCTCCACTGGATATCGATGCCTGATTCGGATCCATGCCACCGACTTGTTCATTAGCGAATTCCCTGCAATAGTAATCGTCGTAGCGAAATTGCTCGAAGCTTCTGCCGGAGCCTGGCAACGCCATCAGGCTGGGCCCTGTCGGGATGCTCGTACAACCGACGAGCACGAATGTGACGAGCAGAGCGAATAATCCAGGTATTTTGCGCATCTTGGCAGTACCTTTAACTTAAATCCGCCTCGTAGCGAGCTCACCAAAAAGGTGAGGCTCACGGAGTATGAAAAATCCTTTTCCATCATAGCGCTTAGTTGGCAAATGAGCCGAAAAGCGATCAACTGCTGGATTAAGGTTTTATTGGCTGGGCTCGGGCGCGACCTGCAGCCACCCGTCCGGGCATTTTTTCACGTAGGGATAATACCCTTCCGGGTCACGGCAATAGTGCCAATAGTTGGCAGCTTGAGCCTGTGGTTGGACCTGCACGACCTCCTGCTGTTGAATGTAAACGGATGGAGCGGGGGGAGCCACAACGGTCGGGGCATACCCATAAGGCTGCGCATATCCGTAATTAGGCGCGTACCCGACAGGAGGATAGCTATATTGGTTTCCGTAGCCATACGAAGGTGGATAATAAGGCGCCCTGTTACCATAGTAGCCCAGGCCATAGCCCAATAATCCCATTCCTAACGCCAATCCATATCCTCCTCCATGGCGGTGATGGTGGTGCCCGTGATTGTGATGGCCATGGTGACCATGCCCTCTGCCCGCCGATGCTAATGGAACCGACCCGAGCAGCATAAGTGCCGCGCACATCAATTTCATTTTTCCCATTTACGTCTCCATACCCCAGTAGTGTTTGTGTTTGATCAACGACAGCGAGCGCTCTTTATCACCATCTCTGCTGGATATAAACCGGCGGTGCGGGAGGAACGATAACGGGAGCATATCCATAACCCGGTGCGTAGCCAGCGGATGGATAGCCATATTGGGGTGGATAGGAGGGTGCTCTATTACTCAGATAGCCCAGGCCATAACCTAACAATCCCATCCCTATTGCGAGTCCATATCCTCCATTACCCCCTCCATGGTTGTGATGGTGATTATGGCCGTGATGATTGCGGTGGTGGCCGTGGTTATTGTGACCGTGGCCATGGCCTCTTCCCGCCCAAACTGAACTGGCGGGGGCCATCCCAAGCATGATAAGAGCGATGCAGGCAAGTTTTATTTTTGTCATGAAAGTCTCCATTTCCTCGATGAGGATCACAGTTGATAAAGAACCACAGCCAAGGCAATTTATTGCCGTTAATCGATATAACGCATCAATAGGCAATCGGTTGTCGTATAGTTACATAAACTTCACAAAAAATTCACAAATAAATATTCGACGTAAACGGATGAAGCCGATCTGCGTTATTGCGAATAGGTAATCGAGATGGACGGCTCTGATTACTCATGCACTGCTGGTTGTACTTTAGTCCAATAGTCAGGGGGTACCAAAGTCAGTAAAGATTGAAAGAATCGAAAATGAGTTTGAAGAGGATACATTCCTGCATTCGTGAGCCGATTGCCGGATAAAACTGTCATCAATATAAATAGTTAATAAACACAAGAGGAGATCGGACATGTATAAAGGTTTGTCGGTATTGTTGGTGGGTATTGTTCTGGTATATGGCAATACGGCGATAGCGCGGGAAAATGGCGGCGGGCACCATGATGGTCATCATGGAATGACTGATGCTGGTCAACATGCGAAGTCGGGGGGAATGGCATCCGAACACATGGGTCAGCAGGGTACCGAAAACTCGAACGCGCAATGGTCTTCCGGGGCAACGAAGGGGCAGGAGCGTTCCGATTTGAGGAATCAGGACCATCATGGGCATGAAGCGGGAGGCAAGGATCAAAATCATGGCGAAGGTAAGCACAAGGGTCATGAACATACGGCAAAGGACAAAAGTGATAAGAACAACAAGGGCAAAAGCGGTGATGGCAATAAAAATGGGAAAGGCGGCAAGCACGGGTCTCACTGAGTAGGCGGGAAGGCGGTGGTTGAATAGATGCAGGAAGATTAAGGACAAAAGCAATACATTTCAGAAGGAGCTACGATGTCAAACGAATCCATTAATTATTGGAAATTCGCGACGATTGGAATACTGCTGGTGGGCGCAACCGTTGCCGCCACACTGCTTGTCACGGGACGAGATTCCAAGACCGAGGTGCCTGATTCTCAAGAGGCAGTTGATGCGTCTCCAACCGTTGGGGTAGAAGACTCGACAAAATCGAGCACGCCGGCGAAGCTGGCCGAAGAGGTGGCGCCGGTCGAGCCTCAGCGGAATACCCGCGTTGCGAAGTCAAGCAGGAACACTTCGGGCGCTATCCCGCCACCCCCATCCTATTCCCCGCCAGCGGGGTACCCTCCCCAACCAGCGTACCCTTCGCAGTCCGTCATGGAAGCGTGCAATAAGTATGCGACTGAGCAGGTGAACAGCAAAACCGAGGAAGTGGTCAAGAACGCAGCGCTGGGCGCCGCTATCGGTGCGGCGATAGGCGCGGCGGGCGGTGCGATCGCAGGTGGAGGCAGCGGCGCGGGGAAGGGAGCTGCCATCGGTGGGATAACAGGTGTGGCGGGAGGAAGCCTGTACGGACTCAACGAAACCAAGTCGCACGACGCGCAGTATCAGGCGGCTTATGCTTCATGCATGCGTTCGAAGGGTTACTGATAGTACGAGCGCGGCGAGAGATGGAAATAGTATGATTCGTCATTCCAGGTCAAGCTTGGAATGACGAATCGACATTGGCGGAGTTATTCCATCACTGCCGGCAACTGCGCGGCAAGCGCATTCTTTTCCTTGGTTGAAACACCCAGCAGCGCGTATCCCAGCAGTTCGCCTTCCACACTTTGAAACAGGGCCTTGACTCCGTTTTCGTCTTCCTCTACCAGCCACTCTCCCTGTTTCCCTGCGTCGGGTGGTGATACCACGGTTGGACAAGCCGGTGTCTTTACCAGCACGGGCATGGCAGGGTAGCGTACTGGTGTCAGGGTCTGGGCAAGCGTCGCCGCGAGTCCGCGCGCCGCATGCATGATCGGCATCACGAACGGCAATACTCTACCTTCCACTTCGGCGCAGTCGCCCAAAGCATAAATATCCTCATAACAGGTTTGCAGCGAGCGATTGACCGAGATACCGCGATTCACCGCAATACCGGCTGCTTGAGCCAGTGCGGTCCGTGGACGCAACCCGACAGCGGAAAGCACGATATCCGTCTGGATGATTTCTCCATTGGCGAGCGTCAGGCGCAGGCTTTCTTGTACACGTTCCACATATTGAGTCGCCGCACCCAAGTGGAAAACGACACCGGCTGCTTCCAGCCTGCGTTGCATGAAGGCACCGCCAGCTTGCGGTAGCAGCCGACCCAGAGGTTGTGTGCTGATATCGATCACGCGTACCCGGTAACCCGCCATGGTCAGATCATTGGCGAATTCACAACCGATCAGGCCCGCACCCAGGATAGTCACCTCTTTTTTTCCTTCCAGAACATTCCGCAAACGCTCGTAGTCATCGAGATCGTTTACGGAAAGAATGTCTCCCGTCCCCTTGCCTTCCAGCGGCAGCCGGATTGCATCAGCTCCCAACGCCAGAACGAGCTGGCTGTAGGATAGTTTCTCTCCACCTTCCAAGGTTATCGTTTTACTGGATGGATCAATGGCCGCCACTCGGCTATAGGGCCGGATGGTCATCTTGAGCTGCGCGGCCATTTTCTCGGCGCTGGCATTCAGTATGGACGCGGGCGTCTTCCCCGTTGCCAGCGCGTTCGAAAGCATCGGCTTGGAGTAAAATCCGCCATGATCCGCGGAAATGATCAGGATAGGCGTTTCCGCATCCAGCTTGCGAAATTCCCGGGCTACGGTGTAACCGCCGATACCGCTGCCGATGATGATTACCGGGTCTTTGCTCATGCCAGCGCCCCCGGCAGTTCAAGACCAGCACTCATGGCACCATTACGTTTTTTTTCGCGCATGGTCGCCACGCAAGCGAGTACGCTTATACTGTGTTGAGCGACTTTTGTATTAACATAGGTAAAAATGCAGCGATTACGCCTGCCTAGTTGAAATTCGATCATTCCATTTCCTTGTAATTATCAAATGGCAATATTCTTTTTTATTTCGACGCTAAAAAATGAGCGCGCGCATTTGGAATGCGGCGTCTGATATTCAAGCTCGGCAACGACAAACCCTGCATGTAGGATGTGTGAATCGAAGCATAACCCATCATTCGGTTACCCACGCCTATCCGTATGCAGCAATGACGCGCCCTAAAAAATTATCTCGTAGGTTGGGGTGACGAAGGAACCCCAACGTTTATTTCCAATAGTAAGAATGTTGGATGCACACCTACGCTAGCTAAAAAACATGAGCATGCGTTCGAAATACGCTCCCGTATTCGGCATCCGGATCGCAAGAAAGTTTACACTAGCGAAACTTCTCTGCCCGCGAAAAAATCCGCGAGTGACACCAGCGAGGCTGGCGAGCCTAAAAGTATAACTGAGATAACCGGCAGGACTTCAAGTGCTGATGAGCAAAAAAATGACAAGCATCGGTTTCATTGGCCTCGGCATCATGGGAAAGCCCATGGCCGGGCACCTTATCAATGGCGGCCACACATTGTTTCTGCATTCTCGCAGCGGCGTGCCGGATGAATTGCTCAAGCTGGGGGGCAAGGCCTGCTCTTCGCCCAGCGAAGTTGCCCAAAGCGCCGACATTGTCATCACCATGCTACCTGATACGCAGGATGTGGAACAGGTGCTGTTCGGCAAGAATGGCGTGGTCGAAGGGTTGCGCGAGCTGAGCGGCAGCAATCGCGAACACCCGATTGCACGCAAGATCGTGATGGACATGAGTTCCATCTCTCCCATCGAAACCAGAATATTTACCGCTGATATCAATAAGCTCGGTTGTGACTATGTGGATGCGCCCGTGTCCGGTGGCGATATAGGCGCAATGAATGCAACCCTTACCATTATGGTGGGCGCAACGGAACCGGTATTCGAGAAGATCAGGCCTGTTCTCGAATTACTGGGAAAAACAATCACGCTGATCGGTGAGAATGGCGCAGGTCAGGTCTGCAAGATTGCCAACCAGATCATCGCTGCGCTTACTATCGAGGCTGTCGGCGAGGGCCTGCTGTTTGCGTCCAAGGCCGGCGCCGATCCTGCCAGGGTGCGCCAGGCGCTGATGGGTGGGTTTGCTTCATCGCGCGTTCTGGAAGTTCATGGCGAGCGTATGATCAAGCGCGCGTTCGAGCCGGGATTCCGCATAGAGCTGCATCGGAAGGATTTGGATCTCGCACTCTCCAATGCACATGCGTTGGGCATCAGTTTGCCCAATACGGCCGCCGTTCAGCAAATGTTCAATGCATGCATCGCCCACGGCGGCGCAAAGTTGGATAGCGCAGCAATGATACAAATGCTGGAAAAATTGTCGAATCATGAAATTAACGATTCGATTCAGGATTCGCAAAAAGAATTAAATTAACCGAGTTTATAATTGAGATGAATGCGCTCGAGCTTGTTTCCAGGCTACGCACCTTTCTGCCACCGGATGCGGTGCTTCATGAGATCGAGGACCTGAGGCCGTACGAGTGCGACGGCTTGTCGGCTTACCGGCAAATGCCCTTGATCGTGGCATTGCCGCGAACCGAAAATGAAGTGATCGAAATTCTAGAGGTTTGCTATGTGGCAAAAATCCCGGTAGTGGCACGCGGGGCGGGAACCGGCCTGTCCGGGGGCGCGCTGCCCCATGCGGAAGGTGTGCTTCTGTCGCTCGCCAAGTTGAAACAAATACTTGAGCTCGACCCGGCAGCACGCACCGCGCGGGTGCAGCCAGGGGTGCGCAATCTCGCTATCAGCGAAGCGGCGGCACCGTATGGCTTATATTATGCACCCGATCCGTCGTCGCAGATTGCCTGCTCCATCGGCGGCAATGTGGCAGAAAATTCGGGAGGCGTACACTGCCTGAAATATGGGCTCACCGTGCATAACATTATTAAATTGCGCGTGATAACCATAGATGGCGAGATCCTTGAAATCGGCGCTGATGGGCTGGATGCGCCAGGTTACGACCTGCTCGCGCTCATGACGGGCAGCGAAGGCATGCTGGGCGTCGTGACTGAAGTTACCGTAAAACTCACGCCCAAGCCAGAAAAAGCCCAGGTGGTCCTTGCTGCATTTAATGACCTGCGTAGTGCCGGTGATGCCGTGGCGAACGTGATCGGCGCGGGTATTATTCCGGCCGGTATGGAGATGATGGATAAAATCACTACCCGCGCCGTGGAGGAGTACGTTCATGCAGGCTACAACCTTGATGCGGCCGCGATTCTGCTATGCGAAGCGGACGGTACGGCAGAGGAAGTGGCGGAAGAAATCCGGCATATTAATGAAATCATGGAAAGAAGCGGCGCGATCGAGATCAGGACATCGCGCGATGAGGCCGAGCGGCTTAAATTCTGGGCCGGACGCAAAGCCGCTTTCCCGGCAGCGGGCCGCATATCGCCGGATTACTACTGCATGGATGGAACCATTCCCCGCAAGAGTCTTGCAAACGTATTGTCTGGAATCGAAGCGCTCTCCGTCGAGTATGGCCTGCGTTGCATGAATGTCTTCCATGCCGGCGACGGCAACTTGCATCCGCTGATTCTTTATGACGCAAATCAGCCGGGAGAGCTTGAATTAACCGAGAAGTTTGGCGCAAGGATACTCCAGATGTGTATTCAGGCCGGGGGGACCATTACGGGCGAACACGGAGTCGGTATGGAAAAAATCGACCAGATGTGTTCTCAATTCAAGATCGGCGAACTGAAGATGTTTCATGCGGTAAAGGCGGCCTTTGATCCGGATGGACTGCTGAATCCCGGAAAAGCCGTGCCGACGCTACGCCGTTGCGCCGAGCATGGCGCCATGCATGTGCATCGGGGCGAAGAAAAATTCCCAGGACTGCCGAGGTTTTGAAAATTGATGAGGCGATTTTGCATAGTCTGAAGACTGGCAACGATTAGGCATGCAATATCTCATTGATCAATTTGCCGACACCATTCAAGCGGCCGGCAGCGCTGACGAGCCATTAATAATACGCAGCGGCGGTACCAAGGATTTCTATGGCGGTCGCGTTGCTCCCCTGGCCCTGGCCGCTCCTCTTCCTTCAGGGGGCGGCATTCTCGATGCCACCGCTTACGCCGGCATAGTCGATTACGAGCCTACCGAGCTGGTGGTCACCGCTCGCGCAGGGACGCGATTGTCCGATCTCGAAACCGAACTGGCCAGGCACGGTCAGATGCTGGCTTTCGAGCCACCCCATTTTGGCGCTGGCGCTACGCTCGGCGGTTGTGTTGCTACCGGCCTGTCCGGTCCGCGCCGAGCATCCGCCGGCGCGGTACGCGACTTTGTGCTGGGAGTGCGCATGCTGGATGGTAGAGGAGAGGATCTGCGTTTTGGCGGCCAGGTCATGAAAAATGTTGCCGGCTACGATGTTTCGCGTTTGATGACGGGTTCGATGGGCACGCTGGGTCTCTTGCTCGAGGTTTCCCTCAAAGTGCTGCCGCTACCGGCAATGGAGCTTACGCTGTGCTTACCGATGAACGAGACGGAAGCCATCGAAAAGATGAATTTTTGGGCAGGTAAACCGCTACCGGTTTCCGCAACCTGTTTCTGCGATGGTGTCCTTTTTTTGAGGCTATCCGGCGCAGCCCCTGCCGTGCGCGCCGCGCGTGCGATAATGGGTGGAGAGGAAATCGATGACGGCGCCGTTTTCTGGGAAACAGTGCGCGAACAGACCCACCCGTTTTTTCAGACAGGGAAGCCGCTCTGGCGCTTGTCCATAAAATCGACGACACCGCCACTATCGCTGCCCGGGAATCAATTGATCGAATGGGGTGGAGCGTTGCGCTGGCTGGTAACTGACTCGGCTGATGCGGATACCGAGGCAGTGCATCTCGCCATACGCACCGCTGCGAAGGTCGCGGGCGGTCATGCTACTTTATTTCGCAGCTACGGATCGTGCGCCCCCGTGTTTCATCCGCTCACCCCGGCTATGATGAATATCACTCGCCGCCTGAAAGAAAAATTCGACCCCATGCGTATACTGAATCCCGGCCGGATATACCCGGAAATATAAATGCAAACTCATCTCGCCGACTTCATCAAAGACTCTCCGGAAGGACAGGAAGCGGAGGCGATACTGCGGAATTGCGTTCATTGCGGCTTCTGTCTTGCCACCTGCCCGACTTATCAGTTGCTGGGCGACGAACTGGATAGCCCGCGTGGGCGTATCTATCTGATAAAACAGGTGCTGGAAGGCGCGCCGGTCACGCAAAAAACACAATTGCATCTCGACCGTTGTCTCACTTGCCGCGCCTGCGAGACGGTTTGTCCCTCCGGCGTGCAATATGGACGGCTGGTGGATATCGGCCGTGGCATTGTTGAAAAAAAGGTGGGACGAAGTTTCGCTGCAGCTACCGTGCGCTACGCATTGCGCCAGACGCTACCCAACCCAGGGGTGTTTGCTTCATTGCTGAAGCTGGGGCGATCTGCGCGCCCGTTACTGCCGGGTGTGCTTCGGGATTCAATACCGCATACAAAGAATTCTCAACTCGCGGGATCACAGTTTTCTCAGCCTCCTGTACAACATCAACGCAAAATGCTGGTGCTGGAAGGCTGCGTACAGCCGACGCTGGCGCCTAACATCAACGCCGCCGCCGCAAGAATATTGGACAAGCTCGGTATATCCCTCATCAAGGCGCCGAACGCAGGTTGCTGCGGCGCCGTGTCTTACCATCTCAATGCCCAACAGGAAGGACTGGATTACATGCGCCGCAATGTGGACGCCTGGTGGCCGTATGTCGGAATGCAAGATGACGGAGGAGGAGAAAGGGTGGTTGGAGTGGAAGCCATCGTCATGACCGCCAGTGGTTGCGGCGTAACCGTAAAGGAATACGGCCATTTATTGCGTCATGATCCCGCCTATGCGGAAAAGGCGGCACGGATTTCCGAGCTGACTAAAGATATCAGCGAAATCCTGGAAGCCGAGACCCAAGCACTCGTCTCACTCCTCGGCAGACCGCTGGCGCACAGGGGTGTGGCAAAAAAAACCCGGCTCGCCTTCCATTCCCCCTGTACTCTGCAACATGGAATGCAAATCCGGGGTGTTGCCGAGAAGATTCTGGTTGCCGCAGGTTTTGAGTTGACTTATGTGCCGGATGCGCATCTTTGTTGCGGATCGGCAGGCACCTACTCCATTTTGCAGCCCGAACTGTCGCAACAGCTACTGAAAAACAAGATAGCGGCGCTGGAATCGGGCCAGCCAATCCGGATTGCGACTGCCAACATAGGATGCCTCATGCACGTCCGGAGTAGTGGTACGTCGATGGCGGTCGATCACTGGATCGAAATACTGGATGAAAAACTCCAGGATAACGACATCCGATGAGTTGAATCGGCCGCGCAAGTAAAGGAATGACAGATCGAGTAAAATTCTTGAGCTTTGCACCGCTGGTAGCGATGCATATGTGATCGCCTTTCTTCATTTTCTTCCATACGATGCCAGGGCGGCGGCGACGCTGCTTTTTAGCCCTGATGTAACCCTATATAATCGGATTTCTTTCCGTATTCTTCTGTTAGCCCGAGACTATCCATGAGCTCTGTCAAGTCTATGGCGAAAAAATCAAGTCCCAATCCTTTGCCGCCGAGGGTTGTCAGGCTGCTACGCGAATCCGCGGGGCTCGCATTGCTCGGCGTGGCGCTTTACCTGGTACTGATATTCCATGGATATGAGCGTGCCGATCCCGGGTGGTCCCACAGTGGCGCGGCGACCGTGCAAAATCCCGGCGGGACGGCGGGGGCTTGGCTGGCGGACTTGTTGCTATATCTATTCGGCGTTTCAGCCTGGTGGTGGGTATTATTTTGTGCTTTTCTCGTAACGTGGTCTTATCATCGTATCGATGGGGGCATATTCGATCGTCGCCCATTGTTTGTTTCGGCTGTTGGTTTTCTTGTTTTGCTATTCGCCAGCAGTGGACTTGAAGCATTGCGCTTTTATACGCTCCAAATAACGTTGCCCCAGACGCCGGGCGGTGTGCTGGGCCTGATAATCAGCAAGAACCTGTCGCGGATGCTGGGCTTTACCGGCACGACGCTGGCACTGGTGACATTGATCGCGATCGGCTTCAGCTTGTTTACCGGCCTGTCGTGGCTGCGTTTCGTCGAGAAGCTGGGCGCGGTGATAGAGGGAAGCTGCCTGATCGTCAGGCGCCGCTGGGAAGACTGGCAGGATCGCCGCGCCGGCTTGGCCTCGGCAATCAAGCGGGACGAATTGGTCGAGGTCGGGAAAAAACGTTTCCAGGAAAATCCGCCTTTACATATCGAGCAGCCTGCCACCATGATTCCGAAGTCGCCGCGGGTGATCAAGGAAAAACAGACGCCGCTATTCGTCGATTTACCCGATTCGCCTTTGCCGCCGTTGCGCCTGCTGGACGAGCCGGCGAAAAAGGATGTGGAAATCCTGTCGACCGACACGCTCGAATTTACTTCGCGCCTGATCGAGCGGAAGCTGATCGATTTTGGCGTGGAGGTCAAGGTGGTGGCCGCTTATCCCGGTCCCGTCATTACCCGGTACGAGATCGAGCCCGCTGTGGGCGTAAAGGGCAACCAGATTCTCAATCTGGTGAAAGATCTGGCGCGTTCGTTGTCGGTTGTGAGCATACGCGTGGTGGAAACCATTCCGGGAAAGACCAGCATGGGTCTGGAGATTCCTAACCCCAAGCGGCAGGTGGTGCGGCTATCGGAAATTCTCAGTTCGCAAGCTTATGCCGAGATGGCGTCGCCGCTGACCATGGCGTTAGGCAAGGACATCGGCGGCCATCCGGTAGTAGCAGACCTGGCCAGAATGCCCCATGTGCTGGTTGCGGGAACGACCGGATCAGGCAAATCGGTGGCAATCAACGCCATGATACTGAGCCTTATCTATAAGGCTACGCCTGAGCAGGTGCGCCTGATTCTGGTAGATCCAAAAATGCTCGAGTTGTCGGTTTATGAAGGCATTCCGCATCTGCTGGCGCCCGTGGTGACGGATATGCGCCAGGCGGCGAGCGCGCTGCGGTGGGGGGTAGCGGAAATGGAGCGGCGCTACAAGCTGATGTCTGCACTGGGTGTGCGTAACCTCGGTGGGTATAACCAGAAAGTTCGGGAAGCAATCAAGAGCGAACAACCGCTAACCAATCCATTCAGCTTGACGCCGGACGCACCAGAGCCGCTGGAAGAGATGCCATTGATCGTAGTGGTAATAGATGAATTGGCGGATTTGATGATGGTGGTGGGCAAAAAAGTCGAGGAACTGATTGCTCGGCTGGCGCAGAAAGCACGTGCCGCTGGCGTGCATTTGCTGCTCGCCACGCAGCGGCCTTCGGTCGATGTGATTACCGGCCTTATCAAAGCCAACATCCCGACCCGTGTGGCGTTTCAGGTATCCAGCAAGGTGGATTCGCGTACCATTCTGGATCAGATGGGGGCGGAGGCGCTGCTTGGGCAGGGCGACATGCTTTATCTGCCTCCCGGTAGCGGTTATCCACAACGGGTGCATGGCGCTTTTGTCGCCGATCAGGAAGTACACAGGGTGGTGGAATACCTGAAGGCGCATGGTGCGCCGCGTTATGTGGACGGCGTGCTTAATTCTATCGAAGATGAGGGCGGCGCGGGCGAAAGCGCTGGCATAGCAGGTCAGGAAGGCGGCGAAGCCGATCCGCTTTACGACGACGCGGTTGCGATGGTGCTCAAGTCGCGCCGCGCTTCGATCTCGCTGGTACAGCGGCACTTGCGTATCGGCTATAACCGTGCTGCGCGGCTGATTGAAGAAATGGAACGCGCAGGCTTGGTTTCAGCCATGCAAACCAACGGTAATCGGGAGGTATTGGTCCCGGCGCGCAACGACTAGTCGATGTGAAAGACGACATCACGACGAATTGCAAGAATACTGGTCTGCTACTTTTGTTTTCGTACCTTAAAAAGGACGAAGTTGTTGCATAAATTAAGACCGCCCCGCTCCCCCTGATTCCTTGGGGAGTGGGGCGGTCCGAGCATGGTTCAGGTTAACTGCCCAGCCGATTACGGTACGATCCGGTTGTTGAGGATGACTTTGCTTTGGCCATTCCAGACGACGTCGGTCAGGTTGGAGTAGCGGGTGATGATCTGTGCTGCAATCCCGCCTGCAAACAGTCCCGACCAGCCCAGGATGACGAAGCCCCAGTGCAGCGGTGCGCTGAAGAGTTCTTCCATGAACCAGAAGGCATGACCCCATTCGTTCAAGCCTACGTTCGGCAGGATCATGAGCGGTCCGGCAATGGCCATGACGAGCGGGAACGAGGTGCCACGGGAGTACAGCGGCAGGCGGGTCATGGCGTACAGGTAGCTTGCCACGCCGCAGACGATGTACATGGGGAAGGAGCCATAAAACACGACGACGTGGCTGGGGGTGAAGCTGGTGTCGCGGATGATGACCTGGTGCCAGGAGGCGTCCTGCTCGGTGAAGAAGCTGCCGCCCCAGTATACGCCAAAGAGGTAGACGCCCAGCCACATCATCCAGTAGAAGTAACGCTTGACTTCCAGTTTGGGGTCAAGGTTGTCAAGATTGGTGTCGCGGGTCTTCCAGATCCAACCCCAGGTGATGAGGGCAAAGATCGGCATGACGATCATGTGGACGCGCCACAGTCCCATCCATACTTTTTCAAACTCGGGTTCCATGGAGTCCATGCCGTGCGAGTAGGCGTAGGTCCGCTGGTACCAGACCCAGAATATCGCTACCAGCAGCATGGTGATGAGCCCGAATTTGTACCACCTTGAGTCATACCACTCCGACATGTCGTAGTCGCGCCCACTTGTCTTGGCGTGGCCCGACGTTCCTAGTGTTGTTGCCATGTTGTTTCCTCCTGTTGCCAATAGTTGAGAGAATAACGACCAACATTAAGTTGACGGGGAACTATTCTCCGCCAGCAAAAATTAGACTTTGTTGTTATAGGACGGTTCCAACATTTTTATGCCGGATTTTCAGCCTGGTCCATATATACAATATCTCCCGGAATACGATATTTTCCGGGAAAATGCTAATCACGGCTTACTCCCCGTGCTTTCGACATAATGCGAGACATTTTTGGCGGGGCAAACAGAAGCCGGTAAAATCGCAGGCGAAACCAGATCAAACCAGCTTGCGATCAGGAAATAGGAAAATGGTATTCTCAGGTAAACCGGGCTTATTCCACACGGGCGAAAGCACTTCTTTATAATACTTCCCTTGATGACTTAAGGAATACCATGAAGCTACCGGAACGATGCTGGGTTTTTTTGCTGTTCTTTTTGTTTATCTCTACCGCCGAGGCAAGTGCGATAAACAGTCTCAAGAATTTCATTCAGAATACCCGTACTGTTAGATCGGTGTTTTCACAGACTGTTCTCGATAGAAGTGGACGCGCGGTACAAAAAGGTGGCGGTACGATGCAATTCGAGCGTCCGGGCAAGTTTCGATGGATTTACGAGAAACCGTACGAGCAGCTTATTGTGGGCGATGGTTCCCGCATATGGTTTTATGATCGCGATCTTAATCAGGTAACCGTGCGCAAGCTTGATGTCGCTATCGGCAGCACCCCTGCGGCGTTGCTTGCAGGGAACAGTGACATTGAAAATAATTTCGATCTAACGGAAATCGGCTTGCAGGGAGACACAGAGTGGCTGGAAGCCAAACCTAAGGCCAAGGAAAGCACGTTTGAATGGGTGCGTCTGGGATTCGCACCAGAGGGCGCCCTGAAGAGCATGG
The DNA here is from genome assembly GCF_000619905.2 of Nitrosospira briensis C-128. Lineage (NCBI taxonomy): Bacteria > Pseudomonadati > Pseudomonadota > Betaproteobacteria > Nitrosomonadales > Nitrosomonadaceae > Nitrosospira > Nitrosospira briensis. The sequence continues at coordinate 1,611,799 of NZ_CP012371.1, read as the reverse complement.
AGCTGCATGATAATTTCGGCCAGACTACGGTGCTTACCTTTAGCCGAGTAGAACAAAACCCCAGGCTTGCGCCGGAATTGTTTAAATTCACCCCACCGGAAGGTGCGGACGTGATCAGTGACTGACTTGTTCGGGCAACGTGAAGCTGCCGCGCCGCTCGCCGAGCAGTTGCGTCCTCATGAGCTGAAGGATGTTGTTGGGCAGTCTCATTTGCTCGGTCCGGGCAAGCCGCTACGTCTTGCGTTTGAATCCGGCAAGCCGCATTCGATGATACTGTGGGGGCCGCCCGGCACCGGCAAAACGACGCTGGCGCGGCTGATGGCGAGGGCGTTTGATGCTGAATTCATCGCTTTGTCGGCGGTGTTATCGGGGGTCAAGGATATCAGGGAAGCGATTGAACGCGCACAGGCCGTATTGCAGCAATCCGGACGTCACACGATCCTGTTTGTGGATGAAGTGCATCGCTTCAACAAATCGCAACAGGACGCGTTTCTACCCTATGTCGAACAGGGGTTGGTGACATTCATCGGAGCCACCACCGAGAATCCTTCGTTTGAGGTTAACAGCGCATTATTGTCCCGGGCACAGGTTTATGTTCTCACTGCCTTATCCGAAGATGAGCTTGCTACTGTGTTCAAGCGAGCGGAATATCTCGCATTGCAGGGATTGAATTTTTCCGATGACGCCAGACGCTTATTGATCGAATATTCGGACGGTGACGCGCGGCGCCTGCTCAACTTTCTCGAGCAGATAAAAACCGCGGCAGCGACCGAGGGAATTGCGGAAATAGAAGCGGAGTATGTGCATAATGCGCTTTCCCGCGCCAAGCGCCGCTTTGATAAAGGCGGAGATGAGTATTTCGACCAGATTTCGGCGCTTCATAAATCGCTGCGTGGTTCCAACCCGGACGCGACGCTCTACTGGATGTGCCGGATGCTGGACGGAGGCGCCGATCCACGCTACATAGCGCGGCGCTTGATTCGAGCATCCGTGGAGGACATCGGCCTGGCCGATCCGCGTGCATTACGGGTAGCGCTCGATGCCTCGGAGACTTATGAACGCCTGGGCAGTCCCGAGGGGGAATTGGCGCTGGCGCAAGCGGCGCTTTATCTCGCTTGTGCGCCCAAGAGCAACGCCGCTTACCTTGCGTATAATAAAACCCGATCTTTTATCGGCGGCGACAAGTCACGCCGCGTACCTGAGCATTTGCGCAACGCACCTACCCGCCTGATGAAGGATATGGGCTTCGGACGAGACTACCGCTATGCTCATGACGATCCCGAAGCCTACGCCGCTGGGGAAAATTATCTCCCGGAAGGCATGCCGGAGATTAAATTTTACGAACCGGCCGCGCGGGGATTCGAAAGTAAGATATCCGAAAGGCTGACGTACCTGCGCGAACTGGACAAACAGGCAAAGAAAAAGCCTGGATAAGAGCTGTTATTGTCCGGCACACGTTTTTTGGAGTTAGGATGTTAGACATTCAATTGTTACGTACCGATCTGGCTCATGTGGCCAGGGTTCTTGCCACCCGTAATTATGCTTTTCCCACTACGGAATTCAGTGCCCTGGAGGCAGAACGGAAGAATCTGCAGACCTATACGGAGGAGCTTCAGGCGCGGCGAAATGCTGCCTCCAGACAGATCGGTAACGCCAAAAGCAGAGGAGAGGACGTCTCGGGTATCCTTGCTGAGGTGGCTAATCTTGGCGACGAACTAAGGCAGGCGGAAGCTCAGCTACAAAAAACTCAAACCGCGTTGCAGCAACTATTGTTGCAAATCCCCAATCTGCCCCATAGCAGCGTGCCGGAGGGCATTAATGAAGCCGATAATCGTGAGATACGCCGTTGGGGAACCCCGCGCATATTCGATTTTATGGTGAGAGATCACGTGAGCATAGGCGAGGGTCTGGGATTGCTGGATTTTCCGACCGCCACCAAGCTCAGCGGCGCACGTTTCAGCTTGATGACAGGCGCGCTCGCACGGCTTCACCGCGCTCTTGCGCAATTCATGCTGGACACGCATACGCAGGAGCACGGCTATACCGAGACATATGTTCCCTATCTGGTCAATGCGGAAAGCTTGCGGGGCACCGGGCAGTTGCCGAAGTTCAAGGAGGACCTGTTCGAGATTCCTCGAAAAAAGACGGGTTCAGTTGAAGTTCTTTCGGGGCAAGAGAATTATCAAGACGCGTTCACGGGTAATTCGCCCTATCAGCCCGAAGGGGATGATCTGTATCTGATCCCCACCGCCGAAGTTCCACTCTCCAATATGGTGCGCGATCGAATCGTTGCTCTTGAATCGCTCCCCATCAAGCTCACAGCGCATACACCATGTTTCCGATCCGAAGCGGGAAGCTATGGCAGGGATACCCGTGGCATGATCCGGCAACATCAGTTCGAGAAGGTAGAGTTGGTGCAGATTGTGCATCCACAACATTCCTACGAAGCACTGGAGGAGTTGACCACTCATGCGGAAACGATTCTTCAGAAACTGGAATTGCCTTATCGCGTAATGACCTTGTGCACGGCGGATATGGGTTTCTCGGCGGCTAAAACATACGATATCGAAGTCTGGTTGCCGGAGCAGAATGTCTTTCGCGAAATTTCTTCATGCAGTAATTGCGAGGCATTCCAGGCGCGGCGCATGCAGGCGCGCTTTCGCAACGAAAAAGGTAAACCGGAATTATTGCATACCGTTAACGGCTCGGGGTTGGCGGTGGGACGGACGCTGGTGGCGATTCTGGAAAATTTTCAAAATTCCGATGGCAGCGTATCCATTCCGGAAATTCTGCAACCTTATATGGGCGGTCTTGTTCGGCTTACAGCGTAGATCACTATTTTTTCATCACTTAGGGAGTTTTTATCATGCAAAACGTAACCGGCGGTGAAGCTTCTCCTGACACAATTTCGGACACATCCGCGCTCGAGGCCAAAGTGCGCAACAGCATTGCGCATGGAAACAACGTCCGTGAAGAAGTTCGGGATTTCACGGTGAAAGCCTTGAGTACGCAGGACCAGGATCAGAAATCGCTACGGAAAGTCGTGACGGCGGTGATGAAAGGAGTGAGTGAAGGCGCGCAGCAAAAATTGCAACAAGCACCTGCGCAGACGCAAGCAATACTGGAGCCCATACGCGATGCGGTCGCCGGATTGGATGCCGCGCTCGCGCAGTTTGCCGAAGCTTCAAAACTGGCTTTGGAGGAGGCTGCAGGCCGGGCGCAAAAATTTTCAAATGAAGAGCTTACCCGCGCCCGCACCGAACTGGAAAGTGTTGAGACACTTTTTCTGGACGTCGTACAGGCATCCGCTTCCGCCGCTCAGGAACTGGTGAAGGAAACCCTGGGGGATTTGATTGGCCACGCCAAACGCAACGGAACCGCGGTTGGTTCTCAGGTGAAGGACACCCTCGTGGTTTTTAATCAGCAGATGGCCTCGGTCGGACAGAACCAGCTAGAGGCGGGCATCAAGCTGACTCATGCCATCACCAATCTGATGCGTGAAGCAACTGCCGAGGTACTTACTGGGATTGCAAAGCGCGTTAAGCCGGACGATATACCCAAGACAGATCAAGGTTAACTGACTTTTCTAAATGAGCGGCTCCGGAAAAACTCCACCGGCTGATCATTGGAATGACACCATAGACCCCAGCTAGCCCGGATGTTTCATAAATTGACGCGCGCCCTTGCTGGTCTTTTGTTTCGTATGAAAATTTCGTTCAGTCGGGCGTATGAATAACTACGCCACTCTTTCACAAAATCTCCCTACGAAACAAAATCCTGCGCAATCATCACGCAAATTTATGAAACATCCGGGCTAAAAGGACAAGTCCTGCAATAACCTATTCAATCTGCAAATCAGACGCTGCAGCCATCCGCGTCGCAGGCGCTACTTCCACTACTTGCGGGGATAGCTTCAACCGCGCCGGAAGATTCATCAATTTCTTCGGAAAGCAGCGTACCGATCGAGAATCCAATCGTAAGGTCGCTCACATGTCCGAATTTATGCAGACGGATGTGTCCGGTTCTATCGATCAGAACCAGGGATGGCGTGCCCTGCATCCGATAAGCATGCATGGTCAATGGAATGCCTTTTGGTTCGCCGTCATACTTGTCGATACCGATCGGAAATCGAAGCCGATACTCATGTATAAATACTTCGAGGGCGTTGGGGCCCATCACGGCGTGATGTTCGAATACCGTGTGCAACCCGATCACTGCTACGCGATCAGGATCGAATTCCTGATATATTCTCTGCGCCTGCGGAATACCTACCTGCACGCAACCGGGACAGAAAATCTGAAAAGTATGCAATACAACCACTTTCCCCCGCAGTGAGGCGAGCGTAATCGGTCGGGGCGTATTGAACCATCCTGATGTTTGTAGCTCCGGAGCCATGCTTGCCGTAGCGGCGTTACTGGTTTCCGCCATTCTCATACCCTCTGGAAAATCTCATCAAATAGAACCGCTGAATAATTAAAACAAAATTGTGCCGCCGCGAAATCTCAAGCCTTATTATAACGAACCCAGTTTGCCGGGGTCGATGTAAGTATCAGGAGACTCCGGAATGCGGCCGTTATTCATGCCTTCGAAGCACCTTCACGCTTCTTTTTGCCGCTGTAATAATAGGCGGAAGCCGTCTGACTCGTCAAGCAAGCACGATTTTTCTTCATCGGATGGCCACGGTGTCATGAATATGGTGTTTCAACCTGGGCGGGCGAAGCCGCATCTTCACCGATATCCTTTCCACCGCTATCCCGTGATAGCTTCAGGGCGAGCTCATTTATTTCATTTTTGCCATACAAAGCCCTTCTAATCATGCAGGTGACGATAGAGATTCAACAATGACAAGCTCAATGGTAAACTGCGCCGTACGGAGCGGGGCCGCGCTATGCCAAAAGGATAAATTGGCGCCTGAATACTCGTATTACCATAATTCAAATAGGGTAAAATTACCACAATTAAAAGAGGGGGAAATACCGTTTTTTAGAATAGGGGCATTATTAATTTTGCTTAACGGGATAAAGTTTCTTTCTTGTACGCTCCATTTTGCTGTGGTAGAATTTTTCCGTTTCAGTAGTGGCGATTCGGATAATAGTTGAAACAGATGTTGTGAAATTCTGAAGAAATTTGATCGGCGCCAACAGAAAATCGGAATAATTTCAGCCTGAAAACCGCATTAAATATGGGTTAAGGCAACTTCGGCAATTTATGTACTATGCTTAATACGATAAGCATAGTACATAAAATTTTCATGATATAAACGTAACCCAGTTTGATGAGCTTTCGTTCGTTTCCTGTTTTGATGATCCGGTATTGAGTATTAATCAGGAAATTAATTGTTTAGATTTTATTAATGACTGCGCATAACAAATTTTTGTTTTCAGTTGAAACTTTGAACTTATGGGCATGCCATTATTCTTAATGTTTAAAATCGGCATAAGGCCGTAGAATAACACAATTACCGACATTCGCAACATGGCTATTAGGCAGAAAACATCCGGTAATCAGGATGCTTTTTCCCGGCTATCAGGTAGGCGCCGAGCTAAACAAAAATGATCTGGAAGCCAGTCCGTGGGACCAGTCAAGGGTCGTAAAATTTTGGAATTATTGGCTCGTACTGTATTCAGCAATCAAGTGGGGGGAGATATGAGTAGCAAAGCAGCAGCAACCATAGTTGGGATTGTGGCGACCGCATTGTATTCCGGGCTGGGAATGGCGGCAGCGGCGGATCCTTACCAGTTAAACTTGCCCGAGCCGCAAACGCCGATAGCCCAGCAGATATATGATCTTCACACGCTGGTTTTATGGATATGCCTGGTGATATTCGTGGGCGTGTTCGGGGTCATGTTGTATTCCATACTCAAGCACCGCAAATCCTTGAACTACCCGGCGGCCAACTTCCATCACAGCACCACGGTCGAGATCATCTGGACCGGCATCCCGTTTCTCATCCTGGTTGGCATGGCCTATCCATCCACCAAGACCATCATCGACATGAAGGACACCTCCAGCTCCGAGATCACCATCAAGAGCACCGGTTACCAATGGAAATGGGGCTACGACTACCTGACGGGCGAAGGAGAAGGCATCAGTTTCCTGAGCAGCCTGTCCACCCCCCGCGACCAGATCGAGAACACCGCGCCCAAGGGTGAGAACTACCTGCTGGAAGTGGACAACCCGCTGGTTGTGCCCACCGGCAAGAAGATACGCGTACTGCTCACCGCCAACGACGTACTGCACGCCTGGTGGGTACCCGCCCTGGGCGTAAAGCAGGACGCCATCCCCGGCTTCATACGCGACGTCTGGTTCACCATTGAAAAGCCTGGCACCTATCGCGGCCAATGCGCCGAACTCTGCGGCAAGGAGCACGGCTTCATGCCGATCGTAGTCCAAGCGGTGGAGCCGGAGAAATATGCCCAGTGGGTGGCTGAACAGAAAAGCAAGACCGCTGCGGCGACCGAGGACGTGAACAAAGTATTTACGGCGGACGAACTGAAAGCCGAAGGCGAGAAAGTCTATGCCGCCAACTGTGTTGCCTGCCATCAGGCCAATGGCCAGGGCATACCCGGGACCTTTGCCGCGCTGGACGGCTCGAAGATCGCCAACGGTCCCAAGGCCGACCATGTCGATATTGTCATGAATGGCAAGACCGGCACGGCAATGGCTGCATTCAAGCACCTGTCGGATGTACAAATCGCGGCGGTGGTCACCTACGAACGTAATGCCTGGGGGAATACCGCAGG